>JAWXVD010000021.1:0-35130 GCA_044425705.1 Eubacteriales bacterium | reverse complement strand
CAGCTATTTTTAATTGCATTTTTTCTTTAAAATCAACTCATAGCCCATACTGTTTACAATACGACATATGGTTTTCAAAGCAGGGCTATGCTCCCTGTTCTCCAGTCTTGAAATTTCTTGCTGTGTGCAGTTGGAAATTTCTGCAAGTTGTTTTTGGGTTAATTGCAATTCTTTTCTCTTTTGTGTGATATCATGCAATAACGAATATTCATTCCTACTGTTTTTCCATGCTACATTGAAATCGGCATCGGTAGCTGCTTTCTTAGTTATTTTTTCTTGAATATTTGCTTGTTTAAATGGCATAATTCACACCTCCTTTTTTGTAACATTAAATAATTGGTTGTTAATCTATTTTTTATAGTAAGCATTATTTATCCTCTGTAATTCTGAAATTTTTTTGGTGCTTATTGGGGGATTTATTTTATCTGTACGGTATAGTATCTCTCATTGTACTTGATTTTAATATTAAATGATATTAAAAACGAGTGATAAAGTTAGAGAAATCTTTGGTGTAATATTTTGCCTGATTCTTTGGCACGTTTTTGGACAATAGAGCTATCTCTTTTTTCTGTCTTATTCTTTTGTTTTCGGCAAGCATGTAGCAAGTAAATATTTTCATTATTTACAATCACATAAAATAAACGATTGTGTTTATAAAAATAAACTTCATAAATCTTCCCTTGCCATCTTTTGAAGTGGAGTGTATTTAGATAACCATTTTCTAGTTGTGTAAGAACATCATATGCATCAATTTGTTCATCGGTTGTGAGACTATTTATATATTTTTCAATTAAGTCACTACCAGAATTGTTTATATATGAATGTATTCTCATTTAATTCCTCTATCAGCTACAGTAGTAATTTGACAATACAACATATTTGTTGTATTGTCAAGAGGGTTTTTTGATGTTCATATCATGAATATTTATTGTTACAGTTCACACAGTACTATGCATTTACTGCATAGTACGTATGAAAATGATGAAATAGTACAAAAATCCCATTGCCGTAGGCAATTTTAAATGGATTTTTGTATCGTTACAGGTCACGTGTGAACTGTAACTATTTATTTTATTGTACCAATACATTCTGTATTTAAAGTTGACAAGACCACCTCTAAGGTGTAAATTAAGCTAATGAAATTTATTTTCATAAGATATGATACATTATGATTGTGTGAAAATACAGGATTAGGAAAAGAGATAGAGAATATGGACAAGAAGAATCAGATTGACATGACAACAGGTTCCATTGTTGGGAAACAGGTACGTTTTATTATTCCATTATTTTTTACAGGAATGTTGCAGCTGTTATATAATGCGGTGGATGTGATTATTGTAGGAAGATTTGCAGGAACAACAGCCTTGTCGGCGGTTGGTTCTACAGGGTCACTAACCAATTTATTGATTAATGCATTGATTGGATTATCGGTAGGAACTAATGTAGTGATGGCAACATATTTTGGTTCCAAAGATGAGGATAGTATACAAAAAACATTGCATACATCATTACTGATTGCTATTCTGGCAGGGCTTGTATTGACGATAGTGGGAATTCTTGTAACCCCTAGCCTGTTAGTTATGATGGCTACTCCAGATGATGTGATTGAACAAGCGATTATTTATATGCGCATTATTTTTCTAGGGATGACTTTTAATTTGGTTTATAATTTTAGTGCAGCTATTCTTAGAGCTACGGGAGATACGAAAAGGCCGTTACGATATCTTGGAATTGCAGGAATTATCAATGTGATTTTGAATTTAATTTTCGTGGTACCGCTACAGATGGATGTAGCAGGAGTTGCATTGGCGACAATTATTTCTCAAGGCATTTCCGTATGCTTGATTATTAGATGCTTGTTGAACAGTGAAGGCTCGTTAAAATTACAGTGGTCTAAGCTTTACATTCATAAAGAGCAGGCAATTAAAATTATAAAAGTGGGACTTCCAGCAGGCTTGCAAACTACAATTTTTGCTTTCTCTAATGTGTTGATTCAATCATCAATTAATAGTTTTGGTTCAGTTGCTATGGCTGGAAATGCAGCGTCTGCAAGTTTGGAAGGTTTCTTGTATACAGGAATTAATTGCGTGCAGCAATCGGTGATTACATTTGCTGGACAAAATAAAGGGGCAAAACAATATGACAGAATTCGTAAAAATTTATATTGTGGCTATGGGATTGTAGTAGTCATTGCAGTGGTGATGAGTACTACATTTAGGATCTTCGGAGAACAATTAATTGGTTTATATACCACAGATCCAGAAGCCATAGCAATCGGTATCAATCGTCTTACTATTTTTTGTATGATTTACTTTTCTTGTGGGCTAATGGATACCACAACAGGTTTCCTGCGTGGAGTAGGACGTTCATTAGGTCCTATGATTATTACGGTAATCGGAGTATGTGGGTTTAGAGTGATTTGGATATTTGGGGTATTTACGCAGTTTCGTTCTTTGGAAACGCTATATGTATCTTACCCAATTTCATGGTCATTATGTTGGATTGTATTGTTAGTATATTATTTAAGAGTTACGAGAAATGGATTTGAAAATAGATAATAGACATGTGGCAGAGTGCCATATAAAAAAGAAGAATAGAAATTGACAGTAAACGGTTATGTCAATTTCTATTCTTCTTTTTGCATGGTGGAACTGTTATTTACACGTTATAATAAAGATCTTGTGTAGCTGACAGGCTAGATAAAGCGATATTATTATTCAGCCGTCTTCTTTTGCGCTCTTTACTTTGATTTAATAAGGAACAATAAATCACATCTATGACATAGAGATAAACTAAGTTGTTAGATAGTGAAACAGAGTGTTTGGTAGAAATTTTATCGCTGATAATAAATTTATAATTTGATAATCCTACTAGCTTTGGACTGTCGGAGCTAGTGATTGTAACAATTGTAGCATCTCTATCCTTGCATAAAGCAAGAATCTGGTATAAATCATTATTCAAAACTGTTGGTGCAATGATGATAACTAAATCATCTGCAGTCATATTGTTGATAGCAACACGCATAAATGAAATATCTATAGATGTTTTTGCAAATATTCCAGTCATGTTTAATTTGAATTCAAATTCTTGAGCAACCAAGGAAGTTGTAGGGGTAGCAAAAATGAAAACATGCTCCGCTTTATTGATTGCATTGGCAGCATAACCGACAATATCTTCATCTAACATAGCACTTGTGTTCACAAGCATTTGGCGATAATCATGACTGACACTTGAAACTAAACTGTCATTGTGTTTTTCGCTGTTATTTTCATTCATAGTCTTATAATAACTTTCTTGTGCGAGAGCAATCTTAAAGCTATTAAATCCCTTATATCCTATTTTTTTACAGAATCTATTAATACTTGCTTCTGATGTACCAGTACTTTTTGCCATAGCTGTAATGGTACTAGTGACTACATCATCAATATTATGAATAACATATTGCGCGATTTCATTTTCACTAACGGTTAAACTTTGTTGCATGGATTGGATTTTGGTTACGACTATGTGAGGCATATGCTTCTCCTTACTGTGCATAAAATATAATATATATCTTAAGATAAATCATGGTATTTTTCTGAGTAGAGCTATCCTATTCTCTCAACAAAGTAGTTTTGAATGATAGGAAGCAATAATTATGAGAGTGTTACAAATTTCACCTTGCTGATTTAATCAGTATAGCACGGGGAATTTAGAAACGCAACCAAACTTTAATAATAAGAAATGGTCTAAAAATAATAAATTTTGTAAAAAATCAACAAAAACAGTCATGTAATTTTGGTTAAAAATAATTTTCAATACAATTGACAGTTTTTGAAAAAGATGATAGTATTTGTATTAGTTAATGAAAATGTTTGTGAAATATAATATTTTTTTAAGAATCATACTGTGAATCCTATAAAAATATTACAAAAAATTGGAAGGAGGAAAACAATACAATGAAAAAAATGATTTATGAAAATCAATTTGATGTAGTTGTAATCGGTGGAGGGGTGTCAGGATTTGCGGCAGCACTTTCAGCTGCGAGAAACGGAGCAACTACCTTAGTGTTAGAGCAAAATGGATATTTGGGCGGTACGTTGACTGGTTGTGGTGTAGGTCCTATGATGACATTTCATGCAGGAGATAAGCAAGTAATACAAGGTGTTATGCAGGAATTGGTCGATAGGTTGATTGCAGGTGGATATTCAGTAGGGCATGTACTTGATAGCAAACAGTATACGCGGACGATTACACCTTTCGTATCAGAAGGAATGAAACTAGTTATGGATGAAATGCTGGCAGAAGCTGGTTGTACAGTATTATTCCATACAGCAGTAGGTGCGGTACAGACGGAAGCCAGTAAGATTACAGGTTTAACCGTTTGCAACAAAGATGGACTTAATACAGTGTCGGGTAAAATTTATATTGATGCCAGTGGAGATGGGGATATCGCAACTTGGTCAGGAGCACCCATGGTAAAAGGTAGACCTGAAGATGGAGCCTCTCAACCACTTACATTAAAAATGAAGTATTGTGATGTAGACACAAAAGTATTGAAAGAATATGTCATGTCTAATCCAGATAAATTCCCACATATTGCACCACATTTTGAGATTTTCAGTCAACCTATACCTGTGGATTTAGAAGGTTTTGATGAAGAATTTAAGGAAGAAAAAGCAGCAGGAAATTTAAGTATTCAACGTGAAAATGTATTGATGTTTGGGACCGGACGTGAGGGAGAATACATCATTAACACCACCAGAATTATTGACCATGATGCAACAGATGCAGCTAGTTTAAGTGAAGCGGAGCATATTGGAAGAAAACAGGCAGCAGAATTAGATGTTTTTTTACGGAAGCATGCACCTGGTTTTGAACATGCATTATTAGAATTCACAGGACCTTCTGTAGGAATTCGTAGTTCTAGGCAATTAGTTGGATCTTACATATTATCGGCAGAAGATATTCTTGTACGAAAAGAATTTTCAGATACCATCGCACATTCTGGATATCCAATTGATATTCATAATCCAAAAGGTGAAGGAACCATGAGCACATTTATGAGTGAGCCAGGAAGTTACTATTCAATTCCTTATGGCACAATGGTGTGTGAAGAAATTGAAAATCTAATTGTAACAGGAAGATGTATTTCAACTACGTTCGAAGCCCAGGCGGCCATACGAACAACGCCAACGGTTGGAGCACTTGGTCAGGCAGCAGGGATTGCAGCTACAATGGCCATTGAAAGTGGAAATACTTCACAAATTGATATAGCAGAGTTACGAAATAAATTAAAAGAACAAAAAGCATATTTAGAGTAATGAATCTAAGGCAGAAGCCTTGAGATAGAAACAAAAAACAAAACAAACACATGTAGGAGGGTATTACAATGATTTTTCAAGCAATCGGTATTTTCTTAATCTTTGCAGCATGCGTGGCATTAATGATGACACGTAAATTACCAACAATTTTAGCATTGCCTATTATGGCAATCGGAATTGCAGCAGTAGCAGGTATTCCATTAGTTTCTTCAGATTCTAGTGTAACAACAATTGCAGGTACAGTAATTGAAAGTGGTGCTATGAGAATGAGCACAGCAATCGCGGGTATCATTTATGGTGGTTGGTTCGGTAAATTACTGACAAAAGTGGGTATTACACATACGATGATTCGTAAAGCAGCAGAATTAGCTGGTGACAAACCACTTCCAATCGCATTGGCATTTTTAACAGTATGCTCAATAATCTTTGCAGCATCAAATGGTTTAGGTATGGTAATCCTTGTTGGTACAATCATTATTCCAATTATGATTTCAGCAGGTGTTTCACCATTAGTAGCGGGCGTTGTACTTATTTTATCAAATGGTATTGGTGTTACATTTAGTGTTGGTACCTTAGGTGTATATATTGATACCTTAGGTCTTCCACTTGAAACAGTTACATCATATTCTTGGATGTGTGGACTTCCATTAATTATTGTAGCAGTAGCTTGGATTTCATATTCAATCTTAAAAGGCGGAAAAACACGTAAAGCATGGGCTATGCCTTCTTCAGAAGTGAGCTCAGAAAAGAATGTAAGAACAATTGCTTTAATTAGTCCAGTTATTCCAGTAGTATTAGTATTTGTATTCTCATTATCATTAGTAACTTCAATTTTAATTGGTATCGTAATTACATTAATTTTATCAACACCTAAAAACATTGTTCAAGTTGTATCAGGTGCATTTATTGAAGGCATTCAAGATACAGCAGGTGCGATTGCATTAATGAGTGGTATCGGTATGGTGTTAAATTCAGTTATGTCGGCAGAAGTATCAGCAGTTCTTCAACCATTGATCACTGCAATTCTTCCAAAGAGTGCAATTATGTTCGTATTAGTATTCGGTTTATTAAGTATCCTTGCTATTTATCGTGGACCACTTAATGTATGGGGACTTGGAAGTGGAATCGTAGCATTATTAGCAGCATCTGGAATGAATCCAATTGCAGCCATGGTTGCTTTAAGATTAGACTCTAACGTACAAGCAGTTTGTGATCCTACAAACTCTCACAATGTTTGGGTATCAGATTTTACAAAAGTAGATGTAAATGAAATCTTAAAGAAAACAATCCTTTGGATTATGGTTTCTACAATTGTTGGTTTAGCAGTTGCATCATTCTTCATTACACTTTAATCTTATGATTACAAATCCTACAGACCTTGTTATAATAGTAGCATAGTCTGTGGGATTTCAGCTTAAAGGAAAAGAAAGTAAAAGGATATAGGTTAAAAAATAAGATTTTTCAACTAGCAATTTGTAGCCCTTTCACAAATGAAAGGGCTACAAATTGCCAGACTGAGAGAAAGTGATAGGTATTAGAATGGATAAAAAGGTTAGAATTGGTATTGATGTTGGTGGTACATTTACAGATGCAGTTATCATTGACAGTGAAACATATGAAGTAATGGCAAAAAGAAAGATTCCAACAACCCATGAAGAAGGAGTTGCACACGGTGTTGTAAAAATTATTTCATCTCTTATGGAAGAGTATGAAATTAAGCCGGAAAATGTTACTTTTATTGCCCATGGAACCACACAAGCAACCAATGCACTTCTTGAAGGGGACGTGGCAAGTGTAGGAATTTTGGGAATGGCTACGGGTTTTGATGCTAGAGGAGCTAAAGGGGAAACAGCAGTAGAAGATATTGAATTAGCACCAAAGAAATATTTGAAAAGTGTGCATACGTTTCGAGATAGTAAAACATTAACAGATGATGTAATTAAAGAAGCAGTAAGTGAATTAGAAGAAAATGGCGCACAGGTAATTGTAGCCAGTGAAGCCTTTAGTGTAGATAATCCAGAAAATGAATTGCGTGTCACAGAAGTCGCGAAAGAAAAAGGCCTTTATGCTACTGGTGGTCACGAGATTAGTCAATTATACGGGTTGAAAATGCGTACTCGTACAGCCGTTGTGAATGCTAGCTTGATTCCAAAGATGATGGAAACTGCTAATATGACAGAACAAGCGGTTCGTGATACAAAAATTGAATCAAACTTAATGATTATGCGTTGTGACGGCGGTGTTATGAGCATAGAGGAAGTTAGAAATCGTCCTATTTTAACCATGTTATCAGGACTTGCAGCAGGTGTAGCAGGTGCCCTTATGTATGAGAAGGTTTCAGATGGAATTTTCTTTGAAGCAGGTGGAACTAGCGTTGATATCAGTGTAATCAAAAACGGAAAAGTAATGATAAAATATGCCCAAGTTGGAGGACACAAAACATACTTGCAAAGTCTTGATGTACGTACATTAGGTGTTGCAGGTGGAAGTATGATTAGAATTCAAGATGGAAAAATCGTAGATGTTGGACCAAGAAGCGCTCATATTGCAGGAAAAGATTATGAATGCTTTGCTCCAGTTGGTAAAATAACAAATGGTGAAGTGGTATTGGTCAGTCCAAGATCAGGTGATCCTTGTGAATATGCAACTATGGTAACATCCAATGGAGATGCTTATTCATATACTCTTGCAGGCGTAGCAAACTTATTGGGATATGTACCAGAAGGTGATTATGCATACGGTGTACCAGAAAGCAACAAGGCGGCTTGGGAAATTCTTGGAAAACATGTTGGCTTATCAGCAGAAGAAGCGGCTCGTAAGGTGATGGATTTGGCCATGAGTAAATTAGCAGTGGTAGTAGAAGATTTGATTGATGAATATGAATTAGATCGTTCCTTTATTTCTCTTGTTGGTGGCGGTGGAAGTGGTGCTGTTATTGTCAATTCATTGGCTGAAAAATTAAAGGTAAAAAGTCAAATGGCAAAAAATGCACCATATATTTCAACAATTGGTGTAGCACTTGCTATGGTAAGGGAACAATTAGAAAGAACGGTTATGAATCCAGGAGAAGAGGATATTAAGAAAATTCGTGCTGATATAATAGAACGGATTGTACTTTCGGGAGCAAACGAAGAGACAGTAGATGTTTCTATTGAAATTGATTCTCAAAAGAATATTTTACGTGCTATTGCTACTGGAGCAACAGAATTCAGGCAAAAGGACTTAGGAGCAGATGCATTAGATACAGAAGCGTTGCAAGAAATTGCAGCAGATTCTATGAGTGCACAAAAGGAAGAGACGAAATTCATCTGTGGTACAGGCCGTTGGAATTTGTTTGAAAGTATTCAAGAAAAGAAAAAATTTGGATTATTTAAAGTAAAACAACAAGCAATTGCCGTATTAGATCGAGAAGGTGTAGTACGTCTTAGAAAAGAAAAGGCAACCCATATTTTAATGAAAAAAGCTTCAAAAAGTGCATTGCTACCACAATTCTTAGAAGAGAATACGACTTATTCAGATGCTAATGCAACCATTCCAAAGGTATTTGTATTCTATAAAGAAAAAATGCTTGATTTAACAGGGATGCAAACAGCTGAACAATTATATTCTATCTTCGATTTAGAAACAGAAATGTTAACTCCAGAGGATGAAATTTTAGTAGTGGCATTTAAAAAATAGGTAAGAAAGTGATGGTTATTGAAATGGATGTGAGAGCCTTAGCGTTATGTGAATTGTCAAATGATCTTTTGTATCACAAAATAGAAAAAGATAAATTAAGTCAATATGTTGACTTACCCTTAGCCAAGGGAAAAGAAATTGCACAGAAATTTGCTGGGCAAGATATAGAAGAGCTTTATAAAGAATATGGTATCAAAATTAAATATTCTAAATCTGGCAAAAAAAGCTATGGTGTCATACTTCGTGGACAAGTAACTATGAGTAAAAGTGAATGTGAAGTGGAAATTTACACAGAATCCATTGAACAACTAGCAAAGTTTAGTCACTGGAATGGAATTAGTCTTACTTATGAAGAAGCACTACATGTGCATTTGGCGCATGAGTTCTATCATTTCTGGGAATATAAAAATAAGATTTCTATCCTAGATGATTTGCCAAAGGTAGAAAGATTTTCATTCTTGGGAATGAAAAAATATTGCAAAATTAATCGAGGTTGTGAAGTGGCAGCCCATGCATTTGCTATGGAATTATTAGGATTGCCAACACTTCCTAGTTATTATGACTATATGTATTTGATGCAAACGGGAAATATGAAAGAAGAAGATTTTCAGTCTTTAATCAAAAAGATGCAAGATTTGTTGGGTGAATAAAGAGATAAAAAATGCTAAGGCATGGGGGATAAACCTAAGTCTTAGCATTTTTATTTTGTTTCTTAAATATATAATAGAAGGAATTGAGAATATTTCTTGTTACTTTTTGTATTGACATAATATAACATGTAATATATTCTAAAAATAGAATATTCAAAAATAAAATTATAGGTCGGAAGATTTTTTGAGTAAATCCAAATAGGAAGGTGGTTATACCAATGAAAACATTCGAAGTGATATCATTACATACGCGACAAATGGCAGTGTATGATAAAATAAAAATGAAATACTGTAGAGAATATGGTCTTGCATCTACTGCATTTGATATTATTATGTTTCTGCACAATAATCCACAGTATAATACGGCACAAGAAATTTGCACGTTGCGGGGAATTAAGAGTGGGATTGTATCAGTTGAGGTGGAAAAGCTTGTACAAAGAGGATTGATGATACGTCAGACGGATCAAGTTGATCGCCGTAAACAACGGTTGTTTTTGACGGAGAAAGCTGATGATATTACCCAGACAGGTTTTTCTATGCAACAAAAATTTACAGAAGCTTTAAATGAGGGAATCATCCAAGATGAAATTTTGGCATATAATCAAACATTGGAAAAGATGTTAGAAAATATAATACACTTAGAGAAAGAAGGATTACATTTTGAATAAAGAACAGACACTTGGAGAAGGCAGCGTAGTAAAATTGATAGTGGCACTTGCTATCCCAGCAGTGATATCACAAGTTGTAAATATGCTTTACAACATTGTTGACCGTATTTATATTGGACATATTCCAGAAACTGGAGTTGCAGCATTAACTGGATTGGGACTTTGTTATCCTATTATTATGATTGTATCCGCATTTAGCTCCCTTTTTGGAATGGGTGGTGCACCACGAGCAGCCATTGCTATGGGAAAAAATAATAATGAAGAAGCAGAAAAAATATTAGGAAATTGTGTAACAGCATTGATGATTTCTGCTATTGTTTTGATGAGCATATTATTAATTTTTGGTGAGAATTTACTGTATTTATTTGGGGCTAGTGATAACACCATCATATATGCCCTTGATTATTTACGAATTTATGCAATTGGTACCATGTTCGTACAAATCACCTTGGGCTTGAATACCTTTATTACCACCCAAGGATTTGCTAAATTTAGTATGCTAACCGTAGTAATTGGTGCAGTGACTAATATTATTCTAGATCCTATCTTTATTTATGGACTGAATATGGGAGTAAAAGGAGCGGCACTTGCTACAACAATTTCACAGGCACTTTCTGCAATTTGGGTTTTAAAATTTTTGTGTGGAAAGAAAACAAAATTAAAAATACAAAAAAAGAACATGAAACTTTCACCAGCTATTATCTTGCCAGTTATGGCATTAGGACTGTCACCCTTTGTTATGAGTTCTACGGAAAGTATTCTAAATATTTGTTTTAATGTTTCATTACAAAAATATGGTGGTGATTTAGCAGTAGGCGCCATGACAATTTTGGGTAGTGTGATGAGTTTGAGTTTTATGCCTTTAACGGGTATTACGCAGGGTATACAGCCTATTATTAGTTTCAATTATGGAGCGAGAAAATTTGATAGAGTAAAATCAGCCATCAAATATGAAATTGCAATTTGTACAGGATTCACCACATTAGTTTGGGTCTTTTTAATGATAGTGCCGCAAGTGTTTATTTCATTATTTAATAATGATCCTACATTGCTTGCCTATACAATTTGGAGTATGAGAGTTTATGCAGCAATGCTATTTGTAATTGGCTTGCAAGTTGCTTGTCAACAAATCTTCGTAGCACTGGGATATGCTAAAATTTCAGTTTTCTTGGCTTGTCTGAGAAAAATTATTTTATTGATTCCATTGATCTTTATTTTACCGAACTTCTTTGAAGACAAGGTTTTTGCAGTGTTTTTAGCAGAGCCTATAGCGGATGTGTTAGCAGCTACTACAACAGTAATCACCTTTATTGTGTTGATGCGTTCGTTGTTTAGAGAGAAAAGTGGTGCTACAAAATAGAACTAGGGTAAGTGTAATTAGTAGGTAAAGGTATTATAAAGCTTGATCGTTCAAGTATTTATAATACCTTTTTGTACGAAAATTTATAGAACGAAGAATCACTAATTATAGGAATATGTAGAATAAAACATAGAGTAAAATTGAATATAAAAGAGACGACACAACAAAATTATGCCTCAAAGAAGCAATATAATAACCCGAAATAAAAAATATTATTATAAAAATAAACATAACATTATCTCCAAATAAAAAGAAAAATTAAAATGATAAAATTAATTGTAGAAAGTGAAAAGACAGTGAAAACCAGCCTCTAAAAGGGAAAAAGAATACAAAATAATATATAATAAGACAAGAAAGTAAAAATATTGTAACTATGTAAAAATCCAACATTGTTGAACCAGGGCAAATCAAATATAGTATGCATATAAAAATTATTATCTTTTAGGAGGATTTGTATGAACAAGAACAAAAAATGGTTAGCAGCAATTTTGGTAGCAAGCATGGCTTTATGTACAGTGGCTTGTGGAAGTGCTAAAGAAGAAAAAGTAGAAACAGAAACACAAGAACAAACAACAGTGGCACCAGAAGAAGTAGATATTTGGGCACCTTATGAAGAAGCGGTAACATTAACAACAGTAGCACTCCACCATCCAGGCGAAGTGTATCCAGAGGGAGATGATATCACATCAAATGTTTGGACTCGCTTTTTTGAAGAGAAGATGAATGTGGAAATTGATACACAATGGGTAAGTGATGATTATGAAACAAAAACAAATCTTTCTATTGCAGAAGGAAGTATTCCAGATGTATTTTGGGTAAAAGCACCACAGATGGCACAATTAGTAGAAGCTGGAATGGTAATGGATATCACAGAACTTTTTGATACTTATGCATCAGATCGTTTGAAATCATATATGGAATATGCAGATGATACATTTGAAACTGGAAAAACAGATGGCAAATTATACGGAATTCCACAACTTGATTATGGATATATTAACCAACCTAATTATGTATGGATTCGTCAAGATTGGAAAAATGAATTAGGATTTGAAGATCCAGAAACAATGGAAGATCTTGAAGTGATGAGTAAAGCATTTGTAGAAAATTTCGGTGGATTCGGTATTGCTACAGATTTAGATTTAAGTGGATTAAAAATATTAGCTCCAGCTTGGGGAGCTTACCCAACCATTTGGGTGAATACAGATAACGGTATTGAGTATGGTGGAGTACAACCAGAAATGAAAGCTGCTTTAGAAACATATGCAAAATGGTATCAAGAAGGAATTTTAGATTCGGAATTTGCTATTTCTGATTACAACAAAACAAATGAAGCAGTCATTAATGGAAAATCAGGCGTGCAACCATTTTATCAATGGTGGGGATATATGGGAAAAGATGTAGTAGCTAACTTAGGTGCGGAAGCAACTTTTACACCTTATAATGTGCCAACAGCAACGGGAGAAGAAGTGTTATCACCTATTCCATTTACAAACCCAGCATACACAGTGATTAGCAAAGATTGTAAAAATCCAGAAGCAGTTATTAAATTAATGAATGCATATGTATATGCAATTTCAGAAGATTCAGTTGGAGAATTAGATGAAGAAACGAGAACGCAAATGCAAGCACTAGAGTTTACACCAAATGCATTTATGATTACAAATCCAGAATCTGATTATGAACAATATGTACGTGTTTCTGAAGCATTAGAAACAGGAGATACAAGTAATTTAGTAACACCAGGACAAATGGAAAAATATACAAGCAGTCTTGATTGGATTGAAAATCAAGGGTATGAATCTTATGGAGATTATATGCAACAAGGAGCAGAACAATCTGCATATGGATTAGGAAAAGAAATTATCGATAATGAAAGATATATTTTCTCTGAATTATGGGGACAAAATCCAGAATCACTTAACCAAATGGGATCTACATTAGACGATTTATTGATTGAAGGATATACAAAAATTATTATTGGATCAGAATCAGTTGATTATTTTGATACATTAGTTGCAAATTGGTACCAAGCAGGTGGAGAACAAGTAACACAAGACGTACAAGCCATGTATGGTGCAGAATAAGACGCTACAGGTCATATGTGAACTGTAATGTAGAACAGATTTAAGAGTTCATGTTTTACATTTGATAGTTGCTATTTTAAGGGTATGTGTATCCAGTGGTATACATACCCTTTGTAGTAAAGGAAGGGAAAAGAGATGTTTACAAAGTTAAAAAACCAATGGCAGTATCATCTGATGTTGGTACCAGGAATTATCGTAATTTTAATTTTTTCATATATACCATTATATGGTTTGATTATGGCTTTTCAAAAATACAATCCAGCATTGGGTTTTTCTTCACCTATGGTAGGGCTTGCAAATTTTGAGTACATATTTAATCAACCTAATTTTGTAAGAACAATATGGAACACATTTTACATGTCAATTGCCAAATTAGTATTAGGAATTGTAGTGCCTGTTACGGTAGCAATTATGTTAAATGAATTAAAAAATAAAAGAGTAAAAAAAATATATCAAACATTAGTATATTTGCCAAATTTCCTATCGTGGGTTATTTTAGCAGGTGTTATGATTGATATTTGTTCAGCAGATGGATTGATTAATCAATGTTTATTAGCAGTAGGAGTAGGTCCTATTAATTTTTTAGGAAATGCAAAGATATTTCCTTGGACAATGATTATTTCGGATGTTTGGAAAGGATTCGGTTTTGGAACAGTTGTATATTTAGCAGCGTTAACAGGAATTGATCCAGAATTATATGAAGCAGCCATGATTGATGGTGCTACAAGATTTCAACAAATTAAGAGAATAACAATTCCACAATTGTTACCTACGGTTATTTTAATGACAGTATTGGCATTGGGTAATGTATTGAATAATGGATTTGATCAAATATATAACATGTATTCACCAGCTGTATATGAAAGTGGTGATATTATTGATACCTATGTATTTCGTTTAGGTATTGAACAAGCACAGTATTCTGTAGGAGCTGCAGTAGGATTATTCAAATCGGTTGTTTCAGCGGTATTAGTTTGTTCATCATATTATTTAGCAGATAAGTTTGCAGGATACCGAGTATTTTAAAGATATATAAGATGGGAGTTAGAAATGAGAAATAGAAAATCAAAACCAATACATTTCTTTGATATGTTTAATATCGTATTTTTGGGAGTATTGTCATTGGTATGTTTACTGCCATTTATCAATCTTTTGGCAGTTTCATTTAGTAGTAGTACAGCAGTAGCAGCAGGAAAGGTTTCTTTTATACCAATTGATTTTACATTAGCATCTTATGAGTTTGCCTTTAAAGATGGAAAATTCATGAGTGCTTTATGGATTTCAATTAAAAGGGTAGGTTTAGGTGTTTTTATAAATATGGTGTTGATGGTGCTGACTGCATATCCTTTATCGAAAACAAAAGATGAATTGGCAGGCAGAAATTGGTATACAGCATTTTTTGTAATTACTATGTTAGTTTCTGGAGGAATGATACCAACTTATTTAGTTGTAGTAAAAGCGGGACTGAAAGATTCCATATGGTCATTGATTTTACCCGGAGGTTTACCAGTATACAATATGTTGATTTTAATGAATTTTATGAGAAACATTCCAAAAGAAATAGAAGAGGCAGCTGCTATAGATGGAGCTTCTCCGGTAGTTATATTGTGCCGCGTTATTCTACCAATATTAAAGCCAGCATTGGCAACAGTAGGTTTGTTTTGTATCGTTTGGCATTGGAATGACTGGTTTGGTGGAATGGTCTATATGAACAATCCGGAAAACTATCCACTACAAACATACTTGAATAATTTGCTGACTAATTTTGAAGAAATGATGCAAAGAAGCAATGGAAATTATACACAGGTGTTAGCCATGATGAATGTAAGGACGGGTAGAGCGGCACAGTTGTTCTTAGGAGCATTACCAATTATGTGTATTTATCCATTTTTACAGAAGTATTTTACCAAAGGATTGGTACTTGGAAGTGTAAAAGGATAGAGTCTATTAGTGAAAATACAATAAAAAATATAAGGAAGAGGCTTTCTTGCTAACAGGAAAGTCTCTTATAGTAGGTTTACCGTACTAGAAAATGTTACAAGTGTTTAGATAAAGAAGAGGTAGCCATTGGCCAAAAGTAGCCAGGCTGAGAGAAAGGCATGGTTATTATTATGTATCATATGTTGGTTATGGATGATGAAGTATATATTGTAAATTACTTAAGTGAAGTGTTACAAAAAAGTTTTGAAGAGGAATTAACAATCTACAAAGCTTGCACCAGTGAAGAAGCATTTGGCTTGATTAAAAATACGAATTTTGATTTTGCATTATTAGATATGTCTATGCCTGTGTACAACGGATTAGAGATGGCCGATAAAATATTAGAAGTATGGAAAAATTGTAGAATCATATTTTTGACAGCTATGGATAAGTTTGACTATATTTATCAAGCAGATAAAATACCAAAATCAAAATACTTATTAAAGACAGAAAGTGATGAAACCATTATTCGTACCATTGGAGAATGCATAGAAGAACAAAATAAGGAATTGCAATTATATCATAATCTAGATATGAGCATAGAAAAAAATCAGTATTTGAATCATTTAGTGGTACAAAATATATTACAGAATATTTTGTATGGACAGAATATGAAAATGGTAAGAAATAAGATTATGGAATTAAAAATAGAATTTCCATTTCAGATTGAAGAAAAAATATATCTTGTAAATATTTATATTTTGAATGATTTTTATAATCAAATGATGCGAAACCATCATGTAGTGATTACTACATACTATAAAATCATGAATGATTTATTACAACAACACTATACTTGTTTATTATATGATGATGGAAAAGATGGGCTATTTTGGCTGCTGCAATCTAAGAATGAAAATAATAATATAGATATTTTAAAATCCATACTAGATAAGTTTATACAAACAGTAGATGTGATTCTAAATCAGAAAATTTCTATAGAAATGAGCAAGGATGCTGTTGGGTTTGTAGAAATTAAAAATCAATATGAACTGTTAAAAAGTTATAAATCTAATTTTTTAAAAAATACAGCCAATGACACAACCATTCGCTTTGTTGAAAATAATCAAGACATACAGGATTTAGAACAAATGATGAATGTAAAGAAAATAGATACGGATATCAAAGCTATGGAACGTGCACTTAACACAAACCAATGGAAAGAATTTGAAAAAATATTAAACCATATCGAAAAAAAATATGCAGGAATTGAAAGTATACATGATTTAAAAGGAATCCAATGTTATATGAAAATAGCCGTCATTATCATGGAATATATGGAGTGTCATAATCTTGAATATGATATTTCTATGAAGGTAGGAACTTATGGGTTGTATTATTTGAATGATTATCAAAACTGGCAGGAAGCATTTGCATTTTTACGGACAATTAGCAGTTATATTTTTATACTGATGTCAGAAAAAAGCACGGATAAGAATAATCTTTTGATTGGTAAAATTAAAAATTATATTGAAAAAAATGTAAAGACACATTTAACCTTAGCTCAGATTGGAAATCATGTGAACTATAATGAGTCTTATATATCTCGTGTTTTTAAACAGGAGACGGGAAAGGGATTGTTTGAATATATTAATTTGGTTCGGGTAGATTTAAGTAAGACATTGCTATTAAATACAGATTATACCATTCAAGAAATTGCTTGGGAGGTGGGATTTGATACCCCTCAATACTTTTCAGGTGTATTTAAAAAAATAGTAGGAATTACACCAGGTAATTATAGATTGCAAAAAGATAATTAGAAAGACTGTTAGAGAGTAGGAGAGGATCAGAAGAAAGATGAAATTGATTCATAAATTAAGTATTCTATTATTCATACTATTTATTCCATTATTTATTTGTTGTATGTTTTTATTAAGCAATTTAGAGAAAAAGTTGACCAATAGCATTTTGGATTCTGTGAAAAGCCAATCAGAGTATATCACAAATAGTATTAGTGGAGATTTAGAGGAAATCTATATCAATGACAGTATCTATTTGATACAATCAGATATTTTAAAATTAGCAAAAATCAATCTGAGTTATGACAAATATGAATATTTTAGGTTGGTGAATGATGTGAGAGAGCGTTTGGCGGGGATAGCAGTATCTACCGACTTGATTGAATATGCATCTATTTATTATAGAGATTTAGGTTTGCTGTTAAATGGGACAGGAGCAGACCATGTAAGTTACTATACTATGACGGAAAACGAGTTTGAAAACATCGCAGATATTGTAAAGCAATCAACCATGTTGTATTATGGAAACCCTATAACGAAGAAAAATCATTTGTCAATTTTTTTAGTATCGCAAATAGAAAATCCTGATTTTATGATAGAATTAAAATTAGATGAAGAAAAGCTAGAAAAATTATTAGGTACTTATGAAAATGATAAGTTTATTTTACAGCTATGTGATACGTTTGAATTAACTAACTTAACCACAGAAGAAAGAAAAGAGTTTGAACAATTTTATAATCAAGATACAAAACGAATCGCCTTAGGAGAAACCAATTATTTTGTGGATGAAATTGCAAGAGAGTATGGAGATTTGGTATTCATAGGTTTAAACAACTTGGATGAACAGCTGTATTATATAAAGCAGATTAATTATTTCTTTGTTGGATTATTATGCTTTATGTTTTTGGCTATTGTATGTTTTGTGAGAAATATATTTATGTTGATACATAAACCATTGAAAACATTGCGGGATGCATTTGAAGATTTAGAATCAGGAGATTTTACAGTGCAGATAAAAGAACCAAAATCTTTTGATTTTATCTATTTGTATCGAGCATTTAATAGGATGGTTAAGAATATTAATCAACTGATCGAAAAAGAATACAAGAACGAACTACTAATTCAAAAATCTGAATTAAAGCAATTACAAGCACAGATTAACCCTCATTTTTTTTATAATACATTTTTTATTTTACAAAGAATGATCAAAAGTGAATGTATCGATGAAGCAGAGCGATTATCCCAGTTAATGGGAGAATATTTTGAATTCCTAACAAAAAATAGTGAAGATTTGGTAACATTAGAAGAGGAATATCACCATTGCAGTGTGTATTTGGATATTCAAATGATTCGATTTGGAAATAGAACAAAGGTGATATGTACAGGCATACCTGAAAGTGCAAAAGAAATCAGAGTACCTAAATTGATTTTGCAACCGATTATTGAAAATTCATTTCACTATGGATTAAGTAATGTGGCAAAAGATGGTATTTTACAAATTAATTTTTTACAAAAGGATAGAGAACTTACGGTATCCATCGAAGATAATGGAAAAGAGTTATCCACGGAAAAATTAGAAGAGTTACAACAGAAATTAGAAGATGCTACATTGGGGAAAAACGATATGGAAATGACCGGAATGTATAATATACATAGACGATTAATGATTTTTTCTGATAGTAATAGTAAGATTGTGCTATCAAAATCTTCGTTGGGTGGACTATGTACCAGCATTACATTTGAGATGTAACTAGAAAAGGAAGAGGTAGAAATGGAAAAGAGAATATTAGAAAAATGGAAATTTCATTTAGGAGATGATGTTTTAACAAAAGACAATAGTGAACAGATCCAATGGAAGGATGTTTTTGTACCACATGATTGGGCAACTATGTATCCAGTCAGTGAAACAAATGAAACAGGACTTGGTGGAGGCTATGCAGTAGCAGGTATTGGTTGGTATGAAACAGCATTTGAATTAACAAAAGAAGAAATAGAAAAAGACAGTAAACTTAGATTTGATGGGGTATATCAAAATGCAACGGTATATGTAAATGGAAATCAAGTAGGAAAAAGAGCCTATGGATATAGTAGCTTTTATGTGGACATATCAGAGCAGGTAATCGTAGGAAAGAACATACTTCAAGTGCGAGTAGACAATAGCGATCAACCAAATTCTAGATGGTATACAGGAAGTGGAATTTTAAGACCAGTTTATCTAGAAGTGTTAGAAAAGATACAATTTGCAAATTGGCCTATCTTTGCAAAAACAAATCGTATTGATTATGAAAAAAACACAGCAACATTGAAGGTAGAATGTGGAATAGAAAATAAAAGTGAAGATGAAGTAAGAGTATATGTGGTGCATGAAATTTATGATGGAGAAAAAAATCTGGTCACAAGTGGTTCTGCTGGTATTGTTTTAGAACCAGGGATGAAAGGTCAAACAGTAGTTATGCCTACACTAGAGCAGGTACAATTATGGAATCATAATAATCCATATTTATATACCATTGTCTCTATGTTATATCATGGAGAGGAACAGAAAGATAGGATAGAAACAAGAGTTGGTGTCAGGGAAGTTACTTTTGATTGTGAAAAAGGATTTTTAATCAATGGAGAACAAGAAAAAATAAAGGGTATGTGTATTCATCATGATTGTGGACTAACAGGTGGTGTAGGATATAAAGATACTTGGCGTAGAAAATTGTTAAAGTTAAAAGATATGGGATGTAATGGAATTAGATGCGCTCATAATCCACCAGTGATAGAACTTTTAGATTTATGCGATGAACTAGGTTTTTATGTGATGGATGAGGCTTTTGATGAATGGCAATTAGGAAAGTTTAAACATCATGCAGTGCTGTATAGTGAACAATATAGTTATGGATATAATCAGCATTTCATAAAAGATCATGAAATGGATTTGGTGGATATGATCCATAGAGATAGAAATCATCCGTCCATTGTATTATGGAGTATTGGAAACGAAATCTTAGAACAATCTATAAATGAGGGCCATTTATTGGCAAGAAAACTAGCCGATATTTGTCATAGAGAAGATTCTACAAGAATGATAACCAGTGCTTGTGATAGATTGGGAGCACCAATTGAATTTGGAGGGATTTTTGATTTTTTTGCAGAGGAATTAGATGTAGTAGGATATAATTATGTAGATAGATGGAAAGATAGAGGAGAATTATTATATGAAATCGATCACAAGAATTTTCCGAAGCGTTGTATCCTAGGTTCGGAAAATTATAGTGCAGGTATGATAAGAGGAGATTACTCACCAGAAAAAGAATTCTTAGGATTCTTTCGTTCTAGAGACTATCGATATGCTACTATGCAACACGAACATTTATGGAAATTGACTGCCACGAGAGATTATATAGCAGGTGATTTTTTATGGACAGGCATTGATTATTTAGGAGAAGCACCATGGCCTAACAAAGGGGGATATCTAGCACCAATCGATAGTTGTGGGTTCGAAAAAGATACATACTATTACTTTAGAAGCATCTGGAATATGGAGGATATTACCCTTCATATTGCACCACATTGGAATTTAGAAGGAAAAGAAGGAACTTACCAACAAGTAATTGTGTATACAAACTGTAAGCAAGTGTCGTTGTATTTAAATGGAAAATTAATAGGTACCAAAGGATATGAATTCCCACATAGAGGTCGTGAAGTAGAATGGGATCAAAGAATGTCCCAGGCAGTACAATCTACCAATGATTTGCATTTGAGTTTTGATGTGATGTATGAACCAGGAGAGTTATTAGCCGTTGGATATGATGATAATCTACAAGAAATATGCCGTAAAGTAGTGAAAACAACAGGAAAAGCAGAACAAATTTTAACCAAAGTAGAAGATGGGGAAGAATATGTGCATGTAGAAATTATGATGGCAGATGGAGAAGGCAATATGGTGCCTCATGCAACTAATATGATTTCCTGTGAAACAAAAAAGGGAACATTTCTTGCCATGGATAATGGAGATATGTTGGATTATACCTTATATGGACATCATGAGAGAAAGATGTTTGCTGGGAAAGTCCTTGCTTTGTTTAGAAAACAAGAAGGAGAGCTAGAAGTAGAATTATCTACAGATCAAGGCATAAGATGTAGCATAACGCTATAATGCATGTGAACTGATGTATACAGGAATGAAAAATAGAATCAAATATAAAAAGTAAAATATAAAAAGTAAAATATACAAAATAAAAGATAAAGAATAAAAGATAAAGAATACGATAAAATGGAGAAGCAAAATGGCAATTACAAAAAAGGAAAATGTCTTTAAATTAGATACGAAAAATACATCTTATCTTTTGAAAATAACAGAACTAGGATATGTGATGCATGTATATTATGGAGCAAAGGTAGAGGATATGGACTTGAGTGAAATTTATCCTTATAGAGGACGTGCATTTTCACCCAATATGGCAGACAATCCTTATTCAGATGATAGATACTCGCTAGACACTTTGCCACAGGAATATGTAGGATCAGGATGTAGTGATTTTAGAGCGGCTTCTGTTACTGCATTGGATCAATCAGGATATAATAGTGTTGATTTACGATATACAGCTTATGAAATCTTAGAAACAAAGCCAAGTTTAGAAGGATTGCCTAGTACATATGATGAAAAGGGAGAAACCCAAACTTTGGCAATTCATTTAGTGGATGAATTACGAAAAATGAAAGTAACATTATTCTATACTGTCTTTGCAGAAAAGGATTTGATCACAAGAAGTGCTAAGGTTGAAAATATAGGGGAGGATTCTTTATATTTAGAAAAAGCTATGAGTGTATGTATGGATTTTCCTGCAAGCAGTTATGATTTGATTCAATTTCATGGGAGTTGGGCCAATGAAAGACAGGAACAAAGAAGTAAGATCGCATATGGATTACAAGGGTTTTCTAGCAAGCGTGGAACAAGTAGTCACCAACATAACCCATTCTGTATTGTTTGTGATCATGAAACCACAGAAAAATGGGGAGCAGCCTACGCATTTGGACTAGTGTATAGTGGAAATCATTTATTGCAAGTCGAAAAAACACAGACAGATGAAGTAAGACTAACCATGGGAATTAATCCAGATGATTTTGGATGGAAACTAGAAAAAAATCAAGCTTTTGATACACCAGAAGTGATGATGATATTTTCTAATCATGGATTAAATGATTTATCACAAATTTATCATACAGCTGTAAGAAAACATATTTGTAGAGGTGAATGGAGAGATAAACAAAGACCAATTCTTGTAAACAATTGGGAAGCTACCTATTTTGATTTTGATGAAGATAAAATTGTAGACTTGGCAACAAAAGCAAAATCATTAGGAATTGAAATGATTGTACTAGATGATGGATGGTTTGGCCATAGAAATGATGATACCACATCTTTAGGAGATTGGTTTACAGATTATCATAAATTGCCAAATGGACTAGAAGGGCTTTCTCATAAAATCAAAGAAATAGATATGAAATTTGGATTATGGATTGAACCAGAAATGATATCAGAAGACAGTGAATTATATAGAAAACATCCTGATTGGGTATTAAGTCAAGAAGGAAGAAGCAGATCAAAAGGAAGAACCCAATATGTATTAGATTTTACAAGAGAAGAAGTAATTGATGGTATTTGGGAACAATTAGATCTAGTATTAAAAAATAATCCAATTGATTATATTAAATGGGATATGAACAGACATTTAACAGAAGTAGGCTCTCTTATGTTAGCCAAAGATTGCAAAAAAGAAACATACCACAGACAAGTGTTAGGTGTATATCAATTGATGAATCGTTTGGTAACTAGCTATCCACATATTTTATTAGAAAATTGTTCTGGTGGAGGCGGACGTTTTGATTTGGGCATGTTATGCTACTCACCACAAATTTGGACCAGTGATGACACAGACGCAATAGAGAGACTAAGCATCCAATATGGCAGTTCTTATGCTTATCCACTTTCTTGTATGGGGGCCCATGTTTCAGCAGTGCCAAATCATCAAACAGGAAGAATTACCCCAATAAAGACAAGAGGGGATGTGGCTATGTTTGGGGTATTTGGCTATGAACTTGATTTGGCTCGTTTAACAACAGAAGAACAAGACATTGTGAAAAAGCAATGTGCCTTTTATAAAGAGAATGCTCTGCTCATGCAACAGGGAAAATTTTATAGAATCCAGACGCCAAAGGACTCTAGTTATGCAGCATGGAGTGTTGTGTCAGAAGATGAAAAACATATTTACTTATTGTATGTTACCATAAAAGGGAGAGCCAATGGTCCACAAAAGGTTGTAAAATTACCATATGCAAACTATAATATGAAATATAGAGAAGTAGAAAGCAATCGTAGTTATTATGGATCTACTCTATGCCACGCAGGTGTATTGATAGCTGACGTGGAACAAGATTATCAATCACAATTGTTGCATTTTGTGTGTGAATAATATAAAAATAGTAAAAAGTCAAAGTTTTTTCTGGAACAAGAAAAAACTTTGACTTTTTAGTGCTTAAATGATAATATATAATAACAAAATTATGATTATATAAATTCTTATTATTTGTTCAGTAGTTCACTGAATAATAGATCAATTTCTTGTTTTGTACTCTAAAATATTAGAATTTAAGAAGGGAATTATTATTTTATGATACAACGAAAAGAATATTTGCAACAATTGATTAATCAAAGAGAAGAAAAGATTATTAAAGTGGTAACTGGAGTGCGAAGGTGTGGAAAGTCTACTTTATTTGCATTGTATCAAAATTATTTGAGGGAAACAGGTGTATCAAATTGTCAAATTATATCCTTAAATTTAGAAGACATTGAATATGAAGAACTGTTAGATTATAAAAAGTTATATAAGCGTATCAAAGAGGGACTTTGTGAAGATAAGTACACCTATATATTTCTTGACGAAGTGCAAAATTGTAGTAATTTTGAAAAAGTAGTAGATAGTTTATTTTTGAAAGAAAATGTAGATATATATATTACAGGTTCTAATGCCTATATGTTGTCAGGAGAATTAGCAACATTGCTTTCAGGGCGGTATGTCAAAATAGATATGTTACCCTTGTCCTATAAAGAATATGTAGAGATTAATTTAAAAGAGGATAAGTCGAAACAGGAATTATTTAATGAATATTTATATTTCGGTTCTTTTCCTTATCTTGCAACTTCAAATAAAAAGGAAAGAAATAGGGATAGTTATTTAGAGGGGATTTATAATACCATTTTAATTAAAGATGTGGCAAAGCGAGAAGGAATTACGGATATTACGCTTCTTGAAAGTATTGTAAAGACTATGGTAGCTAGTATAGGGAGCCCTATCTCTATAAAAAAAATCACAGATACAATTGTTTCAGCAGGCAGAAAAATTTCGGTGAATTCTGTAGATAATTATGTAAAAGCACTTTGTGATTCCTATATTTTTTATAAGGTTGATCGGTATGATATTAAAGGGAGACAATATCTAAAAACATTAGGAAAATATTATATTGTGGATACAGGAATTAGAAACTTATTGTTATCCTCTTCTAGTATGGATTTAGGACATGTAATCGAAAATATCGTGTATTTTCAGTTGTTAAGATGTGGATATAGAGTGAATATTGGGAAAGTAGCTGAAAAAGAAGTGGATTTTGTTGCAAGTAATATAGATGGGATTTTATATGTGCAAGTGTCGGCTTCGGTTCTTGATGAGACTACCTTAAAACGAGAATTAGCTTCTTTAGAAGCAATTCCAGATCATTACCCTAAAATATTATTAACCCTTGATGAAGTGGGTAGAGGAAGCAATTTTAATGGGATTAAACACATGAATTTGATAGACTGGTTATTGGATGAAAGATAGGATTGAGCAAGTCGGGAGGCAACTATAGTGATGCAGAAAGCTAGATTAGGAATAAGGAAATTACCAATTTGCAGCAGTAGGAAGATAACTATAGTGATATAGAAAGTGAGGGTGTGGAGTAATGGAATTTATGACGAAACCACAAGAAAAAGAACTAAATAAATTAGCTGTTCTTTATGCCAATGAAGAGTCTAAAGCCAAAGGTGTTTTTCCAAAACGTCGATTTAAAGGAAAAGATATTCTCAAATTAATTAAAAACCAAAAGAAAGTGCGTCCAACGCTAGTATCTGTTATCAAAACAGCAGGAAAAATCAAGAAACATGATAACACTAAGCAATATAAAACACAGATTTCAAAAGAAGAATACGAAAAGCTTAATCAATATATTTTGCGTGATTTAGATATGGATAGTTGGGGTGTGGCTACCTTTGAGGAAAAAGAAATTTATAAAGGCATGGGGATTCCATATAAAAATGTAATTGTCATGACACGCCATATGGAAAAAGAGAAGTTTCACGTAGAGACATTGCCCAATATGGAATGTATGATTGAGGTGATGAAAGTTTATGGTGATACAGGAATCGCAGCACTTGGTACAGCAGATTTTTTAAGAAATATGGAGTTTGGAGCCATTCCTAACCACAGTTTAGGTGGAAATGTAGATTACACAAAAGCTGGGTATAAGGCTAATCTGGGATTTATTGGAAAACATGGAATGTTAATTACACCACATAGTGGTGCTTGTAGTAGAATTAGCATCGTATATACCAGTATTAAAAATCTAAACGACTATCTACAGAATGAAGAAGATTATAGCTGGGGAAAAGAATTTTGCGAAAAATGTGGAAAGTGCGTAAGGAATTGCCCATATAATGCAATCTATGAAAAAGATAAAATAGACCAGTTTGGCCATGTAGAATCCATATCCAATCCTAAATGTGGCTCGGGATTTGCACACTATGGTTGTGCGATCTGTATTGGAAGTTGTCCATTTACTATGGTAGGGTATGAGAAAATAAAGAGGGCTAGAGGGTAGCGAGAAGGCAATTTTTACAAAAATGAACAGTGTGACATTAACAGCTTGGTTCTTACAATACTTAAATAGGTTTACTGTATTGAAACCACAAAGTTTGGTGAACGATATCAAAAAAGAATTAAAAGAAGCATATAAGAGATATTAGAGTGAAAATCCTGTATTTAAATACAGGATTTTTGTTAATACACCTCGCAACTATGCACTTAGTATATTAAATATACTACTTTTATACTCTCTAATAATCTGTTAGAATTACATTATACTTATTAAAAATACCAATATAAAAATTAATAGAAAATACAAAAGGAGAGCGAAATGGATCGATTATTGGAAAAGATGGGGTTATATGATATGTTAGTATTAATATCTACGGGTTTTTTTATAGGTAGTTTTTCTGTTATAGTTTATGTGAGATTGGGATATGAGTGGATTTATGCAAGTGAATTATCATGGGGAACTGAAGTGCTGGTAATTGTGGTATTAAGTTATTTTATTGGAACAATTTTTCAAGAAGTGTCCTCAATTATACATGAACGAATTTATGTTAAGGATGATATTCCTTTACATGAAGTATGGAATACATTGCCAGAAAGAAAGGAAATAGAAAAGTATTTTAAAGAAGAAATTCCGTCGGCATATGGGGAAGATGATATCAGAAAGATATATGATTATTGCCGAATGACTGTTATGTTAACCAATAAGCTAGGTTTAACTGACAAATATCAAGCATTAAGTGCCATGAGTAGAAGTCTTTATTTATATTTCGGGGTATTAGTAATGGTATTAGCAGGCTTTTTTGTTACTGAAACATCATGGGAACATCTGGCTTATTTGGTAATATCAATGATTATTTGTTGGCTGTTTTATAAAAGATATAAGCGTTATTTTAAATTACGATACAAATATATTTACAAAGCGTTTTATTATGATATGATGATGCAAAAACAGAGGGGAGAATCACTATGAATCAAGCATTTAGTACCAACAGTCAGTTTTTATTTGTCATTGCTAGTATCATTATTATTTTTGTACTAGCCCAATCAGCCTTTTTTCTAGGGAGAGCAGTGAAGAGAGGGAAAGAAATTGGAATGGAGAGTAAGACAATCCGCAAGATTATTATCTCCACCAGTATTTTTACCGTTGCACCAGCACTTTCGATTTTATTAGGTGTTGTGACCTTGTCTAAGTTTTTGGGAATTCCGCTTCCGTGGATTCGTATGAGTGTCATTGGTGCCATTACCTATGAATTGCCAGCGGCAACATCTACAGCCAATGCGTTGGGAATTTCTTTGGCAGAAAGTATTACCGATGCCAAGACGTATACTGCCATAGCTTGGGTTATGACATTGGGGATTTTGCCAAGTATTATTTTACCACCAATTTTAATGAAAAAGATTCAAAGTGGAATCGTTAAGATACAAACAAAGGATAGCAAGTGGGGAGATATCTTTATGACAGCTATGTTTTTAGGTATGATTTCAGCTTTTTTAGGTATGGTTTTTGCAGATGTAAGGAGTGGATTAGCAGGGTTTATTCCGATTTTTGTGTTGTTAGTATCGGCAGGAATTATGGGAATCTGCGGTTTATTGATTAAAAAGTGTAATATGAAATGGTTAGAGACATATGCTCTGCCGTTTAGTATGTTGGGGGCTATGATTTTTGCAATTGTCATTACACCACTAATTTTAAATTAATTATCAGCATTTTTAATACTATTTTTAACAAAGAGTTGGAAGTATTTCGGATAGGAGAGAAAAAATGAATCAATATCAAGAAAAAACACATATTTATGGAAAAATATGGATTTGGTCAGCAGTAGTTTTAATCGTTATGGTTCCTGTTGCAGTCTGTTTATATTATAATGCATGGCCTGAGGGAACTGCTGTGTTAAAAGGTTTATTAGGGGTAGCGCCTATTTATTGGACAGTGGGTGTGATTGAAGTGATCACTTATACGCCGATGCTTGGTACAGGGGGAACTTATTTGGCATTTGTGACAGGGAATATCACTAGCATCAAGGCACCAAGTGCTTTAAATGCAATGGAGTCTGTTGGTGTGAAGCCAGGCACGGAAGAAGGAGAAGTGGTTTCTACGATAGCCATAGCCACCAGTTCCATAGTGACTACACTAGTGATTGCCATTGGTGTTATGATGTTATCGGCTATATCACCACTATTAAATTCGTCAGTTATGGAACCGGCTTTTAACAATATTTTACCAGCATTGTTTGGAGGATTAGCAGTGGTATATATTAGTAAAAACTGGAAATTGTCTATTGCACCATTAGTATTTATGTGCGCTATCTTTTTAGCGGTGCCATCTTTGGCAAGTTCCGTTGGTATTTTAGTACCAGTAGGCGTATTGATTGCCTTAGGTGTAGGAAGAATTTTATATAAGAGAGGACTTTTATAATGGGAATGGTAGAGATTCTTTCGGTTATATTGGGTGTTTTCATATTGTTTGTTTTGATTATTTTAGTAAGAACATTCCGTTTTGTGCCAGTTGAGGAAAGCTGTGAGAAGGAAGAACGATTACAGGTAAATGGTGAAAAAATCGTAGCAGATATGGTAGCTATGATTCAATGTAAAACGGTATCGAATAGGGAAGAGTCCTTGGTGGATTGGGAAGAATTTGAAAAATTCCAACAGCTTTTAGTGAATCGTTTTCCTAAAGTCCATAGTGCTTGCGATAGAAAAAAAATAGGAAAAACAGGTTTATTATATTATTTAAAAGGAGAAACTTCAGAAAAACCGGTAGTATGTATGGCACATTATGATGTGGTTCCAGTGGAAGAAGAGGAATGGAGCAAGCCTGCTTTTGAGGGTTTGATAGAAGATGACAAGATTTGGGGACGAGGTACTCTCGATACGAAGGGAACCTTATGCGGAATTATGGAGGCACTGGAGCAATTATTAGGAGAAGATTATGTGCCCAAAACAGATATCTACCTTTCGTTTTCGGGAGAGGAAGAAATTGATGGGGCAAGCTGCAGTGAGATTGTGGCTTATTTAGAAGAAATCGGCGTGAAGCCAGCCATGGTATTAGACGAAGGGGGAGCTGTTGTTGAAAAGGTATTTCCTGGAGTAACAAAGGATTGTGCAGTGGTGGGGATTGGTGAAAAAGGTAGTGTGAATGTGAAAGTATCCATGAATAGTCAAGGTGGTCATGCATCGACCCCACCTACCCATACGATTATAGGGCAATTGGGTCAAGCCATGGTGGATATGGAAAAACATCCATTTTCGGCACAGTTGACCAAACCAGTGAAAGAGATGTTTACCACAGTAGGTGCACATTCGAATTTTCTATACCGCATGATTTTTGCTAATTTATGGTGTTTTTTCCCAGTACTAAATTTTATTTGTAAGAATAGTGGAGGGGAATTAAATGCCCTTCTTCGCACCACTGTGGCACTAACAAGGATGGAAGGGAGCAAGGGTTATAATGTATTGCCACCTACAGCATCTTTTGGATTCAATATGAGAGTTTTAGGAACGGATACCATGGACTCCACGTTAGCCTATTTGAAAAAAGTGATTGATAATCCGAATATAGAAATGGAAGTGGTAAGCGGTATGAATCCTTCTATCTATTCCGATATAGACTGTGAAGAATGGGAACGACTGAATACTGTCATTCATCAAACATGGCCGAACACCATTGTGGCTCCCTATTTGATGATGGCGTGTAGTGATTCTAGGCATTATTGTCGCATTACAGATAGAGTTTACCGTTTTTCAGCTATGAAATTATCGAAAGAAGAACGTGGTATGATTCATGGGAATGATGAGAGGATTTCTATCGATACTTTGTTAAAAACAGTGGAGTTTTATATAAGGTTATTTCTTATTTTAGAGTAAAAAAAGCACCATCCAAGTTCAATTTTGTAAAAAATTGGCTTGCGATGGTGCTTTTTTATTATTTATACATGCTTATTAGCCAGTGCCTCGGAGGTCAGTTCTCGATTGGTGGTGTATTGATCTGGATTAAAACGGCAGTATTCATTAAATAATACATCAATTAAAAATAATTGTCCTATTTTTGCTGCGATACTTCCGCCATGGAGAGGGCTTTCTTTACTTCCGCATAAAATAATCACATCTGCGTAGATGGCAGCAGGACATTTAGGAAAATGAGTGATTAAGATGACTCTTGCTCCACTTTCTTTTGCTATTTTTAAGATGTCCACAATATCTCTCGTGGCACCAGAATAGGAGAAAAATAAAATCACATCTGTAGTATCGCAAAGGCTAGCAGCCATAATTTGCATATGGTTATCTTCAATGCATTGAAAGCGAGGAGAAACGGAGATGAAGCGAGCCCAGGCTTCTTTTGCAAGAATACCGCTGCCACCTTGGCCAAAGCAATATACCCGATTGGCATTATATAAATATTTGGCAGCCAATGTAATTTGTTTGGGATTTATTAAGTCTAGTGATTGTTTCATAGCTCTATCATTGGCGATATATAATTTTTGAGCCATATTGGAAACGCTATCAGTAGCAGTTGGTTTGCCTTCAGGTGGGATGTTTGCCATAGTAGTGCTAGGTGCCATATGTTTGGCAAGAGCTAATTTAAATTCGTTATAGCTTTGATAACCAAGGGAACGACAAAATCTAGAAATGGTAGCATCGGCTACATTACATTCTTCTGCCAAGGAGGTGATGGACATATATTGGGCATCATAGGGATTGGAAGTGATAAAGTCTGCTATTTTTTTTTCGGATTTTGTTAGGTTTTGATACACTTCACTAATATGGATACTGATATTTTTCGTTCTCATGAAAATACCTCTTTTCGGATTTTTGCTGTATGGAAATGATTGTTATAAGTCATGTGTGAACTGTAATAAATGATTGACACTGAAACTATTATACAACAAATGAAAGTGATTTGTAAACAAAATGAAAATAATTTACAGTGCTATTTTATACAATTTTTATTATGTCTCAAATATGATTATACAAAATCAACAAAGTGGAGAATATAAAACTGTTAAAAATAGCAGAAATGTAGTATAAAAATGATTTTCATAATAAAAAGATATTGAAAATAATTTACAGTCGTGTTAGTATGGCTTTACACCAAACAGGAAAAAGAAAAACGGAGGAAACAAGATGAAAAAGAGAACATTAAACAAGTTATTTGCACTCGTACTAACAGGAGCTATGGCATTTACAATGCTAGCAGGATGTGGATCTAGTACAGAAAGCACTACTACAGAAACAGCTGTAGAAACAGAGACAACAGTAGAGTCAGAAGTGGAAGCACCAGAAGTAGAGGCAGGTGAAAGTGTTTTAGAATTAGCTGTGACAACAGGAGATGGATCGACTACAGATGATAAAATTCCTACACCATGGTATAACAGAATTTTTGCAACAAACTTAATGTTTAGAAGTTTATTTATTTCAGATGCTACATTAGCTAATGTAGAAGGAGATTTAGCAGAAAGCTATACAGTATCAGAAGATGCATTAACTTATACAATCACTTTAAAAGAAGGATTAGCTTGGAGTGATGGAGAAGTGCTTGATGCAGAAGATGTTATCTTTTCTATTGAAACAGGTTTAGCAGCAGCTAATATTAACTCGATTTATACAGCAGCATTTTCTAAAATTACAGACTTATCAGCAGAAGGAAATGTGATTACTATCGTATTATCAGAGGCATATACAGATTTAATTCCTGTACTTGCACAATTTGCAATTTTACCACAACATAGCTTAGCGGAAGTAGATCCGTTGACACTTGATACAGATGCATTCTGGACAGCACCAGTAACATCAGGTATGTACATGTTAGAAGAATTAAACGTTGGTAACTACTTTACATTAGTATTAAATCCTCATTATGAAGGAACAACACCACAAATTACAAAAGTAATCAATTATTTCGTATCAGATTTTATTACAGCGGCACAATCAGGAACAGTAGATTACATGTTTACAAATGCAGCTGACCAAGTGGAATCAATGGAAGCTATGGATAACTTTACATCTCATCAAGTAGATGTATTATTCTACAAATATTTTATGTTTAATATGGAAGGTATCGATGGAAACCAAAATGAAGCAATGCAAAATGTAGCAGTTCGTGAAGCGATTATTACAGCGGTAGATCGTGCAACACTTTCTAGCTTATACCCAAGTGCCTTAGTACTAAACTCAGGTGTGCCAGATGCAAATGAAGCATATAATGGTTTTGTATATGAATATGATGCAGAAGCAGCAAAAGTTGCAATTGCAGAATCTGGATATGATATGAGCAGAACACTTAAAATTTGTTATTACAATAACGATCAAACATCTATCGATTTAATTAACACAGTTGTTTACTATTTAGAACAAGTTGGATTTACTGTAGAAGCTACTTTATCAAATGATGGAACAACAGATTTATTTACAACACGTGATTATGATATCGGATTTAAAGGAAAATCATCATTCTCAATCACAGAATGGTACACAGAATATATGAGTACAGATGCCTTATTCGCAAATGTTTTTGGTGGAACAACAGAATTTGACGGTTTAGTATCTCAATTAACATCAGCTACAGACGAAGCAACAAGAAATGATGTATTGACACAATTACAAGAATTAGAACAAGAAAAAGTATATAAAGTTCCTGTATTTACAGTAGGTACATATGTATATACAAGTGATAGCGTAACAGTTCCAGAAGATGTGACATTCTGTAATCCACTTTACAACTGTGATGTTGATTTCGCAAACTGGACAATGCAATAAAAAGGAATGAATCGAAACATCATACAGAAAAAAACATGAAAAAAATAAAGCAAGAAAAATAAAGTAAGAAAAATAAAGTAAGAAAAGTAAAGTAAGAAAAGTAAAAAAGAAATAGAAAGCTAGCACGTAGCGTAGGAAACTGCGTTGCGTGCGTTTCTTTTCAAAAGAGAATGGGGTGACATTATGCTTAAATTTATCGTAAAAAAAATATTTATGATGATTCCGATGCTATTAGTAATTAGCATGATTGTATATTTTGGATTACAAGCAACAGGAATAGATCCGATTAACTTCATGGTTAGTCCAGAAACATTATCGGCTAATGCAGATAATGTAGAAGCTTTAAGAGAATCATTGGGATTGAATGATCCACTGATTGTACAATATTTTAATTGGCTAAAGGGCTGTTTACAAGGAGATTTAGGATATTCATTTGACGGTTCCTCTATTGCTGACACTATTGCAGTTCGCATGCCATATACATTAGAACTTGCAGGGTATTCCATGATTCTTTCTGCAATTATTGGTGTAGGAATTGGTATTATGTCGGCAATCAAACAAAATGGAATTATTGATTATGTAGGACGTGTACTTGCTGTTTTGGGGCAAGCCATTCCTCAGTTCCTTGTAGGGATTGTTTTAATCCAAATCTTTGCTATTAAATTAGGTTGGTTTCCATCTGCAAATCGTGTCAGTCCAACTGCCACAAATGCTTTTGTGGACGCATTCCAACATTTGTTCCTTCCAGTGATGACATTGACCATTGGTATGGTAGCAGTATTGATGAGATATGCCAGAAATACCATGCTAGATATTTTAAATAGTGACTATATAAAAACTGCTAGAAGTAAGGGGATACCTGAGTGGCGCGTATATTTAGTACATGGATTTAGAAATGCCATGAAACCGGTACTGGTTATTTTATTATTCCGTATTCCTATGTTAGTGGGCGGATCGGTAGTGATTGAAAGTGTCTTTTCTTATCCGGGAATTGGATTGACTATGACAAATGCAATTACATCGGGTGATTACCCGGTAGTACTTGTTACAACATTAATCATTGCAACGGTTATGTTGGTATGTTCATTTATGGTGGATGTGCTAAATGCAGTACTTGATCCGAGAGTTCGCTTGTCGGAATAACAGAAGAAGGAGGAACAGTAAATGAGTGAACTATTTAAAAAAAATCTGCGTAAATTTTTAAATAATAAATTAGCTATTATAGGATTAGTCGTAGTGATTATTATGACATTAGCTAGTATCATTGCAGTCATACTTGGTGTGGATTATGCAACACCTGATTTAACAAATCTAAAAGCAGCACCTAGCAGTGCTCATATATTTGGTACAGATACAATCGGAAGAGATTTATGTAATCGTATTCTTTATGGAGGTGCGTATTCCATTTTGATAGGTGTGTTCTGTGCAGTTATGAGTTCTATTATTGGAACCATTTTAGGCGCTATTGCAGGATATTTTGGAGGAAAGGTAGATAAAGTAATCGTCCGTATTTCTGAAATTTTCCAAGCGTTTCCTCAATTAGTACTTGTTATGATGATTGTAGCCATTGTTAACAAAAGAGGATTGAATAATTTATTAGTAATTTTTGTAATTACTGGATGGATGACTACATTCCGTATGGTAAGAAATGAATATATGAGCATCAAAGGTGAGACTTATGTAAAAGTATGTGAAGCCTTTGGTATGAGCAATGGAAAGATTATGTTTGGGCAAATTTTGCCTAATGTGATGAGTCCTATTATTGTTTCAACTACAACAAATGTAGCATTCTTTATTTTACAAGAGGCAGCATTATCTTTCATTGGTTTAGGTGTGGCAGATAGTACACCTACCTGGGGCAATATCTTAAATGCTGCAAAATCAGTATCGGTAGTGACAAATCAATGGTGGATTTGGTTTTTCCCAGGTCTTGCAATTACATTATTTGTATTAGCAATCAATTTCTTAGGAGATGGCATACGAGATGTACTTGATGCGAAACAACAATAGGAGAA
>JAWXVD010000154.1:0-7304 GCA_044425705.1 Eubacteriales bacterium | reverse complement strand
AGATATTACAAAATTGCTTCCTTGGTCAGAAAATATTCCATCTAATGTAAAAATTAACCTTCCACAAGAATCATAACGATTTGTGGAAGGTTTTTCAATGCGTGCTATCTTTCACGCTTACTGATAAAGAGAAACAAATTATCAAAAGAGTGTACTAAATGGGTGCAACGATTAAAAGAGGTATTTCAAAATCATTCGGATAAGCTAATTGATGATGTAGTCTTTGATCAGCAACATGATGCAATTGCAACTAAGCGGAATAAAATAGAGTTGGAATTAGAGGATGTAAATAAGCAAATAAAATCGCTTGAAGAACAAATTGAATTTGAGAAATCGTTTATGCTAAATTATGAAAACATTACCGACATAACTGAAATCACAGATGAGTTACTGGTAGAACTCATTGAAGAAGTTGTTGTATATGATAACGATACCTTGGAGGTTAAATGGAAGTTTAAAGAAGAGTAGTTGATATGCAATTTTTAAAGAAGAATAAAAGTCGATAAACTGCTTGTTTGATAGTAGTTTATCGGCTTTTTCTTTCGTGTTAAGAGATGGACTTGTTTATCGAATGGTGGTATAATTACCTATAATAGTAAGTGAGGTGATATAGTATGGCAACATTTTATGAAACAAAAAAATTGTATGTAGAATATTTGGAAATAGAGATGTGCAGGATAATGATGAGGATATTGTTGTTACTATTCGTGGTGGCAGAGCATCAAGAGTGAGTCAGCAAAGTGATATACAATTTACTATTAGTAATTTTGAGTTGCAAGAGTTGTACGATAAAGTATCTTCAAAAAAATCGGAGGGGTTAGAGTTGTTTTCTGATACAGGATATGAAATGGGTGTGGACTTAGATTCTATAATGAGGAATCAAGAAATTCCAATCGTATCCAATGACAAAATTAATGGCATAAAATATCAATTACACTACCCTACTGTAGAATATAGCTTATACTTACTTATGCTTATAATAGATACTATGAATGCGCAACAAGGTCGTTCCAGCAGAGTTCTTCCAATGAGATTACGTCGACCTATGGATGTTTTAAGAATATTTGATGATCCAAATGAGATTACATTTTTAAATCTTCTACCGCATATAATTGGCGAACTATCTTTGCAAATTACAAGCATCAACAGGGTATCTAATACGCTATCAAAGTTCCGAAAACATAAGACTTCTTTTGTTTTCGATTTCATGTATAGATCGAATATTGCGTTGATAGAGTATACAGATATATTAGATATGTTCCGTATGAACAGTACTATTCGTGAGCGATTTGATATAACACAAATCAATACACCACCATTACGAGAATACAATGCTGATGTGGTCGATTACTATAAATTGGCTTTATCATCTCATGATTCATATATTAAATATATATCTTTTTATCATGTGTTGGAGTATTTTTTTGATGAAGTATTTAAGAAAAAGATAGTCAATGATTTAAAAGATAAGATTACACATCCAGATTTTTCTTATAAAAATGATAAAGAATTATATGAAGTGGCTAAATTTGTGAGAAATAGGTGGCATATGAATGATGAATCGGGACAAGGAAATGAATTGGAATCATTAAAATATGTTTTGAATGAATACATTAATATTGAAGATTTGAAAACAAGAATTAGTGCGATTGATTCAAGTGCTGTAACTTTTTACCAAGGTAATAAAGTGAGTTTTTGTAATGCTCCTATTGTGAGTTGGTCGGACTCACAAGGTGCTTACATACAACTTGCAAAAAGGATTTACTACACACGAAATTCATTAGTCCATAGTAAAAGTGGAAAAAATAAAGAGCGTTATCGCCCATACAAAGATGAAAAGCAACTTCATTCCGAAATACCTCTTCTAAGAGCAATTGCTGAACTTATAATAATAAATTCAAGTCAAATTGTGTAGTAACTATAGAAATTGAGATATAGAATACAAGTAATTAGTCCATAAGTGACATTGTAAATAAATGACAAATTTTATGATTTGCGAAAGTTAATATTAACAACAAATCATTTTTAAATCCACCGTAAAATCAGGTAAAACATATTACTCAAAAAAATGTGTGTAGGTGTACCTATGAATAAGAACTGTAGCTATTGGTCAGATTTTATGGGTAGTACAAAAGTCAAAATTCTATCTAATTGGAGTGGATTAAAATAAAAAGGAAAACGAGGTAAAGTTATGTTTATAAATAAAGCTTATATACGAAACTTTAGGATGCTATCAGATTCTGTATTGGATTTAAAAAAAGGGTTAAGCCTAATGATTGGCAGGAATAATACGGGCAAAACATCTTTTGTGGTTTTGTTTGAAAAGTTCTTTAAACAGGATGGCTTTGATTTCAATGACTTTTCAATCAATTTACGTGATAAACTTATCTCGATAGACAGCTCTACAGACGAAACTGAATTAGCCATACAACTATTAATCAACATTAGATATGAGCAAGATGATAATCTTTGCAATTTATCTGAGTTTATCATTGATTTAGAACCAGAAAGAATGGATGTAAATATCCTATTTGAATGTTCAATCAATATGAATAAATTGCTTGAAGGATTGAGAATATCGCAGAACCTTTCAAAAGAGAAATTTGTTACAAAGTACATAGGCGAATATTTAGAAAAAAAAGTCTATACTTTCGATGCATATGATGACTTAAAAAAAGAAAATCGTCATCGCTTAATCGAGAAAGAATTTAAACAAATTCGCAAACTGATAGACTTCGAGATAATTCATGCGAAACGAAGTGTTTCAAGCTCAGAAGAAAAACGAGGAAAAAAAGTCCTTTCTGGCTTAACAACTTCATTTTTTAATAACTTGAATCCACATGAAAAAGACAAATTTGAAGAGGTGAATACACTAATCAATAAAATGGATGAAAGTTTAGATGAGTCATATGAGAAATTTTTCAATGACTATTTGCAAAATGCAAAAGAATTTTTGAGTATGCAAGAATTAAAAGTAATATCAAATCTTAAAGCAAAAGAGATATTGAGCGATGCCTCCGAAGTGGTATACGGTGACAGCAATAAACAGCTACCGGAGTATTTGAATGGTTTAGGTCATATGAATATATTGTATTTGCTACTTGATATTGAAATTAAGAAAAGTAGCCTTCAAGCAAGAAATTGTGATATAAAGTTATTGTTTATCGAAGAACCTGAGGCACATACTCACCCGCAACTACAATATGTTTTCGCAAGGAAAATAAGCGAACTATTAGGCGATATACATGGTTTTCAGTCTGTAATTACTACTCATTCACCACATATTGTATCGAAGCATCCTTTTGACAATATTAGATATATGTTGCATTCAAAAGACAACGTGAAAATTATTAACTTCTATGAAGAACTGGATAAACTATATGTTAACGAAAAAGATTTATTCACATTTTTAAAGCAATATCTTTCTATTGAGGCTGCCGAATTATTTTTTGCAGATAAAGTCATTTTCATAGAGGGAATATCCGAAAATATACTTATCAATAGTTTTATTGCAGAGTATGACAATTTGAAAATGAGTGAAGAAAAATTACAAGCACAACAGAGCGAAAAACCTTATGAGTTCTCTTATGTACCGCTTTCTTCTCAAAATATTACAATATTGCAAGTAGGTGCAAATGCAAAGGCATTTAGACATTTTTTAGAGCTTTTAGAAATACCGACTATTATTATTACCGACATTGATACCACTTGGGCTAATCCTACCAAGAAAGGAAGAAGATATGAAGCGTCACAGGTAGAGAGTAAAGATTCTTGCAACACAAGTAATGCTTCAATTAAATACTTTTTAAATGCTCCTAAAATAGCTGAACCTACGTTTAGATGTTGGTTTAAAGATATGATTGAGCATAGGGGTATATCAAGCAGTGACTTGATTTATATTGCGTACCAATGTAAAGAAAATGACTATTATGCTCGGAGTTTTGAAGATGCGTTTATCAATGTAAATTTATCAATGCTACAGGAACAAAAAAATGGTCTATGGGGACTCAAGAATGTTGAAGAACTTGATACAAATGACGATATGTATGATTTGACGGAACAAGTCATAGACAAAAAGTCTGATTTTGCTTCGTCGTTGCTTTATTTAGCACATACGGAAAATATAAATTGGAAAACACCGCTATATATTAGGGAGGGTATCGAATGGCTACAAAAACAATAGAGATATTGCCCCTTGAACAGTGTAAAAACTGCATATCTTCAAAAGAAAACTTTGTACTTCAAGGTGGTGCGGGAAGTGGAAAAACGGAAACATTAAAAGAGTTATTGTTGTATGTAAAGCACACGTTACCGGAATCAAGAGTAATGTGCATCACGCATACGAATGTTGCAGTAGATGAAATCAAAAGCCGTGTTGGGAATATTTATACAATATCTACAATTCACTCATATTTGAATGGCTTGATAAAAGATTATAAAAAGAATATTAAAAGCGTAATATCCGCTCTATTTGTTTTGCAAGAAATGAGTAGAAATGAATACGAAATAGGCACATCGGAATCAGATTATAAAAAGGCTGAGCATGAAAAGTATAAAAAAGTTTACGGAAAATATGCTGATAAGTTATATGATCTTAAAAATGAAGCAATACCTAAAGTGACAGGTAAACGGGAATATGATAAAGATCCAGTTAGATTCAACGAAGAACTGAATATGCAAATTAAAAAGCTGAATAGAGAAATTGTAGATTATGTAGATGAGTGTGATTACAGTAACATTCGTTACAATGATACAAAATTCAATAGTTATTCCAACATTACTTATGGGCATGACGGTTTGCTGGAGTTGTTTCATTTACTATTTGAAAAATACCCTGTACTCGGGAAAATGATAGTCGATAGATATGACTATGTTTTTATAGACGAGTATCAAGATACTAACTCGGATGTAATCAGTGATTTTATATCAATTTCTACTGAACATAAGTTGACAGTAGGTTTGTTCGGTGATAGTATGCAGGCAATCTACAGCGACGGAATCGGTGATGTGAAATCTTTTATAGATAAAGGCGATTTACAGGATATTCCTAAACTAGATAATTTCAGATGTTCGCATGAGGTTATTAGTTTCATAAACCCATTAAGGTTAGATAATATTGAGCAAAGTGTTGCATTTAAAATGCTTGCAACAGGAGAATTTGAAACGGCTGCAGACAGACGTGGAAAAGCAAGTGCCCTGTATAGCATTTGCGAAAGTAAACCAACTGCATTTAGTTCTGCTGAGGAAAAACAGCAATATCAAACATACATTGATGAACTGATCGAAGAAGCCCAAAGACAAGTTGGCGATTGTAAAGTATTATTATTGACAAATAAGTCCATCTCCCAGAAAAATGGATTTCAATACCTATATAAGGTTTTTGATGATAGATATTTAGATGTCAAAGACAGGATTGAAACATACTTAAAAGCAATTCAAGTTCTTGATGTGGGTGAAATTTGCAAGTTATATGAGGCGAAAAAATTCAATGAACTGGTTTCGCATATTCGACATGGTGGTTTTGTGATTCAAAAAGCAGAAGATAAAATAACTCTTAAAAAACATGTGGACTATCTTTTAAATACTTCCGATTTGTCGTTATGGCAAGCAGTGGAATATGCTCAAACCGCCAAATTAATTAAACCGAGTGAGGCTTGCAATAATATAATTAAAAGAAATAAGGTTTTTGTTGAAGAACTAAAAAACGATAAATTATATCAACAATTTAAGAAACTTTATGCTGCAGGCTTAAATACATACAATAGAATAAATGGTGATATGAAGTTGAAAAGTGAAGAAGAATTTGATCATTATCAATCGCTTTTAAAAAAGGAAACATTTATAGAAAGATTATTCTCTGTAAATGCTAAGTTTTTGGAAGTTATGAATTATATCAAATATTTGAACGAAGAAACTCAGTTTATAACGATGCACAAGACAAAAGGATCAAGTATTCCATCGGTTGTAGTTGTTATGGAGGAATTCTACTGGAACGAATATGATTTTTCATCGCTATATACCACATATGATAAATCAAAAGAACAAAGACACTTGAATTCCCAAAAACTAATTTATGTTGCGTGTTCTCGTGCGAGAAATTCGGTGGTATGTGTTAAGGTAATAAAACCTACGGAAGTTACGGATTTTTTAAAGGCCTTTCCAATGGCAAGGTGCTTAGAAGATTATTCTAAATAAATATGTTGATTTCAACGTGAAAAATGAAGTTTAATATGTAAGAAAATGTGAATGATGGAGGAAAATGTAAAATGAGTAATTTTAATAATCACGAATACCAAATCTTAGTTAAAAATTTAATTGGTGATGCTTTTTATTCAGAAACATCATATAGAGGTAAAATCTCTACTATTAGACAGTATGCTGAAGTTGTTGTAAGGAAGCTATTAGATATAGATCCCAATAAGCAAATAACATTAGGTCAAAAAGATATTCAAAGTCAACTACAGTCTTTACCCAATTTTAAATACCTTAAAAGTTCGATAGACACCATCCGCAACAAGGGGAATTCGGCTACCCATACACAAAATATTGGAGAAGTATCTGAAAATGATTTTGAAGATATCGTGGACAACTTATTTAATATATTGGCATTTCCCTTGATAAACTATTTTGATATGTATGATTTTGGTTCAGATGCAGAAATTATGTATTCTTTTTCCTTACTACCTCCGATAATACGTTATAAGGTGTTGAATTTTTTGTTTGAGAAGTATCCCGATAATATATTTGTTATTGACAAATTAGTATTAGCGATTATGAAAGCATTTAGCAATGATGAAGCAGTTGAATGGATAGAGCAGAGAAAAGATATTCTCAATAAAATGCAAACTGTAACAGAAAAAGCAATAACTGGTATTGTTGATAAATGTGGAGAAGAAATTGCCGCGCTAATACAAAGCAATACTCCAGATAGTATGTATCATTTATGCAAAGATAAAATTTTACAAGTTGGAGCTAGAATTGAAAAAGAGGGAGTATTATATTCAGATTTTGAGAGTGCCTTACCTCATTATCGTTTAAACGGTGTTATAGAGGGCAATACATCCGAAATTAAACAATTTAATGACATTATGGAATTTTTATATTTAGGTAGAAAAGAGCAGTTAGAGAGCTTACCTAAAGATAGTAACTCTTACATAATAATGAATTTCATTTCGTAGCCAATTAAACGTAAGCGTGAAAGATAGCACGCATTGAAAAACCTTCCACAAATCGTTATGATTCTTGTGGAAGGTTAATTTTTACATTAGATGGAATATTTTCTGACCAAGGAAGCAATTTTGTAA
>JAWXVD010000153.1:0-7655 GCA_044425705.1 Eubacteriales bacterium | reverse complement strand
CAAATGGTTAGTACAGATGAGAAAGAATATTTAGCTTATCCGTATTATGATGCAATTTTTCGATATTACCTCAACGATATGGAGGATATGAATATGGCATATCATACAGAAATTACTCTTGAAGATACAAACACTGTTTTAAAATTGACAGCTGGAACTACTTATGAGTATGATGAAGAAATTTTGGCAGTAGCTAATTGTGATGTATATTTGATAATAGGAAATCAAGAAACAAAGATAGGAAGTATATATTCCTTGGGTACAGCATATCCAATTAGCTATGATAGCACTGGTATCTATACTGCTGGTCCAAGAGAAATTTCACGTTATCAAGTCATGCCAATTGACAATGAGTTGGTTTTAATGGAAACAGCAGTAGAAGAATATAATGAACATGGAGATGTAAGTTATACATATGGTAGTGCGGAAGATGATACAGTAGATGCTTCTCTCCAGTATCAAGAATTACGAGAGAAATATCAAAGAGCAAGTGTTGTGAATTTTAAGTAATGATAGATGTTGTATCTATTTGAAAAATAAAAGTGATAAGAGGATTTGAATGTGGTAAAATGCGTATTATATCTATTATAATCTGATTATAAAATGCGTATTATACATAAAATGAACTCATTGCAAAGTGCGTATTATATACATAAATGAGAAGTTCTATCTTGCGTATTGTATAAATATAAAGTGTGTTTACAGTGAAAAGTAAAAATTTTAACCTTTTTCCTAAAATAATTAAATTCAGTAATGAGATGAAATTCGTTATACTTTTATTAGATTACAAATAACAAAGATTCATGATTGCTGTAGAATTAAAATACAGTATGAATTTTGTTTTATATTACTTTATCTAGCGAAAGGAGTACGATTTCACATGAAATATCAGTACATAGGAAAACAGGGAGAGTTTCAATTAAAAAATCCAGAATTGACAAGTTATTTATATTTTCCATTGGCCAATGAGGCAGGTGTTATGAGTAGTATTGCACCAGATTTGGCAGGGGATTCAAAAATGGGGCAAAATACATTTTTCATGCCGCCAGCTAGCTGTGAAAATTTACATAATGATAAATCTTCACGTAATATTTGGTGTAAAGTAAATGGAAAAGAATTGATTTCTTTGACAGGTAAATCCGCTATACAACAAGCCGATTTATTCCAAGACGATAAAGATGAGACTCTGTTAGAAGCAGGTTTTATGTATCATAGAATCACTAGAGAATGTAAAAAGCAAGAGCTCCTTTCTGTGATTAGCAGTGTGGTACCATCAAGCAATGAAACAGTGGAATTGATGAAAATAGAAATAGAGAATACAAGTAATGAAGCACAAACAATACAAGTGGTTTCTGCCATTCCTATGTATGCTCGTTCTGCTGATAATATAAGAGATCATAGACATGTAACTGCCTTATTGCATAGAATTCATACTACAGAAAATGGTGTAGTTGTTAATCCAACTATGACTTTTGATGAAAGAGGACATCAACAAAATCAATTGGTTTATGGTGTGTTTGGTGGAAATGAAAAGGAAAGTCCAGTTGGATTCTATCCTATCGTAGAAGAATTTATCGGTGAAGGCGGTAATTTAGAAAATCCGAGAAGTTTACAAGCAGAGCCTATTGTGCCTTGTGCGATAGATACAGATTTAGATGGTTATGAAGCCCTAGGTGGTATTTGTTTTGCAAAAAAAGAGTTACAACCAAAGGAAAAAGCATCTTATATTCTTGTGTTAGGATATGGAGATGATGAAAATAAATTGGTAGATACTGCATCATATTTTATGAATTCAGCAGTGTTTGACAAACATTTTGAAGAGACAAAATTATATTGGCAAGAAAAAGTGAATGTTTCTTATGAAACAGGAAATACAGACTTTGATCAATGGATGAAATGGGTAAGTTTCCAACCTATGCTTCGTAGAATTTATGGTTGTTCCTTTTTACCGCACCATGATTATGGAAAAGGTGGAAGAGGTTGGAGAGATTTATGGCAAGATTGTCTTGCTTTATTGATTATGAATCCAGAAGGTGTTCGCCAAATGTTAATCGATAATTTCGGTGGCGTGAGAATGGATGGAACCAATGCTACAATTATCGGTAGTAAGCAAGGTGAATTTATTGCAGATAGAAATAATATTACACGTGTATGGATGGATCATGGTGTATGGCCTTTCTTAACAACCAACCTTTACATTCAACAAACGGGAGATATTGATATTCTATTAGAAAAGAACACATATTTTAAAGATATGCAAGTGTGCCGTGGAGAAGAAAAAGACGTATTGTGGGCGCCAGAGCAAGGGGAACGATTAAAAGATGAAACACAAGAAGTGTATAGTGGAACTCTTTTAGAACACTTATTAATCCAAAACTTAACTGCATTTTATGATGTAGGAGCTCATAACCATATTAAGATTCGTGGTGCCGATTGGAATGATGCCTTAGATATGGCAGATGAAAACGGAGAAAGCGTTGCTTTTACCAATATGTATGCTAAAAATATGGAAGATATTGCTACACTTCTTATGTTCTTACAGGAAAAAGGAATAGAAGAAATTCAAGTAGCAAAAGAAATAGAAGTATTATTAGGTGGCAATGAGGAATTATATAATAGTATTGCGGATAAAAATGTAGTATTAAAGAAATATTGTGAATCTTGTTTCCATGAAATTTCAGGTGATGTAATTTCTATCAATATCACTGCATTGTGTAAAGATTTAAAAGAGAAAGCTGCATGGATATTTAATCATGTACGTGCTAGTGAATGGATTGCTGCAGAAGATGGTACAGGTTGGTATAATGGTTATTACGATAATTCTTGTGAAAAAGTAGAGAGAGCTACAGCAGGTTCGGAAAGGATGATGTTGACTAGCCAAGTATTTTCTATTATGTCAGGAACAGCATCGCAAGATGAAATCAAAAAAATAACAGAAGCTGCTGACAAGCACTTATATAAAAAAGAAGTAGGCGGATATCGTCTCAATACAAATTTCCATGAAGTGAAAATGGATCTAGGTAGAATGTTTGGATTTGCTTATGGTCAAAAAGAAAATGGAGCAGTATTCTCACATATGACAACTATGTATGGAAATGCATTATACACAAGAGGAGCTTCCAAAGAAGCATATAAAGTGATTGATACACTATATCAACATTGTAATGATTTTGCAGTCAGTAAAATCTATCCAGGTGTGCCAGAATACATTGACATTAAGGGTAGAGGTGTGTATCATTATTTAACAGGTGCTGCAAGTTGGATTTTAGTAACGGTAATTACACAAATGTTTGGTGTTCGTGGAGAAATGGGAGATTTATCATTTTATCCACAATTAGTAGCCGATCAATTTGATGTAAATGGAGAGGCTAAATTATCTATGATATTTGCGGGCAAAAAAATAAAAGTGATTTACAAAAATAAGGGTGGATTACAACCAAATCAATATAAAGTAGGTGATATTACACTGGATGGTAAATCATATGAATATGAAACAATTGCTTCTATTAATAAACATGATTTAGACTCCTTATCAGATGGAGAGGAACATACAATTATCGTTCAGTTGGTTTCAAAATAAAAATAAGGAGGAGCACATGCAAGACTTAGGAATGGACATTATCCCTTTTCAGGAAGAAGGATATAAACCTTTAGTTGATTTTGAATCCTGGAGAGTAGCAGTATTAAAATTTTGTGATGATTTAAGAATTGAAAATGTAAAAACCATGCAAAAGCATAATGAGACAGATGAAGTATTTGTTTTATTGCAAGGTAGTTGTACTTTATTTTTAGCAGGTATGGAGGAAAAACCAAGTACAATAACAGCTGTAAAAATGGAACCTCATAAAATTTATAATATAAAAAAGGGCGTATGGCATAATCATATTATGGATGAAGGCAGTGAAGTGTTGATTGTAGAAAATCAAAATACATGTGATGATAATTCACCAATTGTGCCTTTGACAAAGGAACAGTTAGTAGAATTAAATGCTTTATAATTTTCGATAAAATAAAGATAGAGTAAAAGTGTGGGGAGTGATTCCCGCACTTATTTCTTATGATGATGTATAGTAGCAATTAAAAATTGTATTTCATGGTAATGGGACTAGAGTATTTCATAAAAGTGAAGTTCTAATAGTGAATGAGAGAATCAAGTAAAGGAACAAATTATGTATCAATATTTTAAAAAAAGAAAAATAAAAACTAAAATTAGCTTCATCTATATTACAGTGCTACTGATTTCTTTTTTACTAACCTTTAGTGTGATTTATATGATGAATGAATGGTACACAAAGCAAGAAGTAGGTGATGCAGGTGTACAAACGGTAAATGCGTTATCTGGAAATTTATCATTTATGTTTGATAATGTCACCCAGTTTTCCAGTTTGCTTTATTTTGATGAAACCATTCAAAGTTCTCTAGCAGAAATTACAGATGAGAATATAGATGCAACGATTCAAAGAAATATACAAAAGAGTTTGATTAACATCATTATTTCTGGTGATTATATTTCTAGTGTCTATATTTTTGATCAATATTTTAACAGCTATAATTCCTATAAAGTGGGGCCCATTTTAGTAGACACAGATAGTATTGTGGATACAGAATGGTATCAACAAATGAAAGATGCCAAGGGGAATGGATTCTTTATTCATAAAAGCGAAAATATCTTAAGTTTTCCAACTAGAGAAAATAAGAATTATATCTCTTATATTAGGGAAATAGGCAATAGTGATACCTATGAACCTATTGCGACACTTCTCGTTATCATTGATGGGGAAACAATAGAAAGTTATTTTGAAGAAGTCAGTGGTACTTATGAATCTCAGTTTTTTATTATCGATGGAAATGGAGATTATATCATTCCACCTAGTGAGAATGAAGAGGAATACTTGAAGTTTGTGGAAGAAAATAGTATTTCTGAAGAACCAATTCAAACTACCATTAATCAATCTAAGGTGATTGTAGTGGGAAAAGATTTGGATATTCAAGATTGGAAATTAGTTGGTAGTTTTCAGACCAACAGTATGCAAGCCTTGGCGCCTTATTATACAACTACCATTATTGTGATTATGTTCTTGAATATTATGGTCGTCATGGTATGCTCGATGTGGTTGACAAAGCTTATTTTTGCACCTTTATCCAAGGTGGAAAAGCATATGAAGTTGGTAGAAAATGGTCAATTTGTTACCATGGAAATAGAAGAAAATGATAATGAAATCAATAGTTTGAAAAAAGTATTTAATCATATGACCCATTCGATCGAAACCTTGATTTCTACAGTAAAAGAAGAAGAAAAGATTATAGCGAAAGGTGAATTGGATTTGTTACAAGCACAAATCAATCCCCATTTTCTATATAATACATTGGATGCTGTATCGGCATTGGCGTTGATGGAAGACCATGAAAATTGTTTTAAGATGACTCAGGCGCTGGGTAGTTTTTACAGAAACAGTTTAAATAGTGGAATGGATGTTATTTCGATTAAAGATGAAATTCAATGTATAAAAAGCTACATGACAATTTTAAACACCAGATATGATGATCAAATCAATGTGTATTATGATATTGAAGAAGGTGTTTTAGAATATGTGATGATGAAATTATTGCTACAGCCTGTGATTGAAAATGCAGTACATCATGGAATTAAACAAAAAGGTGGCAGAGGAATGATTACCATAAAAATCTATAAGGATGAAGAGGAAATCATTTTTATTATTACAGATAACGGAAATGGTATGTCAGAAGAACGGATAGAAAAAGTCTTAAGAGGGGAAGTTAAGACAGGAAAATCAGGTTTTGGATTACATAGTTTGATTCAAAGAACGAGATTGTATTATGGGATTGAAAATCCAGTTACTATTCATAGCGAACTAGGGACGGGAACAGAAATTACAATTAGAATATTGGCAGAGCGCAGGAGTGATATAGGTTTATGATCAAAGTATTACTAGTAGATGATGAAAAATTAGAAAGAGTATTGATTCGAAAAGGATTCCAATGGGAAGAAAACGGATTTGAAATCATTGGTGAAGTAAGCAATGGATTTGAAGCATTGGAATTTATTCAGCATAAAAAACCAGATATTATTTTTACAGATATTAGTATGCCTAAAATGGACGGTTTAGAATTATGTGAAAAATTAATTACTGTAATTCCGGAATGTTATATTGTAATTATAACGGGATATCGTGAATTTGACTATGCAAGAAAAGCTGTTCAATTGGGAGTAAAAGATTTTCTCCTAAAACCAGTTAACATAGAAGATATTAAAAATATTACAGATAAAATCAAGTTGAAAATTCAAGAGAATCTTCAGAAAGAACAAAATTACATTGCGAAAATACAACAATTAGAAGATCGCGTGATGGTAAATCAAGATATTGTGATGGAAAGTTTCTTGCAAAGATTATTAGAATCTAGAATTGAACAATCAGAAGCAATTACAAAATTAAATATGTATAATTGCATTGAATTATTAAATGGATGCATTTGTGTTAATATTCAGCTACAAGAAGAAGCTGATGAAACGAAAAATAAAGTAAATATTGAACATGTTATTAAGCTGATACGCCATAAAGAATACGAAGATACCATATGTTTTTTGCATTATTTGAATAGCATTATTATATACTTTATGGAGAGAGAAGTGGATGATGTGACTGTAATATGTGAACAGTTACAAGAACATATTTTTTCGCAAACAAATATTGTAAACACCATCGGTATTAGTCAAAAACAGTATGGATATGATGGTATCACAAAAGCCTATAAAGAATCTACGAAAACATTGCGTGGAGCAGTGCTGTTAGGACGTAACAAAGTCATTCTCTACACACAATATGATGAAATTTTAAAAAGAGAACAGTCAAAAATTGATATCCAGTGGGAAGAATTTATTTTTGGAATTCATAATTGTTTAATTGAAAAGGTAGATGCTTATATTCTGCAATATTGTAAATTGATTAGAGAATCTTCTATAGCAGAACAATCTCATTTAGCATTGTTATCTATGAACATGTTATCAAAGGCTGGTAATACCTTGAATAAATATGGACAAACCTTGGTGGAATTGTTAGGGGAAGATGTGGTTTATGATGAAATGAAATCATTAAGCACTGTAGATGAGGCACAAAAATACTTGCAGAAAACCATTCGAAAAATCATGAATTATCATGAAGGGAAGAAGATAAAACAAGGAAATAAAACTGTATTAGAAGCGTTAGAATACGTCAATAAACAAATTTTTGATCCAGAGTTATCATTGAAGACAGTAGCAGCTCAAATTTTTACAAATGAAAGCTATTTAAGCCGCATCTTCAAAAAGGAAATGGGTATTAGCTTAATCGAATATATTTCAAAAAGAAGAATTGATGAAAGTATTCAATTGTTAAATACTACAGATTTAAAAGTATATGAAATTGCAGAAAAAATAGGATTTAGAGATTCTCATTACTTTAGTATTTGCTTCAAAAAGCAAACAGGTGTTACCATTAAAGAATTTAAGAAGAATAAATTTGTAGGTAATGAGAAATAATAATAATAATTAAAGTCAAGTATTAATTTAGGTTACTTTTTGCACACACGTAGTGTGGGGGCAAAAGTAACACTACTCCTACATCCTCTCCAACCAACAGAACAGCCATCCCCAATAA
>JAWXVD010000152.1:0-7659 GCA_044425705.1 Eubacteriales bacterium | reverse complement strand
AAATCTGGATTACCCATGGTAATCATTACTTTGTTACCGTTAATAGCGAGTGGATTAAAGAAGAGGCCAGAAGCAGAAATGTAGATATTGTGATGTACGGTCACACCCATATGCCAGTGGTGCAAGAGGATGGAGATTTAATGATTGTGAATCCTGGTAGTTTAACATATCCAAGACAGGCAGGTAGAAAATCTACATATATTATCATGGAAATAGAAGAGGATGGGGGAGCCAACTTTAAAATATGTGAAATATAAAGTGGAATAAGGAAGGTATAGAAATGAATTTACATGTAATTAGAAATAAAGTAGAACTTTTAATGAAATGTGCTATAGTTGTGTGTTCGTTTATGCTGATGCCGGTGATGTCTGTGGAGGCTAGTAGTTATACTGATGGGCAAGGGGTGGTATATTCGCTTATAGAGGAAGGTGGTGGTACATATATAGCGAGAGTAACATCGGGTATGAGTATTAATAAGGGTGATATTACCATTCCAGAGTTTGTTATAGATAATGGTGTAACCTATACGGTAACTGAAATTGCATTGAATGCTTTTTATAATTGGTCGGGAGGAACAAATAATACACCGCTTACAACCCTAACTATTGAAGGAACCCCCAAAATTGATAGTACTGCCTTTAAAGACTGTACCAACTTAACAACAGTAACTATAGAAGGAGGAACCATTGAACAGTCTGCATTTCAAGGCTGTATTAAACTAAGTAGTCTTGATTTGGGGAATGTAACAGCAATTAAAACGTCCGCATTTAAAGGGTGTACTAGTTTAAGTAACGTTACTATTCCAAATTCGGTAACCAGTATCGGAGGGGATGCATTTTCTGGTTGCACTTGTTTAAGTACAATTAACTTAGGCAATGTAGAAACCATTGGAGAGTATGCATTTTATAATTGTACTACTTTAAGCAACGTTACCATTCCAAATTCAGTAACTACTATTGGACAAGCTGTATTTGAAGGATGTAGCTCTCTAACTAGTATTACACTTCCTAACAGTATTACGACTATTGAAGCAAATACCTTTAAAAAAAGTGGTCTTACTAGTATTATTATCCCAGCCAATGTGACTACACTGAATGAGTTTGCTTTCTATGAATGCCTTGCTCTAACTAGTGTGTATATATTAGGTGATTCAATAAATATTGGGCCAGCTGTTTTTCAAAAATGTAGCAACTTAAAAGAAATTACAATTTTAGCGAGTCAGGTGACTATTTCCATTGGTGCAACAGGGGGTGAGACTAGTGGTCAGGAAACAACTAAAGATGTCTTTGAGGGGTGTACTAACCTTACTACTATTATAGTGACTTCTGAAGCAATCAAAGCAGAGATAGAGAAATCATTAGAAGCATCGAAAGTTACAAGTGTGTCTGTCATCAATAACACATATATAGAAATTCCAGAGCAAGATACAGGAAGTACAGGTGATACAGGAAGTACAGGTGATACAGGAAATACAGAAGAGGCAGCGCCTCGGTTTGGCTACCTACAACGCCAGAGGAGCTTTATCTTTTTAGTTTAAAGGGTACAACACCACCAGTCTATGAAGTGATAGAAGGTTCTTATTCTGTAAATGTTTATAATGAGGTACAGGGACAATTATGTGTTGATGAATTTCAAGCCCTAGCAGGAGATGATGTATTAGCAAGAACTTATAATATCTTGCCGAATGATAAAATGGTTTACAAAATGGATACAGCAGCTACAATTGTTCTGGAAATTCCGGAAACATTGTTAGAAGAAGGACGTACTTTTTTTATGTTATGTGTAACAGAAGATGGAAAAAGTATTAAGCTATCTGATTTAGATAAAGAAGCAAGTACCATTACAGTTAAGACAGACTCATTTTATGCATTTGCACTATGCTATACTGAGTAAAAATAAGGCTATGGAGATTCCATACTAGAATTAAGTTGTGAAAAAATAGAAAAGTGTAATCTTTCTAAATGGGGAAGTTACACTTTTCTATTATTTTAGAAAAATTTTATAAGTATATGAAAGTAAAAAGATAAAAATGACTACTGGATTAGGACTGGAAAGATAGAAAAATAAATTGTAAAAAATCAAAAAAGTAAGAAATAAAATTATGAATAGGTAAGATGTTAATTTGCTTGAAAGAAAAAAACAGAGATAAATGGCTTAAAATGGGGGTTTTTGAGGTGCGAAAAAAGTTTTTGGAAAAAAGTGAAAAAAAGTGTTGACTTTATTTGGTAGATAACATATAATAATTCTTGCGTCACCGATAACACGGTTGAAACGCAAAGGAAACATGAAGTAACGGGGTGTGGCTCAGCTTGGCTAGAGCGCCTGGTTTGGGACCAGGAGGTCGCAGGTTCGAATCCTGTCACCCCGATTTTTAATTTCATAATGAGCATTGAGAATGAACTATTTAAGTGATTCAAAATGCTAGGTGAGAAATTATTTCACCGTTCCGTTAATTTGCGGGTGTAGTTCAATGGTAGAACACTAGCCTTCCAAGCTAGATACGTGGGTTCGATTCCCATCACCCGCTTTAACTATTGATAAATCATGAAAATGATGAATGATGGTTGATGTGAAACATATATTTCATATGTATGTGTTCGTAGCTCAGTTGGATAGAGCAACGGCCTTCTAAGCCGTGGGTCGGGGGTTCGAATCCCTTCGAGCACATTTGAGAGTTATCTCTCATAATTAATATGGTGGGTATAGCACAGTTGGTTAGCGCGTCTGATTGTGGTTCAGAAGGTCCAGGGTTCAAATCCCTGTATCCACCCTGTCTTATTTATAAGACAAACGTATCGTTATGGTTCATATAGAACGGAAGTAACGTAATGGGCTATCGCCAAGCGGTAAGGCACAGCACTTTGACTGCTGCATTCGAAAGTTCGAATCTTTCTAGCCCAGTTAGAAGTAAGAGGACAAGTTGTTCGAAGACTTCGCAACATATTTTCATAATGTATGGGATATTAGCTCAGTTGGTAGAGCACTTGACTTTTAATCAAGTTGTCCGGAGTTCGAATCTCCGATGTCTCATTTTAAAAACCAGTAAACTTTGTTTGCTGGTTTTTTTGCTGCGTATAAATATAAGGGTAATAAAAAACCGTTAAACGATAATTCGTCTAACGGTTTTTTATGCTGCGGATAACAGGAATCGAACCTGCACGGTCTCCCACCAGAACCTAAATCTGGCGCGTCTGCCAGTTCCGCCATATCCGCATGTCTCTTAGCGACAAGTAATATTATAGTATAATACTGTTGTATTTGTCAAGCGACAAATAGGATTTTTTAATTAATTATTTTCACATGTACTATGCAGTAAATGAATAGTTCTAGGTGAACAGTAATGATAAGCATCATTTTCAAGCTATGCTAAAAACTTATCAAAAATTTTAATACATATTGCAGGATGAATAATCAAATGATATAATTACATATATATAAAGAAACATATTATCACATCAACACACACTTCAGATAATCTCATATTGAGCTAACATTTTTGTCTTGGAAATCACAGCTAAATTTTGTTTTTATACTACATATGAAAAATTACCATAAAAGCAAAAAAATAACATATTTCCAGTGATTTCGCTCTTTACACTCCACAACGTATTTACTATAATTAAGAAAGAAGGTAATTTATATGAAAAATCCCCACACCTATGAAGAATGGTTAGCCGTTGTACCACAGTATATACGAGATGAAATGTTTGCAATATGTTAGGGAACATGGTTACCTAGAGGGAAGAGAGGAATTGTGTCAATACTTGGTAACGATGGCAGATTGTAATAGTGCAGAAGCACTACAACAAGCGAAAAGTAATTTGGATATTGCAAAAATTTTAATAGAGGCAGAAAAAATGTCACATAACAAGGAGGATTTAGAATGTGAAATAGATGAAATTTTCACATTAGTAGAGATAATACAAAAGTATGCCCCTGAATATCAGGTTGATGAAATTGTGAAGGAATGTATGGATAATAATGTTGGTATATTATTGTAATTGTAACAAAATAACACTTGACGAAAGCGGGAAACAGTGTTATCTTGTGATTAAGTTAAAAGGGAGTAGTTAATATGTGTAATCAACATACCCTGGTAAAAAACCATGGTTACACACTTTCGTTTTTGGAGGAACAAGACTTTTAGCATAGAAAGTATTCTATGTTAGAGGTCTTTTTTATTTTTAAAGTACAAAAGCATCGGATTAAGAGAAAGAGAGGATTGGAATGAATTTTATATTACAAGCAGTTTTATTAGTAGTTGGTTTTACTATGTTGATTAAAGGGGCAGATTGGTTTGTAGAGGGAGCCAGTAAAGTGGCAGATCGATTTGGGATTCCTCAAATTATTATTGGATTAACGATTGTAGCAATGGGAACTAGTGCACCAGAGGCAGCTATTAGTATTTCGGCAGCAATGAAGGGAAGTGCGGCTATTACTATTGGTAATGTACTGGGTAGCAATATTTTAAATGTATTAATTATTTTGGGTATTACAGCTATCGTAACTACTTTACCGGTACAGAAAAGTACTTTGAAAGTAGAAATGCCATTTGTTATTTTTATTTCTGCATTATTACCATTCTTGGGATTGGTTGATGGAGTGATAGGAAGATTAGATGCGGTTATTTTATCAGCTTTATTTATTGCATTTTTTATTTATCTGTTCAAAACAGCAAAAAATGGAGTGGATGTTGGAGAGGAAGTAGATAACGAAACAAAGGATGAAAAATTAGGGGAATTAGTATTTTTAATAATTTTAGGAATGGGATTGATTGTATGGGGAAGTGATGTAACTGTTAATGCAGCAACAGAAATTGCTCGTATGTTTGGAATGAGTGAACGTATTATTGGACTTACTATAGTTGCATTTGGAACATCGTTACCAGAGTTGATTACATCAGTTACTGCTGCTAAGAAGGGAAAAGCAGATATTGCTATTGGTAATATTATTGGTAGTAATATTTTTAATATTTTATTTGTTGTAGGAATGACTGGGCTGATTACACCTGTTGTGTATTCTACTGGATTTTTAATTGATAGTGCAGTATGTACCACATCTGCAATTCTACTTTTAGTATGTGTTTTGAAAAATGAAAAATTAACAAAAAATGGTGGAATTCTTTTAGTACTGTCCTATGCTGCTTATTTTGTGTATTTAATTAGAGGGTAAGGGGGATTATGATTGTGGAAGTGAGGGAAGAAAGAAAACAGCGTAGTACTGTAATGTTATTTATTTCATTTGATTTGGTGAATTGTACTTTATATAAATCCATGTATAAAGGAAACTGGGTAAGTGGTGTAAGCAATGTGCTGGAGCATATTATGCATGTGTTTGTAAACAGCAAAGTGGGAGGTTACCGGTTTTGGAAAATGTTAGGTGACGAGGTTGTTTATACAAGAAAAATTGAAAAGGTTGAAGAAATTGATGAAGTTGTAGCGGCTGTTTATGACACAGTTGTGGATATTAATCATAAAATTAAAAGTGGGCAAATAGGTGATTCTAGTACAGCAGAAATTTTAGCAGTAAAAGCTACAGTATGGATTGCGGATATCTCGCCTGCTGAGTTATGTGCCGATAACATTTATGTGGAATATGAAATTAATAAAAACGAATTGCGAGCAGAATATTTAGGCACTGATATTGATAGTGGTTTTCGAATTGCACAATATACATCGGAAAATCGCGTTGTGATTTCTTCTGATTTAGCCGCATTGTTTTTGAAAGAAGAATCCTTAAGAAAAGATTTTCATAAGATAAATTTTGTGGGATTCAGGAATTTAAAGGGAATTTGGCACGGAGATCCTTATCCGATTTTTATGTATCATGGAGACGAAACGGTGTCGTTTAGAGATTCCATTGTAGATACATCTAATCCTAAGGCGGCTATATTAAAAGAATATGTGGAACAATTGCCATATAGAGCAGTGGTAGATTCATATATATCATACGAAGAGCAGTTATTAACTACATTATATAACGAGGATAGTTTGTCTCGTGAAATAGAGCAATTAACAGGGATTATGGAAAAATTTAAAGAAAAAAATATACACTAATAGTATTAGTTTTATTTATAGTAATTGGATGTATTAGGCAGTTGTTTTGTAAATAATTGGTAAAATTGTGATAAAGATAAGTTAAAACTTTATATGTACCTATAAAAAAACAAAGGAGTGGGTTTACAAACCTACTCCTTTATTATATACTACCAAAAGAAAACGTTTTCCAGAAGGGATGATTATGTTATGGTATCAATTAGAGATGTTGCCAGTAAAGCTGGAGTTGCCATATCTACTGTTTCAAAAGTACTGAATAATTACCCTAATGTGAGTGAGCAAACAAAGCAGAAAGTAAATGAAGCGATTAAGGAATTAAATTTTGTGCCGAATACCGTTGCTTCTGCATTATCGTCAAAGCAAGGTGGACGTGTTGCTATGCTTATGAATCTAAATACTAATACACAGGCAATTGACGAAATCGGAATGCAATACATTTATGGTGGAATCAATCAATGTAAAGAAATGAATTTAGATGTGATTGTAGTTTTCTATTCTATGGTAATTGAAATGACTGGAGAAGAGGTGATTCGGTATTTTAAATCACAGCATATTACAGGATTGATTATCTATGGGATGAGTAGGTTGGATAAAAATTTACATGATTTGATTGATTCACAGGAATTCAAAATTGTAGTAGTAGATTCGGATTATATCAATGAAAGTACATCTGCCGTAGGTATTGATCACAAAACAGCACAAAAAGAAGTGGCAAGAAAAACATTACAAGAAAATAATTGTAAGCGAGTTCTTTATATTTCGGGAAAAGACCATACTTATGTGACAGAACAACGGTTACGAGGTATGAGGGAATTAATAGAAGAGGATGGACTGACAATTTTTGTTCGAAATGGAAATTTTAGTGAATTGCAGGCCAGAAAAATTACGTTTCAATATGGTCAGTATGCAGATGCCATTGTTTGTGCATCTGATTTGATGGCAATTGGAGCTATGAACGCATTAACAGAAATGGATATTTTTAGACCTGTATGTGGATTTGATGGTATTACATTAATGGGCTATGTAGGAAAGCAAATGAATACGGTACATCAAGATTTTTCCAATGTTTCCAAAGAGGCAGTCTGTGAGCTGCACTGTTTAATGGAGGGAAAAACTGGGAAAAATAAAATCATAGAGCATGAAATGGCAAGATTGGAATATCTTGAAATTATAAGGTAGTAAAAGAGGAGAGAAAAAATGCCAGGTAGATTAACATTACAAAGAGAACTTTTAGTAGCAAACATGGAAACAGAATTAGATAATATTGCAAAACAAATGTTTGAAAAAACATTTGAAAGCTGTAGTGATAAAGAATCATATTATTGTGTGTTGTTTTTAACAAAATCACTAGCAGATGTAACAACTCCAATTGCTGGAAAGAAAAAAGTGTATTATATTTCAGCAGAATTTTTGATTGGAAAATTATTATCAAACAACTTAATTAATTTAGGTGTGTATGATAAATTAAGCGAAATTTTAGAAGCTAAAGGAAAAAGCATGGCGGCTATTGAAGAAGCAGAACCAGAACCATCTTTAGGAAATGGTGGTCTTGGAAGACTTGCAGCATGTTTCTTAGATTCTATTGCAACACTTGGTTTGCCAG
>JAWXVD010000003.1:0-11278 GCA_044425705.1 Eubacteriales bacterium | reverse complement strand
AAAACAAAGATTTAAAATAGTACGAAGACTATACCGCTCCAAGTTATTACAACTTTTATCCAAGTGTAGTTATCGCTTACAATCTAAGACAAAACAATCATAACTAGCTGTTATAAACTAAGATGACTTCCACTCCTCTCTAGCCTACAAATACCTTGAGCATTGCTTTGTACAAAATAATTACAATCGTGGTATTTAAAAAAAGAAAAACTCATTTGTCATAAGCTCAATATCGCACAAGACTAGCATTCACATCCTAAACTAAAACTGCTTTTCTCTTGCCTAGCTGAAGTATTCTCTTTATAAATACTCTACCGCCCCTCATCATACCCTAACAAGGCTTCATCCCATGAGTACACCAATACATGTTACGCGCTCTTCCATGCCCGACTTTGAAGAGTATTGCGCTGAAATACAAGATATTTGGGATAGCCATTGGTTGACAAACAATGGAGCTAAACACCGTGCACTCAAGCAAGAACTGCAAAAGTACCTGCAAAGTGACGATCTCGCACTTTTCACCAATGGACACTTGGCTTTAGAGACGGTCATTGCAGCTATGCACCTTCAAGGCGAAGTCATCACCACGCCTTTTACTTTTGTTTCTACAACGCACGCCATCGTTCGTAACGGTTTACGCCCTGTTTTTTGCGACATTAAGGCCGATGATTACACAATTGATGCGTCAAAAATAGAAGCACTCATTACAGAAAACACATCCGCCATCATTCCTGTGCATGTCTATGGCCACATCTGCGACTACAAAGCCATCGAACACATCGCCCAAAAGCACAACCTCAAAGTCATTTACGATGCCGCCCACGCCTTTGGTGTGCACGCTGAGGACTGCCCTGTCTCGCAAATGGGTGATGCTTCCATGTACAGTTTCCACGCCACCAAGGTCTTCAATACCATCGAGGGCGGCGCGGTAGCCTTTAAAGATCCTGCGCTCCATGCAGTCCTGACGCAGCTCCGCAATTTCGGCATAACTGGCCCAGAGTCTATCGAATCCATCGGCGGCAACGCAAAAATGAACGAATTTCAGGCCGCCATGGGCTTATGTAATTTGCGTCATATCGATGCATCCATAGCCAAGCGTAAAGATATTGTTGTGCGCTATCGTGAGCTTTTAGGCGGAGTCGACGGTATACAGCTTGTTGCACCACAAAAAGGCATTGCTTCCAACTATGCGTACTTTCCTGTAGTATTCCAAGGATATAAGTATAGTCGCGATGAAATTTGCCAAAAGCTTGCAGAGCACAATATTTTTGCGCGCAAATATTTCTATCCGTTGACAAATCATTGCGACTGTTATGGCTATAACGGCCACACAACTCCAGTTGCGCAGCGTATTTCTGAGTCCGTTGTAACACTGCCGCTCTATGCAGATTTGTCGCTTGAAGATGTTGAGAAAATCTGCACTATCATCTTGAAATAACAGAATATTACATAAAATAGGAATTTTATATGAAAGGTATCATCTTAGCAGGAGGACGTGGAACGCGCCTATATCCCATGACAAAGGCCGTTTCCAAGCAGCTTTTGCCTATTTACGATAAACCATTGATTTATTACCCTCTTTCGGTCTTATTGCTTGCCGGTATCCGCGACATCCTCATCATTTCAACTCCTGATGATACCCCATGCTACCAAAAACTGTTGGGCACTGGCGAAAGTCTTGGCGTCAACCTGCAATACATCGTCCAAGATACTCCGCGGGGGCTTGCGGATGCCTTTATTCTGGGTGAAGAGTTCATCGGCGATGACAATGTTTGCCTTATCCTTGGTGACAATGTCTTTTACGGTCAGGACTTAACAAGAGTCCTCGAGCGCGCCAAAGAGCGTACGCAAGGTGCTACTATCTTTGGATATCCCGTGAAAGACGCGCGAGCCTTTGGTGTTGTGGCCTTTGATGCGAACCATAAGGTCTTATCCATCGAAGAAAAACCGGCTGAACCTAAGTCAAACTATGCTGTTCCGGGCTTATATTTTTACGACAATCGAGTTGTGGAAATTGCCAAGCAAGTACAACCATCGCCTCGAGGTGAAATCGAAATCACCGCAATTAATAACGCCTACCTTGAACTTGATGAACTCCACGTAGAACTTTTGGGCCGCGGCATGGCTTGGCTTGATACTGGTACGCCAGAAGGTATGCTCAAGGCGGCTCTCTATGTTGAAGCAGTCCAAGCGCGACAAGGTTTCTATATCGCGTGCTTAGAAGAAATTGCTTGGCGGCGCGGTTTTATTAGCACGGAACAGCTTCAGAATGTTGGTGTAGGATTGAAGATGACGGATTATGGACAATATTTATTGTCGTTGATAAGCGAATAAACTGGTATACTATTAAGTAATGAGTGCGATACAATGCAAAATATACTAATATTTCCATCGGGAACAGAGATAGCATTTGAAATTTTTAATGCATTAAAAGACCAAAAATATTATACTATTTATGGTGGAACTAGTGCAGATGATCATTCAAAATTTGTTTATAAAAATTTAATAATAGATATACCATTTGTTACAGATAAAAATTTTATAAATAAAATTAACGAAATCATTGCTAACTACAATATTGACTACATATACCCTGCACATGACATCGCAATAGAAGTCTTTGCAAATATCGAAGATCAAATAAATGCTAAAATAGTGACGTCACCCAAAAGTACCGTTCTCACACTTAGATCAAAGTTACTGACTTATGAACACCTATCTAAATATAGTTTTATTCCCAAATACTACAATAATGTGAATGAAATACATGAATTTCCTGTTTTTATAAAGCCACAAAAGGGACAAGGTGCACAGGGAACTAAAAAGATAAATACAGTTGAAGAATTAGAACACGAATTACAATCATCTTCAAACTTAATTATTTGCGAATATTTAGGTGGTACGGAATACACAGTGGACTGCTTCACTGATAAAAATGGGACATTACAAACAACAATAATGCGTGAAAGAGCACGTATAAAAACAGGTATTAGTGTTCGAGCTAACAGCTTACATACTCCTAAAGAAGTAGAAGACATTGCACATATCATTAATAGTGAATTTACTTTTAATGGTGCATGGTTTTTCCAACTGAAACTAAATTCTAGCGGTAAATACAAATTATTAGAAATATCGCCTCGCATCCCCGGTACTATGGGATGTACTCGAATGAAAGGGATAAACTATCCTCTTTTAACTCTATATAATATGCAAGGTTATGACGTTAAAATATCACCAAATACGTATGAAGTACAACTTGATAGAGCTTTCATTAGTAGACATAAAATTAATATAAACTACGATACTATTTATGTTGACTTAGATGACACCTTAATCATCAAGGATCAAATAAACTATTCACTTCTAACCTTACTTTACCAGAATAAAAGTAAAGAGCGGAAAAATATACTAATAAGCCGTCATGCAAAAAATATTAAAGAAACACTAAATAAATTTGCAATTTCTGAAAATTTATTTAGCGAAATAATACATATTCTATCAGATAAAAAAAAGAGTAGCTATATTAAGGATCAGAATTCAATCTTTATTGATGACTCTTTTAGAGAAAGAATTGATGTTCAACAGAACTGTAAGATAAATGTTTTTGATGTTGATATGATTGAATCTTTACTTGATTGGAGAAAATAACATGGATCAATATGAAAAGTTTTTTAATTCACTAAACGTTGACAAAAACAAATTCAAAAAAGTTCAAAATCGCCTACTTGAAATGGCGAAAGAAGTTACTACTATTTTAGACAACAATAAAATAGAATACTTTATTTTTTATGGTACATTATTAGGTGCTGTAAGACACAAAGGCTTTATCCCTTGGGATGATGACTTTGATATTTACATAATGGATGACGTTTACGACAAGGCAATAGAAATTTTACGAGCTAATATTTCTGAAAGTCTCCTAGTTGAAGATGCCCAAAGTGAAAAATTATTTTTCCATGGATGGGCAAGGATAAAAGATAAAAATACTATTGTACATAATATAGCGGCTAATCACGATAATTTATATTCTGCAAAGGGCCTAAATTTAGATGTATTTAGAGCAAAAAAAACTATGCTCAGTGAAAATGAACTGCATAAATTTCAAGAAGCTACTGCCTATTATAGTAGAAAACTAAAGCATAATATTATTTCAGAAACAGAGTTTAATAATGCCATTGCTAAGGCTGAAAAGCAGTATAAAGAATTGCAGAATATTCCTATTGATAATAATAGGGAAGTCATAAGTTTTTCACTTCCGCCTTTGTCATACATAGAAATCAATGAACTCTTCCCCTTACAAGAGCTTGCTTTCCAAGATTTACACTTCAAAGCACCTGCAATGCCACATGGAATATTAAAAAAGTGCTATGGCGAAAAATACATGGAACCTCCTAGTTTAGAGAAAATCAACATTCACTTTAGTGACGTAGTTTTTCTCGATTCTTAAGGAAGTACTGATTTAATAGAATTTTTCTTCCCTAGTGAAGAAGACCAATTTTTAGAAAGCCGCAGTATATATAGACATACATAAGGCTTTCGAAAAAGAGGATGACGAGGCTAGGGGGCAAAAAGATATTAAATCAGTATTTCCTTAATATTCTACTCCACACCAAAACGAATATTATCTGTAAAAAAGATAGCTCAAAAGGATGAGTAATGAACATTGCTATAGTATTAGCTGGAGGAACTGGCACTAGAGTTGGAGCAAACGTACCAAAGCAATTTATTGAAATAAAAGGTAAGCCCATTCTTGCATACACTCTAGAGATTTTTGAAAAAAATAACAATATTGATGCAATAGAGATTGTTTGCCATAAAGATTGGGTCCAAGATATAAAAAATATTTGTGAAAAATATTCTATTTCGAAACTTCGATGGCTATGTCTTGGAGGAGCTACGTTCCAAGAATCAGCTATGAACGGAATATTTAATCTTAAAGGTGTAATAAACAATGAAGATATAGTAGTTATATCTTTTGGTGTTGCACCAATGACACCACAAGAAGATATTAACGATTCTATTCGAGTTTGTAAACTTCATGGAAATGCAATTGCTACAAAAGATATAGACTTATGCACCTGTATTAAAGATGATGAATACTCAAGTTCACAAAATATTACACGCGAAACCCTAAAAGGATTTGCAAACCCATGGACATTTAAGTTTGGTGAACTGTGTAACGTGTATAGTGAGATCATCCAAAAAAACTTATTAGATGTAGTAGAACCTCATACTACATCACTTTATCTTGCTTTAGGTAAAAAACTTTGGTTTTCCCAATCTACCGCCTCACAAGTAAAAATCACCCAAAAAAGTGACTTAGATCTTTTTGAAGGATTTTTACTACTAAAAGAAGTAAAAAAAGGAGGCTAACTATGTTAACTTATAAAGAGTTTAAAATCATACAAATTTTATTAAAAAACCAAATCCAAAATAAACAAGAAAAGTTATCTCATATTTTTAAAAACATACACTCTAGCCTATTAGAATCAAAAGAAAAAACAAGCAACCTCTTATCTCGATTAATCCTTAAAAACTATATCACGGAAAAAGGAAGAGTTACCCAAACAGGATTACAGGAAATTGAGCCTCTTAAAGTCAAAAGTGCTATTATTTTGGCTGCAGGAGGGGCTGACATCAATGCAAAGTCTGTTTACTCTATGCCAAAAGGCCTCTTCATGAAAAACGGTGAAACTTTAATTGAACGCCAGATTAGACAACTTCAAGAGGTGGGTATCAGTGATATTACGGTTGTTATAGCGTATAAACAGGAACTATATTTCTTTTTGCAAGATAAATGGGGTGTTAACCTTGAAGTTAATCCAAATATTAAAAAGAATAACATTTATTCACTATATATTGCAAAACATAAACTCTCTAGTACATATATATGTAACTGTGATAACTACTTTGAAACAAATCCTTTTTCTTTATATGAGTTTAGCTCGTATCACGCTACGGTTTACAAAGAAGATGCACACAATGAGTTGTTAGTAAAAAAGAATGAAGATGGGAGAATCCTTAAGGTATATAGCGGGGCTAAGTCTGGAGAATGTCTCTATGGACATGCATATATCAACCCTTCTTTTGCATCCAGACTGAAAAAATACCTTGATGAAGAAATTGAAGACTTTAGAGTGTCAGCCATGTTCTGGGAAGAATTTATTTCTAAACATATTAATAATCTAGATATCTATGCCCAAATATATCCTGCTGACATGATTTTTGAATTTGATGAAATTCAACAAATACAAAATATCGAGGGCTTATTTCTTGGGAATGTAAGTACGCGCATCAACAATAAAATTTGTGAAGTACTGAATTGTACTGAGCAAGAAATTCATGATATTGTTGTTCTTGAAAAAGGACTTACAAATATTTTATTTACTTTTGTTGTTCATAACAAAAGATACATATTCAGATACCCTGGGGACAGTAGTTCCTTTTTCATTTATAGAAAAAATGAATGCCTTGCACAAACACTTGCTGCGAAGGCACATGCAGATGATACCTATGTATATATAGATGAAAGTGGGATTAAAATTTCAAAATTCAGAGAAAATTGTACGAATTTATATGGTTTATATTATACCGATATCGAGCTCATGAAGCGCGTAGCCAAAAAAATTCGTGCTTTTCATTTATCAAGCCACGATATTCAAAATTTAGAAGAGTACAATTATGACCCAATATATGAATGCGAAAGACTATTTAAGGAGGCTTCCAAGATAAAAGGAAATCTTTTCCATATATTCGAAAAAGAGTGGAAGATGATGAAAAAGCTACACAGCTATGCTGAAAAAGACGGTATCCAACACACAATGTGTCATAATGATATTAATATTGATAATATTCTTATGACAGATAGTACATTAGACATAATTGATTGGGAGTTTGCTGGATATAATGACCCTGGGTACGATTTTGGCCGAGTAATTGCTGGCCTTGAATATGAAGTAGATGACCCTAAAATTCTTGACATTTTAGAAGCTTATTTTGGAAGACCTGTAACAAATATAGAGCACCTTCATTGGATGGCCTACGCTGCAATACATAACTGGTATTATGTTGGATGGGCACTATACAAAGAAAGCATTAACGAAAGTAGTCGTGACTGGATGTTATTTTTCTATAAACAATCTAAGAAACTCGCAGAGTGGTGTTTACCAAAGTATGAAAAATTATATGGAAAAATCTAGCCTATCTTTACTAAAGCAATGGAGGTCAATGTCAAGGAAGTTGTCAGTCCAGCCACTCAAAAACATCTAATTCAAAGTACGGTTTTCCCTCTTTTGGGGTAATCCCCCCGTTAAAAAGTGCTTCTGAAAAGTAGAATTTTCTCGTAAACTCAGCGAAGGAGATCCTACATGAAAAAGTCCCGCTACACCGACAGCCAAATCTTGGCAATTTTAAAGCAAGCCGATAATGGTGTTTCAGTTCCCGACTTGTGCCGAGAGCATGGGATGAGTTCTGCTACGTTTTATAAGTGGCGAGCGAAGTATGGCGGCATGGACGTGTCCTAATCAATGATGGGATGACTCACATGAAAGAGCTCGAACAAGAGAATCGCCAGCTCAAAAAAATGTATGTTGACGTCCAAATGCAGGCAGAAGTTTTGCGTGAGGCACTTGATAAAAACTGGTAAAGCCATCTCAGCCTACTGACAAGAAGCGCGAGATGGCGAAGAAAGCTGTTCAGGATAAAAAGCTAAATATTCGGCAAGCATGCATGGCATTTGGTATTAGCCCTTCATGCTACCGCTATAAGGCCAAACTCTCAGATGAAAACACATTGATTGCAAAATGGTTTGTTCACTTGACGCAAAAAAAGCAGAACTGGGGTTTTGGATTGTGCTTTTTATACCTTCGAAATGTAAAAGATTTTTTTGGAATCATAAGCGTGTTTATCGCATATATTGCGAACTAGAGCTGAACCTGCGGATTAAGCCTAGAAAGCGTATTGTTCACTAAGAACCACAAGCTCTTGCAGTACCTCTGGGGATGAATGAATCGTGGTCGATGGACTTCATGCATGATCAACTTCAAGATGGTCGCGCAATCCGTCTTTTCAACGTAATTGATGATTTTAATCGTGAAGGACTTACCATTGACGTGGATTTTTCTTTATCTACTGGGCCAGCAAAGCGCGTAATCCGTAGCTTAGAGCAAATTATTACGTGGCGAGGTAAACCGAAGTCTATTCGTTGCGACAACGGCCCTGAATATATCAGTAAAAAAACTGCTGATATGGGCCGCTAGGGAAGGAATAGATATTAAACATATCCAACCAGGTAATCCTCAACAAAATGCCTATGTGGAGCGATATAACCGCACTGTTCGCTACGACTGGCTGAACCAATACCTCTTCGAAAATATTAAAGAGGTGCAAGATTTTGCCACACGATGGCTATGGTCTTATAATAATGAAAGGCCTAATATGGGCATCGGGGGCATTACCCCACCTCACGAAAGTAGTTAAACAACAGATAATACTGGAAATCCACCTTGCCACCGACGCGGCCATTACGGTTCTTTAGCACCACGAGTTCCACTTCGCGAGGGCCCCTCTTTGGTGTAGCCCCCATTATTTTTGTTCTTCCCGTAATTTTTTTATGATTCGCAAAGCCTCTTGCTCTTGTTGCTTAAAAAAAGATTTGCGCGACTCTGGTGAAGATAAATCATAGGAAGACTCTTTACCAAGGACATAGGTATTTATATCCTCTGCAAGCAAAAGAGAACGTAAAATGGCTCCAGTTGCGTTGAGGTGATAGACTGAATTAAAAAAATATTTATTTTCAAAATTATAAAAGGAGTCTGTACCAAAAAAATTAATCCCACACTGTTCTATTTGCTTACGATAATATTGTAGTTTTTCCTGCGTTTCTGACATATCAGTGTTAAAGCGACTTTGTTTTTCAGATACGGGGAATGTTACATATAAAGATACTCCTTTAGCCGCAAGTTTGTCTCGAAATGCAGTAATTTCTTCTTTAAAGTGTTCAGAAGCTGGTTTCTTTTCAAAGTAATAGGAGTCAAAATTACTTTTTGTCGGCTTTTTATCTTCTAAAATTTCTCCATAACGATTAATTTGACTATCCTCTGTAGCAAGTAGTGAACTATTCATCGCACGCGGAACTATTACTTCTGCTTTCGTAATTGGGATTTGTTTAAAAAAATTGGGTAAACGTTGCCAATATGTAAGAATATTCCGCCTAGAAAGTTCTTTTTGCCACTTTAGAGGCAATACGGAAGTGTATTGCATTGCCCAAGTTGAAAAACAGGCATAGGCACTAGGTGTAAGTTTATCTTTTTCCGTATAGAAAGGATATTCAAGAGGGGATATAATAATATCACCATTTTGAGCATATTTTTCTGCAAAATAAATATATAAACATAGAGGTAACATTGAAGAAACACTAAGATTATATACTTTATAGCCTGTTTTTTCTTCAAGAACTGGTGAATACATACTGAATAAAGCATTTGATCCACTAATTATAATAATACTTTTTACCCCTTCAACTCTTTGTTGAATATTAAATTCTTTCACTTTAATTTGCCCATCTGCTTTATAATCTGCAGGAATAAATAACGGTTTTTCAAAAAAAACAAAATACAAAGAAAAAATCCATATTGTAAAAGCAGATGATAGCAAAGCAGAAATAAAAAAAATCATCCTTTTTGTATGTTTTTTATAATCAAACATATTCACTCCACTTAAAATTGAAAATAAATAAAGTCAGGTTCGATTTCAGGATAAAAGCACCATAAAGAAAAAAGATAATATAATATAGCTAAAAAAATAGAAGTAATTCCGATACTAAGATAACAACTAGGCTCCTTTTTTTCATAAAATTCTTTACTACTTTGCAAGGTAAAGCATGCAATAAAAGAAACTATAACAGTTATAAGTCCTTTATAGTTGACTACACGCATAAAATCACGATGAAGCCAAAAACCATTTTGTCCTAGAAATGCATCAAGAAAAACACCGACTCTATCAAAATCTGGTGCTCGGAAGAAAATCCACGTAAAGTTGACAAAAAGAAAAGTCAGAATCACAGCAGGCACTACATGCAATGCCCTGCCGGATTTCGTCCATAGTCGATGAACGACAACCGCAAGGCCATGTAAGGCCCCCCATGCGACGAATGTCCACGCGGCACCATGCCAGATACCACCAACTAAGAATGTCAGAAAAAGATTAGCTAGCGTTCGTCCGCTACCACTTCGATTGCCACCGAGAGGGATATAGAGGTATTCACGAAGCCAACGCGACAAGGTAATATGCCAGCGACGCCAAAAATCCTGAATATTCTGAGCTTTATAAGGCGAGAAGAAATTGAATGGTAGATGTATATTAAAGAAAAGACCAATACCTACGGCCATATCACTATAGCCTGAAAAGTCAAAATAGAGTTGTAATGTATAGGCAAGGCTTCCGAAAAGTGCTTCCATAAAAGTTAGCGACTCACGTATATCAAAACTTTCCGCAACAATCGGGCTAATATTGTCAGCAATAAGGACCTTTTTAAAAAGACCGCATGCTAAAAGAACTAGCCCCCAATAAATATTATCCCATTTAATCTGTTGGTTTTCTCTATTAGCAAACTGCGGCATCATTTCTTTATGATGTACAATTGGTCCTGCTATGAGTTGTGGGAAAAAGCTAATGAACAATCCGTAATGCAAAAAGCCTTGTTCTGTAGCTACATGCTTTTTAGTATAGATGTCTGATAAATATGCAATCTGTTGGAATGTATAAAAACTAATGCCAATAGGTAATATAATGTGAAGTAAAGTAAAATTCGTACTCAATATATCATTAGCTGTTGCAATTAAAAAATCTGTATATTTAAAATATGCCAATAAAGATATATTAAAGAGCAATCCTGCAATGAATGCTATCTTACGTTTACTATTATTCACACTAAGATATTGACCTATATAATAATTCACGGCCATAGATGTAAGAATAATACTCAAGTAAATAGGATTCCAATACGCATAAAAAAACAGTGATGCTACGAAAAGAAATGGAAGACAATATTTCTCATAGCCATAACGACGTAAAAGATGATATCCAAGAACAACAATAGGTAGAAATAATAAGAGAAATGGCAGCGAACTAAAGACCATGAGAATAGTACTCCATTAATAGAACAATATCTTTATGCAATAAAATACAAAACAGAAAAGGCCACGCATCAGTTATAACAACTGATACGTGGCCTTTTTGTGTATAAAAAGCGTATGGTAGTCTTGATTAAGAGAGAGAG
>JAWXVD010000151.1:0-7754 GCA_044425705.1 Eubacteriales bacterium | reverse complement strand
ACCACTGGCATATGGGTGTGACCGTACATCACAATATCTACATTTCTGCTTCTGGCCTCTTCTTTAATCCACTCGCTATTAACGGTAACAAAGTAATGATTACCATGGGTAATCCAGATTTTATACTTTCCTATGGTCGTTTCTATCTCTCTTGGTAAATCCGAAAAAAAGTCATTATTACCTCTTACAATATCCACTGGACAAGAAACTGCACTTCGAATGTAATCCTCACTTCCTTCTGTATCTCCACAATGAATCACATGGTCTATTGGTTGCAGTTGCTTCACTAAATCTATATACATTTCATCTCTTCGATGAGTATCACTTACTATTAAAATTCTCATTAGAATCCCCCTGCCTCGCAATCCTTACAAATGTCTTTGAATCTCTATTTTCATTTCTTCTAATGCTTTTCCTCTATGGCTTAATTGATTTTTCATTTCCATGGATAATTCCGCTGTACTACATTGGTATTCTGGTAAGTAAAAAATAGGATCATAGCCAAAACCGCCCTCACCACGTTCCTCATAGCCAATAATGCCTTCTATCGTACCTAAGGTAGTCTTTGTTGACTGATCTGGAAATACTGCTGCTATGGCACATACGAAACGGGCGGTACGCTTTGCATCCTCTACTCCCTCTAAACGTTCTATTAAATTTTTATTTTTGATATGATAAGAAGTATCCTCCCCCATATATCTAGCTGAATATACACCTGGTTCTTTGTTTAAATAATCAATTTCTAATCCCGAATCGTCTGCCAGTACAATACCATCTACCAACTTTGCAATGGCTTTTGCCTTAATCATTGCATTTTCTGCAAAGGTAGTGCCATCTTCTACGATATCCACATCAATTCCCACTTCTTTTAAAGAAAGAATAGGCACATTCAAATCCCCTAGAATGGCTCTAATTTCTTTCATTTTCCCTTCATTGCCTGTTGCGAAAATAATCTGTTTACACATAATATAAACCTTTCTTTATTACTATCCACCTGTAAAAATACGTTTTCACATCAATGTAGTGCTACTTCACAGAAAAATTCTGTTTTATATTTTTTCTCTCCTAGGTGGTCTAGGTCCCATAAATTGATAATAATAGGTTTTCATCATACCATTATAAATTTTACGATTTTTATCGGCTTTTCGTCCCATATCCTGCTCTGCATTTTCATAAGCAGTAATCATATATAAGGACCAACTATCCAATTGCTTGTATCTATCCCCTATCATTTTATAAAGAGGACGCAAGTCTGCCTTTTCTTCTAAACGCTCTCCATAAGGAGGGTTTGTAATGATAAAGCCGTATTTTTTAGGATGTGATAATTTATCAAGCCCACGCTGCTGAAAGTGAATCAAATGGTCTACACCTGCTAATTTCGCATTTGCCCTAGAAACTTCTACCATGCTTTTATCTAAATCATATCCTTGTATGTCAGTTTCTACTTTTAAATCCACCATGTCATTCGCTTCATCTACGCAATCATACCATTCCTTCTTAGACACAATATGATTCCAGTTCTCTGCTGTAAAGGAACGATTCATTCCTGGTGCTATATTAGCTGCCATCATCGCTGCTTCAATGGGAAAAGTTCCACTTCCACAGAATGGATCCACTAAAATCCTATCCTTATTCCAAGGTGTTAACATAATCAAAGATGCTGCCAAATTTTCAGCAATGGGAGCCTTCGCTACTAATTTACGATACCCCCTTTTATGTAGAGACACTCCAGTAGTGTCTAATCCCACCGTCACTTCATCCTTCATTAAAAACACTCTAATGGGAAAGCTTTCTCCATTTTCCTCAAACCATGAAACCTTATACTTTCCTTTTAAACGTTCCACCATAGCTTTCTTCATAATAGATTGAATATCTGAAGGGCTAAATAATTTACTTTTTACACTGGCTGCCTTTGCTACCCAGAATTTTCCATCCTTTGGAATATACTCTTCCCACGGTATTCCTAAAGTTCCTTGAAATAATTCTTCAAATGTTGTTGCGTGAAAACTGCCTACTTTAATCAAGATACGTTCTGCTGTTCGCAAAAATACATTTGCTCTGCAAACCGCCTCTTCATCTCCGATAAACGTAATACGTCCATCCTCTACCTTACTTACATCATAACCTAAATCAATAATTTCTTTTTTTAATACTGCCTCCAAACCAAAATGGCATGGTGCAATTAGCTCAAATTTTCTCATACGCTTATTTTACTTACAAAGTCTCCCATCTGTCAATGATTCTAGCCAAAAAAAAGAAATAGATAACACTTTCTGTTATCTATCTCTCTTTCGAGTTTCAATTTGTGTTACTTTTAATTAGCAATTGCAATCTTTATTTTTAGATGTGCTATTTGTACTGTTTTTTGAATTCGAAGCACTATCTTTTGTGTGATTCTTTTCAGAATTTGACCCCATAGAATTACTCATTTTAGAATCTTTTGATTTGTACTCGTTTGTTGAGTTGTATTCATTCTTAGCCATACTTGCCTCCTGTCTGCAACTTTATTTGCAGTTTAGTTTTACCAATTATTTGGTTACAAGAGTAGTATAAGCAAAATTTTTATTCTTATACGCTGTTTTTTATTTTTTATACTTATTTTATCACATTGGTCATCTATTCATATTACACCTAATCCAGTGATAAATATATGCCGCTCCTAGTGCTAGCAATATATAAGGAAGAAAAATACGTAAAATAGTAAATACCAAGCTTAAAAATATTAAAATAAGTACAATTATAATCAACGAAAACAACCAATTAGGTAGCTTTATTTTCTTATTTTTATAATTACCATAAGAATCATCACTATCCACTTCTTCATATCCCCTATCATGACTTTGAAATTGTGATTTTTTATCAGAAGTTTCTATAATCGTTTTTGCAAGCAACCTAGGATCCCCAAGTTTTTCCAAAACTTCGGCCTCACTATATCCCTGTTTCACCTGGTCATTTAAATATTCTCTATAAAATGCCATAGTGCTATTCACTTCGCTTTGCTCAACTTCACCTGATAAACTTTTCTGTAATTGGTTTAAAAATTCTTGTTTTTTCATAGATTCTATCTTACTCCTGTTAAATCCTTGATTACTTCCCCTGCAATAATGAGTCCCACTACCGATGGAACAAAAGCATTGCTTCCTGGAAGACATCTTCGCATTCCTTTATCTTCAGTGGATTCCTCTGCCGGTTTCCTTGCTACCTCCTTAGAGTACACCACTTTTAAAGTTTCAATTCCTCTACTTTTTAATTCTTTACGCATCACCTTAGCCAAAGGACACACTGAGGTTTTATAAATATCTGCCACTTCAAAGGCTGTAGGATCTAATTTATTCCCAGCTCCCATGCTTGCAATCATCGGTATGCCTGCTTTTTTCGCTTGCACTGCCAATTCTAGCTTACCTGTTACCGTATCGATAGCGTCCACTACATAATCATATTGACTAAAGTCAAATTCGTGAGCAGTTTCTGGCAAATAAAAACACTGATGAACATTCACGATTGCCTGGGGATTGATTTCTAAAATCCTCTCCTTCATGACATCCACCTTGTATCGCCCTACAGTTTTCGTTGTTGCAATAATTTGACGGTTAATATTTGTTATGTCAACCTTATCATTGTCAATAATATCAATTGTTCCCACACCGCTTCTTGCCAGTGCTTCCACTGTGAATCCTCCGACACCACCCACACCAAAGACTGCAACCCTAGATTTTTCCAATTGCTCCATAGCTGGTGTTCCAAATAACAGTGCCGTTCTTGAAAACTGATTACTCATGATCAATTCCTTTTTCTTTATCTTCTACTTCTTTATCTTCTACTTCTTTATCTTCTACTTCTTTATCTTCTACTTCTTTATTGTCTACGATTTCTTCTTTACCTTCTGCGTTTACTTCATCTTCTACTTTTTCTTTATTTTCTTCCGCTAAGGTTCTCTTATTTTCCAAGAAAGGAATAATTTTCCAATAGGCAAGAGCACTACCTAAGAAAATGAAAATAGCGATAAATTGAGAGGTGGATAAAAATCCCACATTTCCTCTTTCATCATTTCTCAAAAATTCAATAAAGAACCTTCCTACACTATACATCATTAAATATACAGCTCCGACTTGTCCTCTCACTCTCTTTTTCTTGGCATAAATCAAAAGAAGAATAGCAATTAAAAAGTCACCTGCTGACATAAACAACTGTGTTGGCAACAATTTCACATTATTAGGTGCATAGGAAGAATGTGTAAACACGACACCAATACAACTATCTGTTTCTCTACCATAACAACATCCTGCTAAGAAACATCCTATTCGCCCGAATCCCTGCGCAAATGCCACCGATGGTACAAGCAAATCAATATAATCTAATAAATTAACCTTTTTCAACTTACAATAACCGTACATAGTCAATGCACCTGCAATAATGCCACCATATACTACAAACCCACTACCTGTTAAATAACGAGCTGGGTTTTCTAAAAAAGAGCTCCATTCAGTAATAATAAATAAGATTCTTGCCCCTAAAAATCCAAGAATTACAGTTGCCGCCACCAAACCGTAAATAAAGTCACCATCTAAATCTCTTTTTTTTGCTCTATGTTCGCCTACTAATAACGCTACCACTACACCGATTCCAATCATCAATCCATAACTATGAATTGTCAAAGGACCGATACTAAATAAATCATTATACATGATTCCCTCCCATTCTGTAATCGCCTTTACACTACTACTGTGTTAAAGATATCATATATGGCTAGCCGATTCAATAATACTTTTATAAAATTTCTATGTAAGCTCTGTTAAAATCAAGATACTGTTAACATAAACAGAGGATTTTCGCCCTTGTTCAATTCATATATTACTATTCTCCACTATTATATATGTCTATCTTTCGTATCCCTCCTATAAAAATGCAAGGGTGTCACTTTTCATTTTGGATTTATTTTTTCGTACAAAAAAAGACAGGAAACATTGATATTTCCTGCCTTCAGCGTACGCAAGAAGATTCGAACTCCCGACCTTCTGGTCCGTAGCCAGACGCTCTATCCAGCTGAGCTATGCGTACTTATGATGTTGCTCTCAATAGGCAACAAATTCATTATACGCACTTCTTCTATTCTTGTCAATAACTTTTTTCACTTTTTTGCACTTACATCTTTCTGTAAATATTCTATATATTCTTGCACAAGGCATTCCATATATTTTTCTTGCCATCCATCTATTTTTTCTCTGTACATCTTCCAATCTTTTTTGTAGGTTCCATATTTAAGTCCAGTGATTTCACTTGCTTGCAAGGGTGAAATAACAGACGCTGAGGATGAAAATTTATTTTCACCCTTTAATCCTCCCCCTTTATCTCTGCTTCTAATTCCAACAAATATTTATCATAATCAGACATAAATATATTATCTTGAATAATACGATACTTTTCGAACTCTGTTTCTGCGTGTTCCTTTGCTATTCGTGCTGTTATTTTCCCCGCATCTTTTAACACCTCTAAATCATCTGCTTTCAGATAAATATCTATTCGTTTTGCCCAATCTTCCATAGTCATTGGTATCCTGCGTCTTGCACGATTTTCGGCTAAATCTAAATATGCCGATACGATAAGTTGTAATGATGTCATTTCCTCTTCTGTTAAATAATTTTTTGCTACAGTTACATCCGACTTGATAATCTTCCCATCAGGTGCGTTCTTCCAACTAGTTAATCCCATATTGCTCTTAGTGGAATCAGCTCTTTCCACAACCAATTCAGCTGCTGTATGCTTATGCACAGCATAGTGGAGTTTATTTTGAATCTTTGCAAAAAATTCCTTAGTCGTCTTTGCATTCTTGTCATAATCCAATGCAGTAGCATAATCAACCACTTGAAAACCATATAAACTTTTTCTCTCTCGATCTTCTTTTTTATAACGATGTAAACAAACAGTCAAGTCAAAGGGACTTGTTCCCAATAATTGATAACCACAAAACACAAGTCCCTTTTTTCCATAATCTTGTGTATATGGAAGATTTTCATCATAAGGATTTCTACTCCTCTTATATATTGCTCCAATGTTTCCTTCCCAAATTTTTTCACCCAAAAGAGGATTTTTAGGATAAAAAAACTTTTAATTACACTTTCAAATAAGCAAAATTCTTGCTTCCCTATTCCTTGTAATACAAGCATACTCCTATTTTTATCTTTCTTTTTTTTAATATCATACGCTAACATAAAGAGTTCTTTACCTATATAATTACAACCACCTAATATTCTCAAACATACCAAACAAATCTAGCTTCCCATACCCCTCTTGTGTCAAGTAATTGCTACAAACTTTTTTAATTTTTTTCTTAAAAACCTCTTGAACCCCACTATTTTCATTCCCTATGTGTTACATTATTGCTATTTTGATGATAAATGGTGTTAAATAGTTGCTATTTATTTTACAGAAAGCTATTTTCATTATAATTTCTGTATTTTTAAAAATTTGCATTGACACCACACATCACAAATGCTATTGTATATATCAAAGAAACGGGTTTTGTACCACTTGATTATTAATAATCTGGAGTGGGTTACTCGTTTCCTTTTTTATATTTACCAGATCATATAAATACAATCTATTATTAACATGAACTTGTACTACAAGGCGACCACTGTAAACGCTATAACCTTCTAAGATCAATCTGTTATTATATATGGGGATTGCAAATCTTGTAGTATAGTAATACCATCCATTGGCTGCTGAATTACAATGTTTCTTTTTCTTGTTTTCTCTATGTACCTCATCTGATGCTATACGCACCATTTCTTTAATCCCTTGTGTAGCATTTGCCTTTGCTTTCGACCTTGCTCCTTTTAAACTCCTCGTATATTTTGAACTTGTATATTCGTCTGGCAAAATATTTCCAATGTAAATCAACTTCCTAGTTTCTTCCACTTCCACAACTTCTCCTACATATTTTCTGAGATATTCCTCTACTTCATCCCAATCAATATTTTGTTTATTTTTGAAGATAATTTCTGGAATAACCACTACTTTGTTATTGTCTGTATCTAATACAACCTTTACTACTTCCATTAAATCCCCTTTCATTGTACTTCACATCTCTAGCATAACTTTCAATACTATAAAATGATTTTTTCTGTATAATATTTTATTTTGTTGAATTCATGATTGACCCAATCACTGATATAACTGAAATGAAATTAGAATATTTCTTGCATACAAGAATGCTAACATATGGCATAACCAATAACAACCTTTTAATATAAAAAATACCACAAATAAAGGTGCCCACAACCACAGACACCCTACTGTTACAACCTTCTAATATTCTCAAACACGTATTCCATATCCAATCGTCCATATCCCTCTTGTGTCAAGTAATTGCTACAAACTTTTTTAATTTTTTTCTTAAAAACCTCTTGAAATCCACTGTTTTCGTTTCCTGTGTGTTGCATTATTGCTATTTTGATGATAAATGGTGTTAAATAGTTGCTATTATGCATCCCCTTATCTATTCAAAATATATTCTACTCTCTCAATTAACTCATCAGTGAACTACTCGGTAATTGAATTACCAGAGCATCGAATGAGTGGCAGAAATGCCACATAGTTTTCGGGTGCGTCCATGACACCTTTACTGCTACTCCTTAGAGTTACACAGCTACTTTTATTACTGTTGGATTAGACAGCCCAGAAATGGGCATATGATACTTTTGTTTCGTTTTGACCGCGTATTTTCTCATGATATTGTATGCGCCTACACTATC
>JAWXVD010000150.1:0-7778 GCA_044425705.1 Eubacteriales bacterium | reverse complement strand
TAGGTGATGTGAAGGTGAAGAAATTCTTGAATTCTGTATTACAGGAAGAATTAGAGCCAATCAGACAACGTAGAAAAGAATTTGAAAAAGATATTCCTTATGTGTTTGAAGTGTTGAAAAAAGGAAGCGAAGTGGCAAGAGAAGAAGCAGCGAAAACATTAGATGATGTAAAAGGTGCTATGAAAATTGACTACTTTAAAGATATGGAATTAATAAAAGAACAAGCAGAAAAATATCAAGGTTAGGGTAAAAAATATATAAAAATATATTAACAATTTCTATTGACATTATAAAATCAGAGTGCTATAGTAATTTCAGATTAGATGAATCTAACTTAAAATAGTGTGAGGTGCAAAAGATGGAAGGTAAAGCAATGACTTTAGCAGAGGCAGAAATAGGAACTGAGTACATAATAAAAGGTCTGAATACGGAAGATGATGAGCTTGAAAGTTTTCTTTTTACATTAGGTTGTTATTCCGGAGAAGCAGTCGTGGTTGTATCTAAAATCAGTGGAAGTTTTGTGGTTTCGATTAAAGATGGCAGATATAATATAGATGAAGAATTAGCTTCTGCTATATTAGTATCATTAATTTGAACAAATGTAGCGCAACCACTCTTTATAACTTGATATTTTAAAGAATAACAGTAACACATAGTATATAAAAAATTACTTGTTAAAAGTAATTTTTTTATAATCATAAGGTTAGAAAACACTAATAAAAGTAAATGTGTAATAACAAGGAGGCAGATTATGAGAATCGCACTTACAGGAAATCCAAACAGTGGTAAAACCACTTTGTACAATGCCCTTACAGGTAGATCAGAACGTGTAGGAAACTGGGCAGGTGTTACAATTGAAAAGAAAGAAAGCGCTATTAAGAAAAATTACTACAAAGGGGAAACTGAATTGGTTGCGGTAGATTTACCAGGTGCATATTCAATGTCTCCATTCACATCAGAAGAAAGTATTACAAGTGCATATGTAAGAAATGAAAAACCTGATGCGATTATTAACATTGTAGATGCAACAAACTTAAGTAGAAGTTTGTTCTTTACAACACAATTATTAGAGCTTGGTGTGCCAGTTGTTGTAGCACTTAATAAAAGTGATTTAACAGAAAAAAAAGGAACAAAAATTGACATTGCTAAATTATCAGAAAAATTAGGCTGTCCAGTTGTGGAAACAATTTCTATCGGCACATCAGACAATGGATTGGAAGAAGTTGTTGCAAAAGCTGCTGAATTAAAAGGAGCAGAACAAAAGGCACCTTACGTTCAAAAAGATATTGACTTAACAAGCAAAGCAGAAGTTGAAATAGCAGATAGAGAAAGATTTGAATTTGTCAACGGTGTTGTAAAATCTGTAGAAAAAAGAACAGTATTAACAAGTGAAAAAACAACACAAGATAAATTAGATAGCGTACTTGCACACAAATGGATCGGTATTCCAATATTTGCAGTAGTTATGTATTTAGTATTCTGGGTATCACAAGCTTGGTTGGGTCCAATTATTGCTGATTTATTGGTTGGAGCAATCGAAGGATTTATGGAAATGGTAGCTGGTGGATTAGAAAGCATAGGCACATCTGATTTCTTGATGGCATTGTTAGTAGATGGTATTATCGGTGGTGTTGGAGCCGTAGTTGGATTCTTACCACTTGTTATGGTAATGTACTTCTTAATTGCTTTATTAGAAGATTGTGGTTACATGGCACGTGTTGCTGTAGTGATGGACAGATTCTTTAAAAAAGTAGGTCTTTCAGGAAAATCAATCATTCCTATGATTATCGGTACAGGTTGTGCAATTCCTGGTGTTATGGCTTGTAGAACGATTAAAAATGAAAGAGAGCGTAGAACAACAGCTATGTTAACTCCATTTATGCCTTGTGGTGCTAAATTACCAGTTATCGCTTTATTTGCTGGAGCGTTCTTTGCAGATGCAGCTTGGGTAGGAACATTAATGTACTTTGTTGGTATCGCGCTTATCATCCTTTGTGCTTTATTAGTATTACAAATAACAGGACATAAATATAGAAAATCATTTTTCATTATTGAATTACCAGAATATAAAGTTCCTAGTTTCAAAAGAGCGGCATTATCTATGCTAGAAAGAGCAAAAGCATTTATTATTAAAGCTGGTACTATCATTTTAGTTTGTAATGCAGTAGTTCAAATTATGCAAAGCTTTGATTGGACATTCCAATTGGTAGAAGAAGGTATGGAAGCAACATCAATCTTGGCATCAATCGCAATGCCATTTACATATTTATTCATTCCTCTCGGATTTGGTTTTATGGCTTGGCAATTAGCAGCAGCTTCTATTACAGGATTTATCGCAAAAGAAAATGTTGTTGGTACATTAGCAGTAGTTTATGGAATTACAAATTTCATCGATCCAGATGAATTAGAATTACTTTCAGTAGGTTCTGGTGGATTCTTTAGTATCACAGCAGTTGTGGCATTGTCATTCTTAATGTTCAACTTATTTACACCACCTTGTTTTGCAGCAATTGGAGCTATGAACTCAGAAATGCAAAATAAAAAATGGTTGTGGGGTGGTATTGGACTTCAATTTGGTGTAGCATACGTATTATCATTCTTTGTATATCAAATCGGAAATCTTATTACTACTGGTACAATAGGAGATGGATTTGTTCCTGGATTAATCGCGGTAGCGGTAATGGTTGGAATTGTAGTGAAATTGATTCATGGATCAAAAGCTACAGCAAAAGCATATGACTTACATAGTGCAAAAGCATAAATAAGTCTAGTGATTTCATTTGCTTGCAAAAGTGAAATTATAGACCATGAGGGTGGAAATTTATTTCCACCCTTTATATTATATGTTGCCAGATTGAGAGAAAGTGATGGTATTAGAATGGGAAATATAATTGCAGTTGTACTAGTGATGATTGTTTTAGGAAGCGCCATTATGTACATTGTACGAGAAAAGAAAAAAGGTGTTACATGCATAGGTTGCCCAGCAGCTGGAAATTGTGCACATAAATGTGCTGGTAGTACGTCTGTCCATGAAGACTGTGGTTGTGATGACCATAAGTAGTATAGTTGGTGGGGAAACGCCACAAAGACTATCCATAAACGGGACACTTCCGCTCCTATAAAAACGCAGTGGTACTAACATTTGAAAGTACCAAATGCAAGTACCAGCGTTTTTATAGGCCCTGTATATGGATAGTCTTTGTGGCGTTTCTAATTTCAATTATGGCAGGATTTAGTTATGTGTTAGATAAATAGTTTATATTAACAGCACTTTAACTAATAATATTATAATTGTGATTCTTTAAAATATAGATTGATTAATCATATGTATCATGATATTATAAAAACAACAAAAAGCAGAACGTTCTAAATATCTTATGCCAATAGGCAAGTCTAAATCATTTCAATTGAACTATTGTAAAAATGGTCAATTTTATCAAATCGAACAATTCGTGCTTATAATCACACAACAAAAAAGGCTATGGAGCACGAATAGAATGATAGTGATAAATTCTGTATGTGCTTCACATATGGGAGGAAATTTATGGTTAGTAAAGGGAAGGCGACTGATGGAATTAGTAAGGATGTAACCTTAAAAGAGTTCTGGAGAGATGGATATAGGTTTGCGGATTTATTTAATGGTACATTGTTTGGGGGAGAGCATGTTTTGTCAGCTGATATTTTATCAGAAATGGATACGGATCAATCTACAAACATGGAATACAGTAATTATAGTGAATCTATTATAAAAACTAGAGATGTTATTAAAAAATCTGCCTTTGGAACTCAGTTTGTCATTATGGGTATTGAGAATCAAATGGAAGTGCATTATGCTATGCCGTTAAGAACAATAGTCTATGATACTCAAGGATATGTAAAAGAAGCGAAAGAGATAGGAAAGAAGCGCGCAAAAGAAGAAATTAAAGAAACAGCAGCAGAATTTTTATCAAGATTTGGAAAAGAAGATAAATTAACACCGATTATCACTATTGTTATCTACTATGGGAAAAAAGAATGGGATGGACCTATTTATTTAACAGACATGATGTTGGATTTACCAGACCAAGTGAAACCGTATGTGTGTAATTATCAAATGAACTTGGTTCAAGTATTGAATGCAGAAACCAACGTGTTTACTAATCAAGATGTAAAGTTGTTATTTGAATATTCACAGGCATTTATGAATAAAAATGTGAAACAAATACAGCTTTTAAGTAATCAATATCATGTATCTAAAGAAGTAGCCCAAGCAATTGGAGCAGTAACAAGTACAAAATCATTGGGAAATAATTTGAAAAGTGAAAGTGAGGAATTGGATATGTGCGAATATTTTGAAGAATTAGTAGAGAAAGGTAAAGTTGAAGGTAGAGTAATTTCTATTAAAAATTTAATGGAGAGTATGAATTGGACAATGATTCAAGCAATGGATGCATTGAAAATTGTTGCAGATGAACGTGAAGAATGCTTGAAAATGTTAGAAAATGTATAGTATTCAATGCTTATAGTTGGTGAGGAAACGCCACAAAGACTATCCATAAAAGGGACGCTTTCGCTCCATTAAAAACGCAGTGGTACTAACATTTGAAAGTACCAAATGTAAGTACCAGCGTTTTTATAGGCCCTGTATATGGATAGTCTTTGTGGCGTTTCTAATTTCAATTATGACAGGATTTACTTATGCAGGCATAACCTCTCCTTTGGAATTTTTATTTTACTGCATCAAAGCCTAAATCGTCTAATTCTTCAATTGCTGTTGCAACTTTATCATCAGCTACAGAGACTGTTTTGTCAGCTAGGCTAACTGTAAATTTGATATTTGCTTCTGTAAGTGCATTAGTGATTCTTTCTACGCATTTTTCACAGTGCATATCTGCTACCTTTAATATTGTCATTTGGATTCTCCTTTACTTCATTAATTTTTTTATTGTTTTAACGAGGTCTGTTACAACCTCATCATTACCATTTTTTATATCGTCGATGACACATGTATTAATATGACTGATAAGTAATTCTTGATTAAAGGCATTTAATGCCGATTGAATGGCCGATACCTGTGTTAAGATATCAGTGCAATAGGCATCATTCTCAAGCATTTTTTGTACGCCTCGGACTTGTCCTTCAATACGTTTTAGACGATTGTTTAATTTATATAATTCTTCAGGTTCTCTATGTTTGTTTTTGTGACAACATTCACTCATAAATTTCTCCATTTTTATAACGATTAATTTTTTTGGGTCTACTTACTTTGTCTCGAAAAGATATGTGAATCAGTGAAAATATCGTTTTCACGTATTACTATTTTATTATATTTACAATTTAACACGTTTCAATCTTAATGCATTACCTACTACAAATAAAGAACTAAGACTCATGGCAAATCCGCCTATCATAGGTGATAGGAGAATGCCCATTGGAAGATATAGAATTCCAGCAGCAATAGGAATACATAGACAGTTATAACAAAATGCCCAGAATAAATTTTCTTTGATATTTTTAATCGTACTTCGACTTAAATGAATGGCTTTTGGTACATCTTGTAGGGAATTTTTCATTAACACGATAGAAGCAGAGTCAATGGCGATATCGCTACCACTGCCGATGGCACATCCTATGTCAGCCTGTACAAGCGCAGGTGCATCATTAATGCCATCACCGACCATCATCACAGTATGAGAACCATCTTGATATTTCTTTACTACATCAGCCTTCTGTGTTGGTAGTACATCTGATATAATTTCATCTACACCAACTTGTGTTCCGATATACTGTGCAGTTATGCTGTTATCACCAGTTAGCATTACCGTTTTAATATGCATGGATTTCAGTGTATCAATGATTGATTTTGCATCCGCTTTGATAGGGTCAGCTATAGCAATAAAGCCTTCAAAGTCTTGATTACGTGCTATAAAAATAACTGTTTTACCTTGATTTGCTAAGGTGTTAAAATCAGTACAATCTGTTTCATTAGTAAAAGTATGACTAGAAATATTGTTTGATGAAATAGCGATTCCTAGTTGTTCCATTAATTTTTGATTACCAATTGCAAACTGATCTCCTTTTGTGGTGCTAGCAACAATACCTAGTCCATCAAGATTTTCAAAGGTATCAATGTCATCATAGAAAGTGAGACTTCGTTTTTGTTCTTCTTCACAGATAGCCTTTGCTAATGGATGATTGGATAATTTTTCAACAGGAATAATCATGCTTAATAATTGATTATGACTACAATCTTTTGCATAAATATCAGTTACTACAGGATTACCTTCCGTAATCGTACCTGTTTTATCAAAGATAGCAACAGATACTTTATGGGTAGTTTCAAGGGCTTCTCCGCTTCTAATTAAAATACCATGACTTGCGCCTAAGCCTGTTCCTACAATAATTGAAGTTGGTGTAGCAAGTCCTAAAGAACAAGGGCATGCAATCACCAGGATCGAAGTGAATATTTTCAGAGCGAAGGAAATTTCATATCCCATAAACAGCCAAATCATTGCAGATAGGATTGCAATACAGATAACAACAGGAACAAATACACCTGCCACTTTGTCTGCTAATTTAGAAATAGGAGCTTTTTTTCCTTGCGCATCTTCGACAAATTTAATAATTTTTGCTAAGGTAGTATCTTCTCCCTGTTTTGTGATTTTAATATATAAGGCACCGCTAACAGAAATGCTTCCACCGATGACTTCGCTATTTTCAGTTTTATCTACTGGTAGACTTTCACCCGTTAACATAGATTCATTGATACTACCAGTACCTTTGATGACAACACCGTCTAGAGGTACACTTTGTCCAGCTTGCACAAGAACGGTATTACCAACAGATAAGTGACTAGTAGGTACTTCCCATTGACCATTTTCATCGACTAAAATGGCAGTATCTGGTGTTAGCTTCAATAATTTTTCGATAGAGCTTTTGGTTTTCTCCTTATTCTTAGCTTCTAAATATTTCCCTACTGACACAAGTGCTAACACGATGGCAGCTGATTCATAATAAAGATTATGAACTGCATGAGGATTGTCTGTAATGAGTAAAGTCATTACAAAGCTAAATACAAAAGAAGTGGTAGAGCTAATGGCAACCAAAGTATCCATATTCGGATTGCCATGAAAAAATGATGTAAAACCACTTACAAAAAAACGAAACTCTAAAAACATAACACCCATAGTCAATACAAGTTGAAGAATTGCAAAATTAACAGGATAGGTATCCATAGAGAAAATAGTAGGAATCGGAATAGATTCAAATAGCATTTGCCCCATTGATACATATAGCAAAATTGCAGATAAAATGATGGATAAAATAAGAGACAATTTTTCCTTTTTCAAGGTCGCATTCTGATCAACAACAGGGGCTTCTTCTTTGTCATTTTTAGGATAGGCACTAAAACCTGCCTTTTTAATTTTATTCATAATTATATCAGGAGTGACTAGTGATTCATCATAAGTGATAGTTAGGCGGTTCATAGGTAAATTCACCTGACTTTCTGTAACGCCATTTATTTTTCTAGTAACACGCTCAATGGCACTAGAACAAGCAGCACAATGCATGCCAACAATATTGTAAATTTCTGTTTTCATAAAAGTATCCTTTCTTCTGAATATATGAAATATTAGACTTAGTATATACCCTATGGGGGTATGTGTCAAATATAATCGAAAAATCTATTGCAAAGACAATAACTCAAGTTTAACACTTTTAAAGGCAAAAAAGCTCTTTAACCCAGTAAATATCAGTGGTTAGGAGCTTTTATAAATTGCGTACGTTTTTTACTTTTT
>JAWXVD010000020.1:0-36906 GCA_044425705.1 Eubacteriales bacterium | reverse complement strand
TCTACTATTTTGTGAAATGTAAAAAATGCAAATGGGACTCTATCAGCACCATCTGCATCTTATCTCTTCTTGGTATTGTAATCAATGTAGGGCTTGTATCGGCTGTTATCTTCTGCCAGACCAGATACACCATCTATAATATGCCGTTATTTTATATGAGTGGATTGGTGCTATTATGGGGGATTTATCGTTACTATATTTCAACAAAAAAAGAACAGGTTTAGGACTCCACTCCCAAACCTGTTGTATTTATTCATACATCTCGTTCCATTCATCTCTACTAATACCGCTAACACTATTTACTTCATAATAATTCTTATAGAATTGATTAATCCAATACTCACTATCTTCCTCAATATCTGAGTCATAGGCAAAGGTATAATCATTTTCAAACTGTGGTCGCAAGAGGGGAATTAGGACGTCTTCAATTCCTTCTGCTTTCTGTTCCTCTATATAAGTGACTCTCTCTCCGAATTCTCTATAAATCCTAGCTAAGTTTGCTCCATCATCAATGTAGAGAACTCCTAGCCATAGTACACCGATAATTCCAGTAAATAGTCTTATAACCTGCATCTGTCTAGATTCGTATCCTAATGTTGCAATAGCTTGCACTACTGCAATAATCAAAAAGATTCCTGCTCCAAAATAAGCACGTTCTACTGGTTCTGTTGTAGCAATTAATGCGTATGAAGTTGCTATAAAGGCAATAAAGAATATTGCTGCATGAAGTGCTTTTTCCTTGATTTTTTTATAAACAAAGAGGATTACCATAATCAATACAAAAAGAATAATCAATTCACTAAAACGTTCTCTCAATTTTAAGGTGCATTTTAAAAATCTTGACATCATGGCTAAAATGCCTGTGTGGATTTCTGTACGGAAGGAAGCACGATATTCATTTCCTGGTGCGAATACCATAATCCCAAGTCCCAGCACAGCGCCTGCCATTCCACTAATCATCCAGCCTTTTATTTTATTCTTTTCCATGTAGCAATGGACAAATAGGTACATGAGCATGATACATATTCCACCACCCGAAGTATTTTCATTGGCCCAACCTGCAAGAATACCAGTAAAAAATAAGAGAACTCCTGTAAGAATCTGTTGTTTTTTACTCTTCACACCAAAACAACTAATAGTTTGTACCGATGCACCTTCATTCTCTACAGATAAGGAATTATTTTCACTATTCTTTTTCAAGAAATAACGAAATACGGTAATGAACAACATAATATGGTAGCTACCCCACAGATAATTACACGCACCTGTTTCCCAGAGAATGGTTTCTCCAAAAGAAATCGTAGCTCCAAATAAAAAGAGGATAATCACAATGTAAATCCAATGGTCATATTTCTTCTTAAACTCTATATTCCAATAAATAAACAGTGAAAGTAATGTAAAAACAGCCGCATTACATACATTAAATATCATTTTATTTCCCGTTAAAAAGAAACGTAACATAATATGACTGATACTGCGTCCATTCCAGGTCATATACTGATTATATTCCTGTAAAAAAAGATCCCAAATGCTATCTGCTTCCCTGACCATAATACCATACGTTAAGTCATCGGACATATTTGGTGTCAAACAATTATAAATAAAAATCATTCCATATACAATTGCTACCATAGCTATAAATATGTTTCTTTTGCTTTTCTCACTTAATTGATACACGTTTTACTCCTTTTCCAAATGCTGCTTATTGATATTTCGCATATAACCCATCATAATCATAGGTCATATAATATTCCTGCTCCCAATCAATGGTTTCTTGATAGTTTTCCACAGTAACAAGTCCCACATCATCCTTTATCCACTGTAAAATCACTTCATTAATTTCAGCACTATAATGTTCCTTATCCCTATAATAACTTAAATCCTCTGTAATGTCTGTTTCTTTTGAAAAATTATATAATTTTATATTTTCACAAGTCAACATCAACTCCGTTGCAATGGTTTCCGCTTCTATTTGTTTCTCTAATTCGCCAGCTCGATACAGGGATTCCCAATATAATGCACTATATGGCGTGTAAAACAGATAAAATGTTGTATCTGGATTATTATTTGCTATTGCCACAATATTATTAGCAATATTATCTGTCACCATTTGGATTTCACTATCGGTTAATACCATTTGCTCCTCTGCCATTTCTTCACTTCTTACATAGGTGTTAGATATAGCATCTAAGCCAGTCTCATGCTCCCATGATGAATATTCATCAAAGGTAGTGCTTTCCTGCCCCTGTAATGTATCAATTATAGTATTTAATAAGCCACTTAATAAAATAGATTTATTCCAAACATAAGAACTATCATTCCAAACATTGGTATCGTACAGATAGTCTGGATATCCAGTATAGCCTTGCCAGTCGTGTTCTCTTCTTAATCCATTAAAATCTAATCCCCATACCACCATTTCTACATCATTCTTACTATCACAGGCTCTTTGCAAATTATCTGCAATTTCTTGAAATCCAGCACCTGAAAATGTAGTTTTTACAGAAGTTGTACCAAATAACCGATCCAAGGTTGTGGTTTTAAAGTTTTGATTCATAGAACTACCTGTAATAATGGCATCATATTCAAAATTTTTTACAATACCGTCATTCATATATCTCTCATTGTTTAATGCATAAGAGATACCCGATAATGGCTTATGGAAATGAAAATAAGGATCTACTATAACCATAGCAAGGGCTATACTAAACAGTATCCCTATGGTTCCAATTATTGTACCTATGACCCATTTTTTTTTCTTATCTTTCACTGTTACTTTACTATCCTTTCCCATTAAAAATTAAAATAAAGGAATTCACTGACATCACTTAATGACACAACACACCAAACTAATATCAGTATGGTAAATAAACTTCTCTTAATACCAAATGTATCAAATCCTACTTTTTCTTCTGTATTTTTTCCCAAGAACACAAATCCCAACATGGTCATCAATATAATTACCACTGGAAGGTAAGGTAATCGCTCAACCAATGTACTAACGGCTCCTATTCTCATAATACAGCGTATTTCAATAAAATCATTGACCAAGTCTGTAATATCTTCAAATATCATTCCTTGATTAGGTATCCACAATTTAGAAATAATAAATTTCGCCTCTTCTATCGTTTCTGAACGAAAGATAACAAAGCCAACATTAATCAGATAAAACGTAATGATTGCGTAACAACCGACTGCTATTTTTTTTATAAAGAAAGGTATCTTTTTCGACACTTTTATATAGTCTTTTGCAATTTTTTCTATGGTGAGCACACTTCCATGGAGCACACCCCATAAGACAAAGGTCCAATTGGCACCATGCCAAAGTCCACTTAAGAAAAAAACTACCAAGGTATTACAATATTTTCTTATATTTCCTTTTCGATTGCCCCCTAAAGGAATATATACATACGTGGTAAAAAATCTTGTTAATGTGATATGCCAACGTTTCCAAAATTCACTGATACTTTTCGCCTTATATGGTGAAAAAAAGTTCTGTGGTAACTTAATGTTAAACATCCAACCTATTCCCATTGCCATATCGCAATACCCACTAAAATCAAAATAAAGCTGCAACGTATAGGAAAGCATAATCACCCAAACTGAAAGAGTATTTAAGTTCCACATCTCTAGATAGCCTACTGCCACTATTTTAGACAGGGTATCTGCAAGCAAAACCTTTTTTCCTAGTCCCATAGCAAAAGAATATAACCCTTTTGCAAAATTATCGTAATCAAAAGTCTTTTTCTTTGTATCCTGTAATTGTGGAATCAACTCGCTGTGTAACACAATAGGCCCAGCCACTAGCTGTGGAAAAAAAGAAACAAAGGTAGCATACTCTATAAAATGGTATTGTGTCTTGATTTTTTGCCCATAACTGTCAATTACGTAGGAAACCTGTTGAAACGTAAAAAAGCTAATTCCAAGGGGCAGCAAAATATTTAGCGTTGTCCAATCGCCCTTTAGCATTAGATTCATATTTTCGATAAAGAAATCAATATATTTAAAATAAAATAACAATCCTAGATTAAATAACAATCCTAGAATTAATAATACCTTTAAAATCAGTGATTTACCCTGTAATTCCTGTTTTTTATGGATGATATCCATTCCCTTCGTTAAAAAGAAATTGAATATAATGCTTCCTAAAATCAAGATAATATAACTAGGATTAAAATATCCATAAAACCAAAGCGACATGAGAAATAGCCACCATAATCCTGGTTTGATTGTATGTTGTTTACATAAGCTAAATCTTTTATTTTTTAACGTTGCTAAACTTCCAGAAACATTATTTGTAGACTCATTTTCTTCCTTAATACCACAGGTTACATAATTTAACCCATAATAAACAATAACCGTAAGGGGTAACATAAATAATATAAAGATATATGAATTAAAAAGCATTCCTTTTTTCCTTCCAAACTCTATTGCATTTCAAACAAATTTTATTTTATGCCATGATGATTCCCTATACACATGACATTTTTATTTCTTTATGATTTTCCTAATAAGTGCTTTCCCATAGCTACATACCATGTCTCTCCACATAAAAGCAATATATTTCGGTAAATAAAATCCAATAGGATAGCCATTTTTCTTTGCCGTTAGTAACCCTTTATGAAATTTCAAAAGATAGGCTTGTAAAAAATGCTGACTACACTCTAGGTCTTCTATTAAGTGATATTTTTGAAACATATATTCATAATCTTTATAGATCCGATTATCTTTTTGAGAAAACATTTCTGTGTACTGATTTTCGTGAATTCCTATCGATATAAGGGGTTCCTTGGTATCAACAAAAACAGGATTTTCTTTTAAGATTTCAAAATACAAAAACACATCCGATGCCCAATTGCTCTTGGGATCAAACATGAACCGAGATTTAAGGCTAGCGATTTCACTTGCTTGCAAGGGTGAAATGACAGACGCTGAGGGTGAAAATTTATTTTCATCCTTTCTTCGATATAAGGTATTGCTAGGTGCACCGATTTGATTACTGATAAACAAATATCTATAATTATCTCTTAATTTTTCTAAATATTCATGACTAGCTGCTCTGTCTACTGTCTCCTTTTTAGAAACCTGCAAATTTCCACTGAACGCTAAGGAAGCCTTTGGATTTTCTTCTAATAAAGCTACTAATTCTCCTAAGCTTGTCTCTTTTGTAAACCAGTCATCACTAAACATAATCTTGACAAATTCACCATTTGCATAAGAAATGGCTTTGTTCCAATTAAAAATATGGCCAAGAGGTTTTTCGTTATGATAATATCGTATGCTACTATTCGCAGATTCTATATATTCTTGAATTTCTGTATTGGTAGAATCATCGGTTATAATCACTTCGTAATCTGTATACGTTTGTACAGAAATAGAAGCTACCAATCGCTTTACCTCTTCCACATTATTATAAGTTGGAATACATATAGATACCTTTACCATCAATAACTCTTCCTCAATTTCCTATTGCTATATTTCTTCTTGCTTTGTCTCTTATTACTATATCTCTTCTTGCTTTATTTCTTATTATTTAAGCCCTAGTTTTCGTCCTATTCTTCGGAATCCTCGTAATCCTTTTTCATATAATTTACGAACTTTCCTTTTTATATGGCGTACCTTTTTTATTGTATCAGATTCCTCTTGTAGAATCAAATGTTGTAATTCTTTTTGATGCTCTCTAATATATTCTGGGTAAGAAGCATCAATTTTTCTTCTTACGAAAGATGCATTTCTTCCAAAAATATCTTTTCCATCTTTAATCTGATCCGCTACATCGGCTAATACTTCTTTACTGTTATATTCTTGATGTGCTGCTGACACTACTTTCTGAGCTACACGTTTTTTAATGTCTGCTTCTCCACGTCCTCCCATATATCCAAAATGCCATCCCCCTTCTGCCACACGAATACCGCATTCTTTTCTTTCTGGGAAACGCAAGTCTCCTAATTCTAATTGTTGCTCTTTTAATAATTGATAGCTACACAATTTACTACCAATCCATTGTTTTTTTTCTACATTATCAAAATCACCTGCAAAAGATAATAATTTTCCTGACACTTCTTCCATATTCAGATAGCAATAGAATAATTTTTGAGCAAAGTGATAAATTTTATCTTTTTGGAAGTCTGCTAAAATCTCTTTGATTTTCACTGGGTTGGGAATTTCATCTAAATCGCTAAAGATAATAATATCATCATCTGTACAATTTACTAAGCCTCTGCCTACTGCACTTTTTTGAAAAGTATCCCTTACATGAGTATCTCCTTGTGGGGTATCATCTACCACAACATGGATAATTTTATCCTCAAATTCTTTGAACATTTCCTTATTTTCTTCATAATATAGCGGTTTTTCTATACTAGAAAAAGTAGTGGTAGCCTCACTAATGACAAATTTGTCCACCACAGGACTTAAAATATGCATTCTTAATTTTAAAATATCCAATTCATTAAAGAATTGAAAACAATCATATACCATCTTCTATTTCTTCCTCCCGTGAAGTAAATTCCAAACAAACACTTTGCATGCTATGATGAACTTATTTTGCTCTTTTATTTTTGGTCTAAAATCAGGATATTCACTATTGCTCCCCATCCATTTATGGAATACAAAGGGGCGAATATTTTTCCCTTCTATCTCTGGAATCATATTTTCATGGCCAAAATAAATAGCTAATTCTAAGGGCGCGAACTTCATACCTGCCGCTTCAAATAAGTGTTTATTTCTACAACAAATAAATCCGTCTTCATTAAACCAACCTTTTTCTGCTGTCCAAGGCATATCTGTTTCTCTAGGAAAATTTAATAAACGTTTGCTACGAATGGATACACTATTTCCCACCCTGCAAATGTTTCCATCAACATCTCTATAAGTAGTCGTATCACCTTCCTGTGGCATTGGCCAAGGAGAGCCAATATAGTCATATTCTAAAAATTCATCTCTCCACATATCAGGATTCACTACAAAACCATCATAATGTACTAACAAGGCAAATTCTGTCTTAATGTAATCACCCATTTCATATACCGTTGTATAATTAAAGCGATCTATATCTGTTAACTGGTCTATATACTCATATCGAATACCTTGCGGCAAGTTCTTTGGCTTTTCATGGGTAATGATAATCACATCACCAAAATCGATTTCTCTCATGCTATATTCCATAGCTCTTAGAGTTTCTGAAATCTTAATACTAGACATGGCACAGAGGGTCACCATAGGTAATTGCAGTTTTCCGTTTCTATGTTCCATTTGTTGTTTCCTTTGCTTATTTCTTAACTATTCAACTATGAGCTAAACCGTTACACTTATTTCTACATACATTGTTCATTCAAAACACTTACTTTATCATCTAATTGTTTAATAAAAATACTTTCCTTATTAGTACTACTGATAATACTCTTTAAACCACTCCACGAATTTACTTAGCCCTTCTTCAATAGTTGTACTTGGCTTAAAATCGAAGTCTTCCATTAAATCGCTAACATCTGCATAAGTTTGATATACATCACCTGGTTGCATAGGCAAAAATTCTTTTACCGCTTCTTTCCCAAGACATTTTTCTAACGTGTTGATGTAATCCATTAGCTTCTCTGGTTTATTATTTCCAATATTATAAATTTTATAGAGTACACCCTTATCATCTTCTGCTGGTGAATTACATAACATATTCTCTATTCCAATGACAATATCATCTATATACGTAAAATCACGATACATATCTCCATTGTTATAAATTTGTATCTTCTCTCCTGCCATTATCTTTTTAGCGAATTTAAAATATGCCATATCGGGTCTTCCCATAGGACCATACACGGTAAAGAAACGCAATCCTGTAACAGGGATTTGATACAATTTACTGTAAGAATATGCCATCAATTCATTTGATTTCTTGGTGGCTGCATAAAGACTCACCGGCTTGTCTACTTGATCAGTAGTTGAAAACGGTATCTTCTCATTGCCTCCATATACCGAACTAGAAGAAGCAAACACAAGATGTTCTACTGGATAGTGACGGCATCCCTCTAAAATATGGAAAAATCCCATCATATTAGATTGCATATAAGCTTCAGGACAATCAATGCTATATCTGACACCTGCCTGTGCTCCTAAATTCACTACAATTTCAGGACGATATGTTTCAAAGACTCCATCTACATCACTTTTATTAGATAAATCACCTTTCACAAAGGTATAGTTTTCAAATCCTTCTAAGATTTTCAAACGGTCTTCTTTTAAAGATACTTCATAATAATCGTTCATATTGTCAAAACCAATCACAGTGGCTCCTAGCTCTAGCAATTTCTTTGACAAGAAAAATCCAATAAATCCCGCCCCTCCTGTAATAAAGTATGTTTTGTTTTGATCCAATCCTTGCATTGTGGTTCTCCTAACTTTTACATGGCAACATGTTTCTGTTCACACATGACCTATATAATCTCTTATATAACTATCTCTTATATAACTATCTTTCTATAGCTATCCATTCTTTATCTATCTACCGATGCTGTAATACTCCACACCAGCATCTTTCATTTCATCTACCTTATAAAGATTTCTACCATCATATACCAATGGAATTCTCATTAATTGTTTATATTCTTCTATTTTTACACCTTTAATTTCTGGCCATTCTGTAAAGATAAAACAAATATTCGCTTCCCTCAATGCTTCCTGTGGTGTATCAACGTAATGCATCACACCAGGACCATTCTGCCCTTCTGGAAACTCCATTTTTGCTCTAGTTTCCCCTGCTGGATCATAGGCGTAGATTTCTGCCCCTCTAGCCAACAATAATTTGATATTTTCAGAAGATGGAGCTTCTCTTAAATCATCGGTACCTGCCTTAAAGGTGAGTCCTAATACTGCTACCTTTAATCCATTAAAGGTAATCATTCTATCTTTTGCTTTTTCAAAGAGACGTGTTTTTTGTCTGGTATTCACTTCTACACAAGCCTCTACTGTCTTTAATTCATAACCCTGCTGTTTTGCAAGGAATTTCAAAGCCTTTGTATCTTTCGGGAAGCAACTACCCCCAAAACCAATACCTGCATTTAAGAACTTGTCGCCAATACGTGCATCAAAGCTCATGCCCTTTGCTACATCTTCAATGTCTGCCCCTACAAGCTCACAAAGATTCGCGATATCATTCATATAAGAAATCTTAAGGGCTAAGAAATCATTACATGCATACTTAATCATTTCCGCTGAACGTCTCTTAACCGATACAATCGGTAGGTTAAATGGTTCATAAATCGCTTTCATTTTCGCCTCTGCCTCTTTAGACTGGGTACCGATAATAATACGTGCAGCGTGTAAAGTATCTCTAACCGCTGTACCCTGTGCCAAAAATTCCGGGTTAGAAGCCACCTCTATCTTTACATCATGAATCAAAAAATCTTTGATAAATTGTTCTACTTTATCATTGGTACCGATTGGAACCGTAGATTTTACAACCACTAAACAATCCTTCTCCACGGATTCTGCAATCTGTCTACAAACTGTTGCAATATAACTTAAATTAGCATTTCCATCAGGCATCTCTGGAGTACCCACACCAATGAAAATGGCATCTGCATCTTTGTAAGCATTTTTATAATCTGTGGTATAATGCAGTCTGCCTGTTGCATTATTTTTCTGCATCAACTCCTCTAATCCATCTTCATAGATCGGTGACACACCACTTTCCATTAATTTCACTTTATTCTCATCTATATCCACACAAGTCACATGGTGTCCTACTTCCGCAAAACAAACACCAGCTACTAATCCTACATATCCTGTTCCTGCTACTGCTATTTTCATACTCTTGTCCTCACTTTTTTAACAACTTTTTTCATCAACTCAAAAGCCTCATGTAACTATATTAAACGATAGCACCCTAGAAAGCAAGTTATATTGCGGAAAAACCGACACAGTCATTGACGTAGTATTGGGAATCCGATACTATGTTTTTATGGAGGAATATTAACAATGAGCATTGTAAAAATAAGAAAACACTTTAATACAGAAGGTGTATGTTTTCCAGAAGAACATTACATGGTTGATTTGCAAGAACGCTGTAAAGAGATCAAAAAATTAATAGATGCCAGAAAATACTTCACCATTACGAAAGCAAGGCAGTATGGTAAAACCACTACATTAGCCGCATTAGCCGATTATATATCTGATGAATATATTGTGTTCAGTCTTGATTTTCAAGAGTTTAGTACGGAAGATTTTAAGAATGAGCAGGTATTTTCTACTGTTTTTGCTGAAAACATTTTAAGCACGTATCCCGATTATATTAGTTCGGTACAGGATGCACTTATTTCGTTTGTCAATCATCAAAATCCAAGATTATCTAGCTTGTTTCAAATATTAAGCAAACTATGTGAGAATTCTGCGAAGCCTATTGTATTACTGATAGATGAAGTTGACAATGCTTCAAATAACCAAGTGTTTTTAGATTTTTTATCACAGCTTCGTGCATATTATTTGAAACGTGGTATCAGGGCCACCTTCCACAGTGTAATTCTAGCAGGTGTATATGACATTAAAAACTTGAAAATGAAAATACACCCTGATGAACCATCGAGAAAGAATATCCCTTGGAATATTGCAGCTGATTTTAATGTTAATATGAATTTTTCAACTAATGATATTGCCAGAATGCTTAGCGATTATGAAGAAGACTATAGGACTGGAATGGATATGGATGAAATCTCTACTCTTATTTATGACTACACTGCTGGATATCCTTTCTTAGTATCTCGTATTTGCAAATTAATAGATGAAATCATAGTAGGAACAGAACAATTTCCAACGAAAGCATCTGCATGGACAAAAGAGGGAATCCTACAAGCGATTAAATTATTGTTAAATGAGCAAAACGCACTTTTTGATTCACTAATTCATAAACTATACGATTATGAAAAAATACGAAAGATGGTTTATTCTCTTTTATTTGAGGGACAAAGCAGGACATACAACATACGAAATGACTCTATTCAAACTGGGGAAATGTTTGGATTTATAAAAAATAAAAATGGACTTGTAGCAATCGCTAACCGTATTTTCGAAATTATTTTATATGAGCAGTTTTTATCCGATGAAATGGATGAAAACGATACGTATTTGCACGCCTTCCAAAATAAAAACCAATTTATTCACAATGACCAGTTGCACATGGAACGAATTCTCGAAAAGTTTGTGCAACATTTTAATGATATCTACGGAAATAAATCACAGGCTTTCAAGGAGGAAGAAGGGCGAAAATTTTTCTTGCTCTACCTAAAGCCAATTATCAATGGTGTTGGGAACTACTACATTGAAGCCCAGACTAGGGATATGCAAAGGACAGATATTATCATCGATTACCGTGGTAAGCAGTATATTATCGAAATGAAGATATGGCATAGAGATGAATACAATACCCGTGGCGAACAGCAGCTCACTGAATATTTAGACTATTACCATTTAGAGAAAGGGTACCTGTTAAGCTTTAATTTTAATCAGCATAAAGAAGTTGGAGTAAAGCGCATTGAGGTTGGTGGTAAAACATTAATCGAAGCAGTTGTTTAAATGGTTCTTGATAAGGTCAATGTATTCCCATTAGTCGATTCATGACAAAAAGGAGGACATAATGTGGTTTTGACTACATTATGCCCTCCCTTTTCTTCTGTGTTAAATCTTTGGCTCACTGGCCTCATGTTCTCACCCGACAATTCTTCTTAAAAAATCCTACCCCGTACACGGTGATATCGTCATATCCTTCTGCTAACAGTCCTTCTCTATATTCTCGCTCTGCAATTTGTTCTAAGGCTTCCATGGCGGCTTCTTTTAATTTTAATGGCTTTTCTGCGATTTTAAATTCAAAGATGTAGGCTTTTCTTTTATAGCTCGGACCCTTGATTATAAAGTCTGGACGGCCATTTCCACTTTCTCTATTTGATAGCATTTGATAATCTTTTAATCCTGCATATATCCCTACTAATAATCCATGATAAAAGCTTTCCCCTGCCTTAGAATTGGCAGTATCATAGTAACTCACTGTTTCCCACAAAATACGTCCTATCTCTTGTTCCATAGTCGCTGTATCACCCGTTAAAGTGGCTTCATATAATTTAGTGAAATCCTCTTGTTCTATTTGTTTTTTAACCCATCCTGTAACATGATTTTTATAAATATACGCTATTTCCTTATTTGGAATTTGCAAAATAGCATCGGCAGTATCATCTTTCGTTTCCTCTGATATCTTCTTTAAATATCCTGTAAAATATAGAAAATTCCACAAATTATCCATACTTGCATAAATATCTGCATAGGTGATATCCTCATGGATTTGTTTTTTTATGGTTCCACCTGCCATCAACTCTTCTAGCTCTGTTTTCGTTGTGGCATCGCTTCGCTCTAACAATTCCTTTACAATGTTATTGGAACTTGTGTTAGCCCAATATGGTTTTGGCATTTCTGCATCATTTACCAACAAGTTCTTCATATGATTAATTAAACTCCATGGATTATACACCTGTGTTGCTCCAAACAGATATCCATTATACCACTGCTTAATCTGTTCCATATGATGTGATTTTTCATAGTAATTCAGCATTTCTTCCACTTCTATCTCTGTAAATCCAAAATATTCGCCATATTCTTTATTTTCAATGGAAATGATTTCAGGATTATTGAGCCCTGTGAAAATGCTTTCTTTACTGATTCTCAAGCACCCTGTCATAATCCCCATAGCTAGAGAAGAATTTCCCTTTAATGCAACACTTAATATACCTCTAATAAAGTCTACCATTTCTTCATAAAATCCTTTGAAATGGGCATTCTCTATGGGCACATCATATTCATCTATTAAAACAATGACTTTTTCACTGTAAGCTTTTTCTAAGCACCAAGTCAGAAATTCCACAGATTCCGTGTATAAATCTATGTTCGCTTCTCCACGCATTATCTTTTCATATTTATCTATTTCCCACTGTTCAAATGGATACTTATTTAACAATTCTTTATGACGGTTAAATTCCTTCTCAATGGACAATGCTACTTGTTTCGCCGAAGAAGAAAAGTTAAGTTTCTTTGCTTCTTTAAAGCTAAGCTTAATCACTGGATATTTTCCCATATGTTCTCTGTATTCATTTCCTGCCTCTCCTATTTTTAATCCATGAAACAGATGGTTTCTCTCTTTTTCTGTTTTTTCAAAGAAACATTGGAGCATGCTTAGGTTAAGGCTTTTCCCGAAGCGGCGTGGTCTAGTAAATAAAGTAACCTCGGCTCTGTGATCTAACAGCTTTTGTATGAGTAATGTTTTATCTACATAATAATATTTTTGTTCTATCATTTTTTCAAAATTTTCAATGCCTATTGGCAATGGTTTATATTTCATAGCTTCACGCTCCTTTTCTATAAAAAAATGATTTGGATGGTTACATTGCTTTGAAGTTACGTATGCTTTGAAGTTACATTTCCTTCCATTTACTTAATTATAAAAAATAACTAGTGAAATAGCAATTCATTTTTTTCCATACCTACTGTAAACTTGACTCACCAAGATGGTTTGAATTAATATAGTTCACTAACATCTGCGTAGCTTCTTTTGATAAATCTACACTTTCGAATCCAATATCTTTGAAACATCCCTTACCTGGAATCGTAAAAGAAACATCATCATTTAAATCAAAATCAAACCAGCAATCTGTTTTTTTAGGATTATATTTTGTCATATGATATCTAAATATATCGCTGTATTTCTCATCCAATTTTTCTAATTCAATCCATTTACATATAATGGGAAGATCACCTGCTTCATTGGATATTAAATTCTTAGTTAACACTTGTCGACATCCGATATGACAAACCAAATATCGATCATCATCTATCACCATATACTCATCTATTTCAGGATGTGCCTCTAAATACTTTTTAATGGAACACTGCTTCAATATACATGGCTCCACTGTATCTAAAATCAAAATATGCCTGAATTACTCCGTCTATATCTAAAAAAATCACTCGATTTCTCCTTGATAAATAATGACGAGACTCATCCTCTTTCTCCCTAAATTTTGTCATTTCAACATTTTGATATATCATAAAGAATCCCCACTTTCTGCATCGGCCACCTTAATGGTTAAACCTATTAATTTATACACTAATAGTATATCAGGTGTGACCTTATCTTGCATTAAACCACTAGTTTAATTCTATTTTTATATCGTTACAGGTCACGGGTGAACTGTAACACATTGATAGATGCTATTTATTTAATTATAAAAAATATATTGCTATCTCTTCCGTTACTTTGTATACTAAAAATAGCTAGTAACATTATTTTATAGAGGAGTATTAAGAATGAGTAATGTGAGAACAACGAAGCATTTTAATACAGAAGGTATATGTTTTCCAGAAGAACATTACATGGTTGATTTGCAAGAACGCTGTAAAGAGATCAAAAAATTAATAGATGCCAGAAAATACTTCACCATTACGAAAGCTAGGCAGTATGGTAAAACCACTACCTTAGCCGCATTAGCCGATTATATATCTGATGAATACATTGTGTTCAGTCTCGATTTTCAAGAGTATAGCTCGGAAGATTTTAGAAATGAGCAGGTATTTTCTACTGTTTTTGCTGAAAACATTTTAAGCACGTATCCTGATTATATTAGTTCGGTACAAGGTGCACTTATTTCGTTTGTCAACAATCAAAATCAAAGATTATCTAGCTTGTTTCAAATATTAAACAAATTATGTGAAAATTCTAAGAAACCTATTGTATTACTGATAGATGAAGTTGACAATGCCTCAAATAATCAAGTGTTTTTAGATTTTTTATCACAGCTTCGTGCATATTATTTGAAACGTGACATCAGAGCAACCTTCCACAGTGTGATTCTAGCAAGTGTCTATGACATTAAAAACTTGAAAATGAAAATACACCCTGACGAACCGTCGAGAAAGAATAGCCCTTGGAATATTGCTGCGGATTTTAATATTAGTATGAATTTTTCAGCTAGTGATATTACTGGAATGCTTAGCGATTATGAAGAAGACTATAGGACAGGAATGGATATAGAAGAACTCTCTACTCTTATTTATGACTACACTGCTGGCTATCCATTTTTAGTATCTCGTATTTGCAAATTGATAGATGAAATCATAGTAGGAACAAAACAATTTCCAACAAAGGAATCTGCATGGACAAAAGAGGGTGTCCTACTTGCAGTCAAACTAGTGTTAGACGAAAAAAGTACATTGTTCGATTCACTAATTCATAAAATTACAGATTTTGAAATTGTGAAGGAATTTGTATGTGCTTTACTGTTTTCTGGGAAAACCATATCATACAATCCAGATAATGATTTTATGAACATCATCATGATGTTTGGTTTTGCAAAAAACAACAATGGTGTTCTGACTATTTCAAACCGCATTTTTGAAACAAGATTATATAACTATTTTATTTCTCAAGAATTTGTAAGCAATGAAATATACGGTGTGGCATCTCAAAATAAAAACCAATTTATTAACAATGACCAGTTGCACATGGAACGAATTCTCGAAAAGTTTGTGCAACATTTTAATGATATCTACGGAAATAAATCACAGGCTTTCAAGGAGGAAGAAGGGCGAAAATTTTTCTTGCTCTACCTAAAGCCAATTATCAATGGTGTTGGGAACTACTACATTGAAGCCCAAACTAGGGATATGAGGAGGACAGATATTATCATCGATTATCGTGGTAAGCAGTATATTGTTGAAATGAAGATTTGGCATGGGGAAGAATATAACACTCGCGGTGAACAACAACTCACCGAGTATTTAGACTATTACCATTTAGAGAAAGGGTACCTGTTAAGCTTTAATTTTAATCAGCATAAAGAAGTTGGAGTAAAGCACATTGAGGTTGGTGGTAAGACGTTGATTGAAGCAGTTGTTTAAATGGTTCTTGATAAGGTCATAAGAAAGGGGCTCTCATAATGAATGATGTAAAAATAAGAAAACATTTTAATACAGAAGGTGTATGTTTTCCAGAAGAACATTATATGGTTGATTTGGAAAAACGCTGTAAAGAGATAAAAAAATTAATAGATGCCAGAAAATACTTCACCATTACGAAAGCTAGGCAGTATGGTAAAACCACTACATTGAAAGAGTTAGCACGTTTTTTACATCATGATTACCTTGTGGTAAGTTTAGACTTTCAGCGGTTTAGTGGTAAGGATTTTCAATCAGAAGAAAACTTTACAGCTATTTTTGCACGTATCTTGTTAAAAAATCATCCTGACTTTGTAGCTAAAGATCGTGTGAAGTTCGAACAAATAGTGGAAGAAAAAAACAGTAGTCTTTCTGATTTGTTTGATTTTCTAAGTGACTGTTGTGGAAATGCTGACAAGCCTGTGGTGATGCTCATAGATGAGGTGGACAATGCATCCAATAATCAAGTCTTTTTAGATTTCCTATCACAATTAAGAAATTATTATTTAGATCGAAAAGTTTTACCAACCTTCCACAGTGTAATTTTAGCAGGCGTCTATGATATTAAAAACTTGAAAATGAAAATACACCCTGATGAACCGTCGAGAAAGAATAGCCCTTGGAATATTGCTGCAGATTTTAATATTAGTATGAATTTTTCAGCTAGTGATATTACCAGAATGCTTAGTGATTATGAAGAAGACTATAAGACAGGAATGGATATGGATGAAATCTCTACTCTTATTTATGACTACACTGCTGGATATCCTTGTTTAGTATCTCGTATTTGCAAATTGATAGATGAAATCATAGTAGGAACAGAACAATTTCCAACGAAGGAATCTGCATGGACAAAAGAAGGAATCCTACAAGCGATTAAACTAATATTAGATGAAAAAAGCACCTTGTTTGATTCACTGATTCGTAAAATTACAGATTATAAGGTTGTGGAAGGGTTTGTATATACTTTGCTATTTTCAGGAAAAACCATATCATACAATCCAGATATTGATTTTATGAACATCATCATGATGTTTGGTTTTGCAAAAAATAACAATGGTGTTCTGACTATTTCAAACCGCATTTATGAAACAAGATTATATAACTATTTTATTTCTCAAGAATTTGTAAGCAATGAAATATACAGTATGGCATTCCAAAATAAAAACCAATTTATTAACAATGACGAATTGCACATGGAACGAATTCTCGAAAAGTTTGCACAACATTTTAATGATATCTACGGTAATAGGTCACAGGCTTTCAAGGAGGAAGAAGGTCGAAAATATTTCTTACTCTACCTAAAACCAATTATCAATGGTGTTGGTAACTACTACATCGAAGCCCAGACTAGGGATATGAGAAGGACAGATATTATCATTGATTACCGTGGTAAGCAGTATATTATCGAAATGAAGATATGGCATGGAGATGAATACAACACTCGTGGCGAACAGCAGCTCACGGAATATTTAGACTATTACCATTTAGAGAAAGGATATCTTTTAAGCTTCAATTTTAATCAGCATAAAGAAGTAGGCGTAAAGCACATTGAGGTTGGTGGTAAGACGTTAATTGAGGCAGTTGTTTAATCTTGTTAAACAACTGCCTCTACCCGTGTCTTACCCTTAAGTGCCATATGGCTGATACCCAATTTTCTGTTTTTATTAGACAAAAGGGAAGCTCTAGTTACATTTCACGCCCACACGTAGTGTGGGTGTGAAATGTAACAACCTCTAAAATATAGACTGGAATCCATCCTCAAAACTATCACCTCTCAGCTGACTTTCTTCCATCATAAAAGCATATGCCGTTGATGGGAGCGGTGCATAACCAAGAGATTCTCCAGATTCTGGTGTATAGAAGGTAACACCATCCACTTCAAAAGTTTTTAATTCTGCCACTTCATAGGGCATTTGTACAATATAATATGGTTCTAAAATCCTTTGCTTGATAACTACACCTGCATCCTTTACATATTGATCTATCATGGGTGTAATACATACAAAAATACAAAGTGTCATATAGAAATTAGCTACTTTTAGCACACCCTGCTTATTATATTCATTTCTCAATGCTTCTCCAACTGCAATAGCTGGAAATACAAGTAAATATGCTAAGCCGTAGCGTACAAATGGCGCCATAAAGAACCAAAGTAATCCACTGGCAATCACCCCTAAAACTAAACTAACAAAGGCTAAATCTAGTTTCTTATTGATTTTCATATTTCGAATACAGGTTACTCCCAACAACAATACAGCTAACACATTTCCCAAAATAAGCATCATATTATACCTTGGCTGTTCTTCCCACCAAATCGGAAACCACTCAAGAAGCGACATATCTGCCAATGTTACATCATATAAACATTTCCCCCATACTTGAATTTGATTAGAGTCATTAATCACCTTGAACTCTGGCACTTTCCAATCTACATCAAATAAATCTATGGCATTAAATGGATAAATTAGCCAACCTGAAATAATAATATTACGAATCAAAAATGGTAATAAAATCACTAATCCACTTCCTATATATATTGCTATTTTTTTCCACTCTTTATTTTTAATTAATACAACAGCAGGATATAGAACAATTAAGGCCAATGCTCCACCTGAAACTTTAAGCGTCAAGAGATATACACAAGCTAAGCAGAGAGCTGCATATTCTTCAATCTTTTTATTTCCATTTTCCCATAGCTCTACCCATCTAGTAACAATATAAATAGCTGTAAAGTTTGTAACATAGTCTGATGCTGGTGACATAAATCCTGTTACATTGATGAGTGCATATAATAACATAGCTGCACTACATAAAGTGGTAATGTGTCTCTCTTTATTTCTGTATTTTAATTTATGACATGCCCATAAGCAAAATACACATGCTATAAATCCGGTGGTAGTATGTAATGAGACACCTGTCAAAAACTTCAGGCTAAATAGTGCCACAAAGGCAAAATATGCACTATTATATCCAAAGTGTAATTGTAAATTAGCTAGTCCTTTTACAATACCATACTCTTCAATCCATTGTACTGCTCCTGCATGATAAATCAAAGTATCCGCATGGAAGGTTCCTCTGGATGTAAAAAACGCAAATGCCAATACTAGCACTGCCCAATAGAGACAATCCCAAGTACCAATAAATCCATATACTTGCTTTCCATATGCCACAAATTCTTTTTTAAATTTGATCAACAAAATAATTGCCACTAAAACCATTATCATATGGGCAATAAAAGATACCTTATAAAACACACTAAATATCTGTGCATATACCGTTGTTACCACAACACCCGCTACAATTCCCTTATTAAAACTAATAGAAAATTTTTCTTTCGTTCCAATTTGTAGAGCCTTTAATACTCCTACACCTAATATAAATAAAATAACTGCATAATAAATCCATGTTAATAAAACAACTACCATCGTTCATCTCCCACTTTATCACTATCTTCTACATTCATCTCAATCTTTTGAAATTACCATTTTTCTCTATTCACAAACCTTTACAACCCATACATCTCCAATCTTCTGAATGGCTCCCTCTGTTGGGTAAATTTCCATCTCCTGGTATTCTTTCGATTCCATAATTTCTTCCTGTTCCTCTAAAGAAATCTCTCCCATGTCAATACCTAGATAGGTTTCTATAAAACTGTTTCTAACTCCCGAAGTAAGTAAACCATTTTCAAAAGCAACACCTGATAAATCTCGTAGTCCTTCTGTGCCTTCTATCGTTGCCTCTATAGGGCTAGGATTCGTTGCGTAATGAAATTCTCCATATATTGCAATCCTGTCACCGTTTTCAAATCCTTCTTGACTTTCTACACTAGCAATAATCCTGTTGTAATATGATGATACTCTCTCATATGCTAAATCCATTCTCAAATAAGATGTATTGCTGATTAAATAGTTGGAGTAGCATGATAAAAACATAACTAAAACTGTTACTAAAACTGTCGTCTTCGCCACTGAAACCTTCCATTGTTTACACCATCGTTTCACTTGCCAATGGTTTATACAGCATTCCAACAATCCTATTACTAGTATATACACCATCACATAGGCATATAACATTAACATAGAATGAGGTGCATCAGGTGCCATGAAATATACAAATGCAACGGCCAATGGCATAAAGAAACAGAATAAACATGATAAGGCACAGCTTAATTTATTTTTGTAAAGTTTTCTTGCTATTATTAAATATATAAATAATCCAACAGCTAATATACAAGTAGCTATATTCATCACCCACATCAAAGGCGTCACAAATTCAAAAGGATTATAGATAAAATATTCTAATACTCTATTGTAACATCTCGCTATTAATACTGGTAATCTACTGAAACTAATTTCGCCCATATCTCCAACCCCTGCATAGGTTTCATTTCCCAAATTAGGGTAAATCAAGTAGCATAACCTAATATAAGCCATCGTACTAATTCCTAGTACAACGGCACTCATGATTCCATGTTTGAATATTTTTGTAACTTCTTTTCCTCGAATGCAATCTAATATCAATCCCATCAGAATCAATGCAATGGCGATACTAATATAACTTTGATAAATTCCCATACTACAGATTAACAAGATACCGCTAAGAATTCCTCCAAACTTATAAATTCGGAGCAAATAGACTGCAAGTGTAATCATGAAAATCGATAAGCCGTATACATGTATGGTAAACATAAACGTCATTGTACTAGCTACACTTGGAAACGTGACCATTAACATAGGTACTAGAACTGCTGCTGTTACACTCTTTAAATCAAGCATTGCTAAAACCATGCAAGCCGATAAGGATAGAAACACAATGGCTAAAAATCCATGAACCGCAGGCACACTTAAAGAACCGCCAAAAGGGTGCAATATAGGCAATAACCATCTGCCAATAAATGCACCACTTCCATAACTATTCACATTATACACATCGTCCCAGTTAGGTAACTTATTCATAAGCATATACCCATGGGTAATGAATCCGATTATTATACCTGTAATAAAACAAATACTATATTGCTTTTTTAATTTCTTTTTTAAATTGAGTAATAAATCAAATGTCATTATGGTACCTCTTTTGCTTTTTATTACTCATATTACTCTAATAAATTGATATCAATGTGATATCTGGGACGATGTTTTACCTCCATATAAATTTTACCTATGTACTGCCCGATTAATCCTATCGCTAATAACTGCACTCCTCCAATAAACCATACCGATAAGATAAGTGAGGTCCATCCTGCTACCACTTGTTCTGCCCAGTAAGCTTCTAAGGCATAAATAGCACAAGACACGCTACCTATCATCATGATAATCCCCAATATTGTAATCAAATTAATTGGCTTAATACTAAACGAGGTAATCCCATCAAAGGCAAATGATATCATTTTTCCTAGGGGATACTTGGATTGTCCCGCTAACCGTTTATTTCTCTTATAATAGACAATATCTGTTTCATACCCTATTGTAGTTACAATTCCTCTTAAAAACAAATTAGACTCTTCATACTTAGCAAATTCTTCCAATGCACGCTTAGACATTAATCGGAAGTCGGCATGATTATATATGGTCTTCACTCCTAGCCGCCCCATTATCCAATAAAAAGACTGGGCTGTAAAACGCTTCAAAAAAGTATCTGTATTCCTATCATTACGCACACCATATACAATATCTTTACCTTCTAAAAATTTATCTACCATTTTTTCTATCGCAGTAATATCATCTTGTAAATCAGCATCTATGGACACACTCATATCACAATGCTGCAAAACTGCTAATAAACCTGCAGTCAGTGCATTTTGGTGTCCTACATTTTTTGCTAATTTTAAACCTTTCACGAATGGATTTTTTTCATTCCAGCGACAGATTAATTCCCAAGTTTTATCCTTGCTTCCATCATCGACTAAGAAAAGATAACTGTCTACGTGAATTTTATTATTTTGTTTTAAATTATCTAATATCTGTAATAATTTTCCTACCGAATCAAGTAGTACTTCTTCTTCATTATAACAAGGTATCACTATAGCCAATTGGTTCATTTGCTTCCTCCACGTCAATTCATTTTTTACAACAAAATAGATTGCCTATAGATAAGGTTAATACAAATGATGACACTTGTACCATTCTATCTATTACGCAATCTATTTTACTAATGTTTTGTGAAGTTTTCTTGATGTTTCCACGCTTTTTTATTTCGATACCGCCACAACACTTTCCTTTTGATAAAACTCTCTCGAAACAACGTTGGACCAATCTTCTGGATTGTCTGTTGACGGCATATGCATAAGCGGTCCTTGCACATCATTAATCATAGGCACCTCTGCATTTTGAATACTATCATCTAATAATACTGCAAACCGTTCTTCCATCTGCATTTTATAATCATCCGCCTGTCCACTTGTTATGTAAGTCAAGCAGTTATAAAAAGTAGTATCTTTTATACTGCTTCTTCCAATGACTATGACAATCATACAAATAAACGCAATCGTTCCCCAAATTAGTGTTTTTCTTTTTTCTGTATTGTTAATATTCCATCCCTTTTCTTTCACCCACCCCAATATATACACTTCACTGGCTAAAACCATAAGCAAAAACACTTGGAATATAGTGTTAGGAACACCTCCCGAAAGTTCTGTGCCTGCATAAATGCCTGGTGCAAACATAGCACAATACACTCCTAGAAAATATACAACCACAAATAACGGATATCTAAAATATTTTTTCTGATTAACTACTAATTGTTCAAGAACTTTGCTCTGTAGTATCATTTCTCCCACAATTAAAACCAATGCCAGTAAAAATACTACACAGATATGTTTTTCTATACAATACGTACCAACTTGAAGGATGCCAGCCTCTATCGACTGTATAATCGTCAAGAAAGCCAAGGAAATAGAAAAGCCAAAATCTTCTCCTGCCCTTATCGTATTGCCTGGTGACAGCATACTAATGTAAAGACCTATAAACTCCAAAACAATCGCAATCCATAAGAATTTGATTTTTTTATCTTTTTTCATAAATATAATTATTAATGGTATGATTAATAAAGGCGCTAACAAAACAGCCAAATAATTGGTTCCTCCTAACAAAGTCATTAGAACAATAGCTGCTATTAAAAATCTTGTTTTTAAGATTCGTATATATTTAATTGTCATTGTAATTGCTGTTATTGCCATTCCATATGGAATGATATAATGTGCTGCACCATTATACCAGAAAATACCTGATGTAGGATGTGGAATGAACTGAATCATTAGGCATAGAAATATGCTACACAATATACACACATGTACCATAGATGATTTTAATATTTTCACAAATATTTCATCAAATAACAACCAATGGACTGCGGTTAGAATCCCTACCATCAAAAAAGGAACTATAACATAAGCTTTTGGCGAAAACACCTCTGGTTGTAAAGAAAATAATGCAATAGAAAACCATGTCCCTTGCCATCCATAATAGTAATGTGCTACCGTTTCCCCCATGGCTTTACAAACCTCTATAAAGGAGTGTGTATTTTCCCATGCAATATGTGTTTTTGCTCCATACCCATAATCATCTCCTGTTGCATAGTTAAAGAATGCCAAATAGAATATTGGTAATAGACTTACGAAAAATACACCTATTGCTACTAACATTAACATTTTTTCATTAAAATACTTCTTTATTTTATCCATAAATTTATTTTTCATTTGTAATGAATACACTTCCCCTCTATGTTTTTAAAATTACAAGTCCTCTTACTCCTCCTTGATTACAAAGGTTACTGATTCTTTTTCATAAAACAATCGAATAGCTTCCTCCCACTCAGAAATACTTGTAGAAGTTAACAGTTTTGGTCTAATGGTAAATTGCATAATCTCCACTTCCCTTTGATTTGGATCTTGTAATTTTTCTAAATTCATTTCATATTGCTCTTCTAATTCTTTTGCATCTCCACTTATCAGTACTTCTATTGCTGTTACTGTATTTAAATAATCCTGTTCTACCATTAATACCAATGTCATAAAAAAAATACTGACTCCACAAAGAGCTCCCCAATATAATTTTGTGCTTTTCCCATAGCTCTTCTCTATAGGATGTTCTCTATAAGATGCGCTTTTCTTCATCTGGTTTGCCAACCATCCCATTGCGTAAAAGACAGAAATGAATATCACAATTACATAGGTCATATAAATAATGTTTAAAATTCTATCCGCTCCCACTGAAAGTGAAGTATAAACATTCGGTGTAAACATGGCTGCAACCATCCCTAAACTGTAACTTATGACTATCACTGGATAAGGAAAATCAAATTTTGTCTCCATTACTATTTTCCAAATAACGGGTATGAGTGATAAAAATATAAAGATTAGTAACCACTCATTCCACTCTAGCATTTTCTCTCCAAAATAATAAATAGAAATTAAAATCGCTTTCACTGGTGAAGCCGTCTCTCCGATACTTGACTGTCGCACCGTATTCCCTGGTGCCAACACATTACATGCAAAACCAATCACGAAAACAAAAAATCCCCCTACTACTGCTTTTCCATATAGTGTTCGGAACTGTTTTTTTAAAAAAGAAATTGTAAGTATCCCTAGATAACAAACAAAACAAAAAATAGCTGAAATATAATTACCTCCACCCATACAAAACGACAAAATTAAAATCGCAATCACTTTAGAAATCTTTTGTTTTTGATTTTTCCCGCATACTATTTGTATTAAAATTCCTACTAACAGAAAAGTAAGACTTTGCAAGAGCATATAATGCACCGCCCCATTATACCAATAGAAGGCCTGTGTTCCCTCCACCATTCTTTGTATAATGAGAAAAATAATAGGAAGTGCAATCATCATTGTTTTTTCTTTTGTAACCTCTAAACAATCCATAAGAATTACTTTATATAGAAAATATATAGAACTAATCATGGCTCCAAACATAAGAAAGGGCACAATACAATATAATTTTTCAGAAAATACAGCAGGTTGTAAGGTCATCAAAAAAATCGAAAAATACGTCCCTTGCCATTGCATATAGCAAAATTCTACCTTTTCAATGGCAGCTTTCATAACTTCCCATAAAGAACCTGTCGCCACCCATGCCACATGAGTCCCTGCTGCAAATGAATAATCATCTGCCTGTGGAAAACAGTATTTTGCTAATAAAAATAATGGAATCAAAGAAATAATAAATAAAATAATTATTATTTTCACTACTAGTTTCTCATCTATCTTCCATTTCAGCTTCTGTAATTGTTTCATTCTGTTTTTCTGCCTTTCTCCATTGTAATAGATTTTATCCTCTTTACTTATCCGTTGAAAATATTATTTTAATGATGAACACTCTAAATTCATAACTCCATGATATTCTATCTTCCGACCTTCTCCCAAATAAAAGGAAATTGCATCTGGATTCATATACTCCTCTTGAATTTCTTCTTTTGTAGCTGTTCCTGGATGAAATAAAAGTTCTAGCTTCTTACCTTTTCTCTCTAGATATGCAAACATAACTGGCATGATTTTTGTGATTCTCATTTCATCCATATGACCGCTCATCAAAAGCCCCCACAACAGATAATACGAAATATTCCTCTTTTTTAATTTCTTTTCTAGTTGGAATGCTAATAGATTCAAAATAATATTTTTTACTAGATTAATTGGTTTAAAGGTAGGATATAAACTAAAAGTTTTTAAGAATGGCATCAAAGGTTCTCTAGATACTCTTACAAATTCCACTTGATACTCTTGTTCATCAATTACCTCTATCAAGGATTCTGCTACAATAGGAATCATATGGGTATGTTGATGGCTATCAATCCGTAATTGTTTTTGATTAGGAAACAATTCTTTGATTCGTTCAATCTGAGATACAATTTCTCGTTTCAACTGCATTTTAATTGCTTTTCTTTTCTTATGATACAGAAATGAACTTTTAAACAAACTCCCCCAAGTGGTGATAAATTCTCCCTTATCATTCACCAACAACCTAACATTTTCAGTCTTTTCTAAAGAACAACCATCTACAAAGTTCAAATGTACAGAAATAGCAGGGGACAACACCGCTTTCCCCTGTGCTCTTCTTTTTTCCTGTATTTCATTCCAATATGCTGTACATTGCGACAACTGTTTCATATTAGGAACTACACTGATACTATCTAGTTTATCACATATAATACAATCTGTAATGTCAATTGTTGTCTGCAATGTTAATCCAAAATCATCTGCATGTCTATCTAGTCTACTTGTTTTCATCATTTACATTCTTTCTTAATCTTTATTCCAAATTACAGATTCAATAATATATCTTGGTCTTTCCTTCGTCTCCATATAAATCTTTCCTATATATTCACCAATTACTCCTAATGAAAGTAATGTAACTCCACCTAAAATCAGAGAAATCAAAATACTTGTGGTATACCCAGGTACCGTCCTACCATGAAACCAATCATTTAAACATACCACTGCCATAATCCCACTAAAGCAACAGATCAAAAAACCTAACACCATAATCAAACGTATGGGTTTTATGCTAAGAGATGTAATACCATCTAATGCTAATGTAAGCATCTTGGACAGTGTATATTTAGATGTTCCCGCTTCTCTCTTCTTTACTTCAAAATACACAATATCTGACTGAAATCCTAGCATGGGTATTAATCCACGTAGAAATAAATTAGCTTCCTTAAATTCTCCCAACGCATCTAGTGCCTTTTTTGACATTAATCGATAATCTGCATGATTAGTTAGCACTTTACACCCCAACATATGTAACATTTTATAATATAATAAGGCTGTCCATTTTTTAAATCCAGTATCGCTATCTCTATCTTCACGAACTCCGTAGACAATTTCGCAGCCTTGCTGATATTTATTTAAGAACTCATCCAATGCTTCAATATCTTGTTGCAAATCAGCATCTATTGTGATTACCACATCAGCTACCTCTTTTGCTGCCATCATTCCAGATAGAATAGCAGACTGATGACCAAAGTTCCGAGAAAGATTAATCCCCGAAAAAATATTCTCTTCATGACATTTTTGGCAGATAATACTCCACGTTTTATCCTTACTGCCATCATTGATAAACATCACCTTGCTTTGTGATGCTATTTTTCCACTTTCTATCAGTTGAGCCATTTTACATTTCAATTTGTCAGCTGATGCTTCTAAAATTTCTTCTTCATTATAACAAGGCACTACTAAATATAATATATTTCCCATTTTCCCCTCACTATTCCCCCGTATTTTTCACAGTTCTTTCTACTTCAATAATACTGTCTTTTTGAAAAAAACCTCTTGCACCTTCTTGCCATGGTGATATACCATTACTTGTTAGTAACTCTGGTTTCACTGTAAATGGGTGTATGATAATATCTTTTTGCTCCTCATCCAATAATAATTGTAAATATTCTTCATATTCTTCTCTTATCTGTGCTGCTTCCCCACTTGCAATTACTTCAACTGCTGTTGACGACAAAAAATAATCATAATCCGCTACACCTGTCATAATGGTAAAAAATATACCTGCTATTCCTAACAACCCCCAATACCATTTTATATGATTCCCATAGCCGTTCTCAATGAACTCTTCTTTTACTTGTTGTTTGAATTGATTTGCTAGCCAGCCAACTGTATAAAACACACTAAAAAACAAAACTAACACATACGTCATATAAGTGATATTCAAACATCTCCCTGGACCATATTCTAATCCAGTGTATACATTTGGTGCAAACATAGCTGCCACCATACCAAAACAATACCCAATTACTATAATGGGATAAGGAAAATGAAACTCCACTTTCAAGACTGCTTTCCACATTACTGGTATCAATAGTAATATTATTAAAATTAATAACCATTCATTCCATTCTATAATTTTTTCTACAGCAAAATAAATAGAAACTAAAACTGCCTTAATAGGAGAAACTGGTTCTCCTATAATATCTTGTCTCGTGGCATTTCCTGGTGCTAAAGCGTTACAAAGAAATCCAGCTGTAAATAATATAAATCCACTTATGATAAATTTACCCTTTACCGTTTTCCACTGTTTCGTAATAATTGTCAAAAAAATAATAGCCATATAAAATACAAATGCTAAAATAGCGGAAATATAATTTCCTCCACCAACACAAATAGATAAGAAAATAACTAAGACTCCCGTTCTCTTTATTCTTTTATTATTATTAACAAATACCATTTGCAACAAAATTCCCATAAGAAAAAACAATAAACTCTGAACAGTCATATAATGGGTCGCCCCATTATACCAATAAAATGCCTGCATTCCATCTATCATTCGTTGTATCATCACAAATATTATCGGTACAGAAAGAATTATATATTTTTCTTTTGATATTTTCAAGCAATCTCGTAGAATTACCTTACAAAAAAATAGTACAGAACCACTGGAAATACTCATCATAAAAAACGGCACAATCCAATACAGTTTTTCTGTAAACAATCCCGGTTGCAATGTCATCAGAAAAATCGAAAAATACGTACCTTGCCATTTCATATAATAATCACCTACTACTAGAATAGCTGTCTTCAATACTTCCCATAAAGAACCTGTAGAAATCCATGCCATATGAGTCCTTGCTGAGAATGTATAGTCATCAGCTTGCGGAAAACAATACCTTGCCAATAACAAAAGTGGCAAAAGTGAAACTATAAAAACCACTATCATAATTCTGGAAGCTGTTCTCTCATCGATACCTTGTATTCGTTTTTGTAACCATTTCATTTATTTTTTTACCCTTCCCGATATACAAATACTTTTGTCTTTAATTCTTCTTCTGTAAAGCGTCCTGTCCAGTTGTTGATTGTTTCGTAATCTTCATATTGACCACAGGCTCCATAATTATTTACGCTTGTATCCATTGTCCACTGAATGTCCGTTATCATATCTTCTACTTCAAATCTTCCCCAAAACAGAAAAATAATAACCGCTGCTACCATAAAGTTTTTATTGTTCTGACACCATATAAATCCAGTTTTCAAACAAATGGTGGCTGGAATAATCATACACGGCACTAATTGTATTCCATAATGATCATATCCTCTGCCACTCATACTGAGCATCAGTAAAGCAATTGCAGTAAACCATAGAGAATATAATGTTAATCCTAATCTACCCTTTTCTTTTACAATCCAATAAATCACACAAATGATATGAACCCAAACAAAATAATCATTAAAATATGCAAATTTCATAATTGATGAATAAAATGACATCAATGTAACACCATTGGTATACGTAGTATTAAATCCAAAATATATTTCAATAAAAGATATCATTGACCCTTGTACCAACAAAGTGATAGCAACCGGTAAAACTGCTATCAGTATACCACTAAGAAAACTGATCACACATACTTTTAGTTCTTTCCACTGTTTTTGATAGATAAGCAACATAAAAACAATAGGAATATATGCCATCCATATACTAATTAAGTTTCCATTCAATAAAAAAGTATATACGGCACATATTCCTAATACTATAATTTCCCAAGAAACTATTTTTTCTGTCATAAAATACTTTACAAATATATATAACCCCATATTTATAAATGGTAAAGCCCACATTTCCACACAATTGCCACCGCTGTAAAACCCATATAACAATACCATACACATGAAAGCACTAGACAATGCAACTGCCGTATTGGCACCAACTATTCTTGCTATTTTATATAGCAAAAATACCGTCAAACAGTTTGCTACCCATTCTAATATCCATATTCCCACGAAAGAGTGAGGTGTTGCAGATAACCCTAGATATTGAATCACAAATAAAATAGGTCCTTTATGATCCCAAACATCTACATACATAATTGCTCCTTGTTTCATTGCAATTCCACGACTGAGCCATACAGCAGAGTCAACATCTGGCATATGAACAGACCATGGATTTAAAGTACTTAACATAGAAATCATTCCTGATACTATAATACAAAATATTCCAATTACACAATATCTTAAAAATATCTTTTTACTCATTTCGCTTCCTTCATCCTTCGTTAGACATTTTCTTTTTCACCTGCATTTAGATGCTTTTTTTTATCATTCTAAAATCTCGTATTGCTTTCATTCCAATTTTTGAGATTTTAAGTAGGTTAATAGAATTCACACCACCTTGCCTTTGTCTAAAAGAAATAGGCAGAAACTTTACATCTAATTTTTTCTTTGCATAAATAACTGAAATCAGTACATTGGAAAGATTGAAGTCCTTTGGCACATTGCCTATCTGCTCTTTTAGTGTAGTCGACTTCATTAACCTAAATGGTGTGTTAGCATCCTCTACTACAACACCAAAACATAATAACACAACCACTTTCAATATTTTTGTAACCAGTACTCGCGACAGACCATCTTCTCTTTTGCATCTATTACCAATAACCATATCATATGTATTTCGCAATTCCCAAAATGCTGAAAACTCTTCAGCTAACGTTTGCCCATCTGCATCTGTCTGAAACACAAAATTTGCCCCATCTTCTAATGCATAATGATAACCATATAAAACAGTGGCGCCATGACCACTATTTTTCTTCGTTGTGGGATATAGTAATGGATATTCTTTCTGACACTTTTTTAACAAAGAAAAAGTATCGTCCTTACTTCCATCATCAATAATAATCAGTTTACTTTCTTCACCATATTGTTCCACAATAGGATGCCAATCCGCTACCACTCTTTCAATGTTTTGTGCTTCATTATATGCAGGAATTACAATACATAATTTATCCATTTCTACCTCCACTACTTACCCTTATTTATCTTATCCAAAAATATTCTGTAAATTTGTTAAAATCCTATCAGCCCTAATTAACACGACCGTTCTTTCCTTCTTACTATATAAAAATTTAAAAATGATGGGATACCATATATTATCGGAAATGCATACCTTGGTTGATACTGAAGCTGCGGTGCTAAAATAATAAACACAAAAGACAGTATTAATGGTAAAGCAACTAGCCATTCTTTTTTCATCTTATCATTTATCATAAACACTAATATTGTCAAAAACAACATTATGTAAAAAGCTACATTACTAAATAAACCTATCATCGGTAAGCTAATCAATAATGCATACCAGTAATACATAACACTCTCTAATCCCTCAATACATTCAGGTATTGTAAATCTCACAAAATCATTTAGCCCTATATCTTCTACTATTTCTTCTCCTACACAACAATCTCTATTGGTAATGATGCTATCAATATCTGGCATAAAAAGATAATAATTTTGATTCCAAGTAGCCTCCACATAACATAAAGGATGCTTAAAAAAATACTTTATCCAAACTTGAAGATAAGAGATCAGTTGCTCATTAGATGCTCCATAATTAAAAGTACTCTTCACAGGATCGGCAGTCATTTCGTTATAATTAATTGCTAAATTGTCATAATCTAATACTGCTCTAATAATCTCTTTGTCTTCTTCTGCAATGTCTGATTCATAATCTCTTGCGAGTCTAGCAATCTGTTGATATGTAAGGGAAAACATTTCTTTACTATTTTCTTCCTGTACATCATACGCTTGTATGATAGTGTTATTTATAGCACTTACAATAAAAAAAGGTAGTGCTAAAACTATTACTGTCTTTACTATTTTAATTTTACTGTTTTTCCAAAATATTTTTAAAGCCCCAAAAATCAAAATGATTCCTGTCACACTATACACATAGATTCCGTTATTACGAAATAAACATAGACCACTTGCAGATAAGACCAACAAACCTAACATCTTTTTATCGTCCCAAAAATTTTCTTGCAGATATATATACTCCATTAATAAGTTTAAGAGCAACACAAAGAAGGATATATATAACATATCCTTAATAGGAAAAGAAATATATCCCGTATAATAGGGTGCAATACAGATTACGCATAATGTAGTGACACGAATCCAAATGGGTCCTTGCAATTTTTTCATCAAACATAATGAATAGGATAAAATAAGTGCTAATATAACACTTTGCATAAGCACGAACAAAAACAATCCCATATTAGGACTATTGATAGCCATTCCAAAAGAAATAAACTTACCAAATAACCATGTATGAAACACAGGTTGCACATCTGAAAATGTTTGAAACCCAAAATAATACGCCATTGCAGCTCTATTATCATAGCTCATTACAGCAGGATATCGTAATAACAAATGTATAAGCCATATAGGCATAATGATAGAGAAATAAAAAACAAATGGATGCTGTTCATAATATCTAGACTGCTTTACTCTAGTTTTCATATCCCAATCACTTTGTACCAAGTAAGCAAATCCATTAACAGCCAATAAAAAGACGCCATAAAATCCTACAACCAATACTCCCCATTTCATTACTCTAAATATAGATGAAAATACTACACTTAAGCTATTTCCATATTCATAAATTCGCCCTACACTATACATAATTGATAAAAATAAGGCAAACCACCAACTATTCTTTACAATCGGTATTCTATTCTTTAAAAATGCTTCACGGTAACAAACAAATGCAGCTACTGTAATAATGCTTAAAACAAAACCTTGATTGGAAAATTCCTGTGCAAAAACATTAATAAATTTATAAAACACAAAGAAAATGGAATTCATTTCTCCAACTACATCCGTTTCAACTACATCAAAGTTAATATTTACTGCTAGAGCAGTAGCTAGTGCTAATATATAGTACTTTATTCGCTTTATCATTCTTTTCTCCATCCGTGAAATTGTACAGGTGTCTAATTTAATTCTTCAAATTTAGCTCACATAATTTATAATACCATTATTTTCCAGTTTATTCAATTATTGTTGACAAATTGCAGTTACAAGATGATGCACACAAATCGCTATTATACCTGTTGCTCCAAATAAATAGCACCTACTGATTGGAAAACGTGATGCAAGTTCACCTGTTTGAAAGTAATGTATCCAAAATATAATTATTGGAATCATTGCAACTACCATATTCCTCCACTACTCATTTTATCTTCGTCTTTTTACAAATTTTTCTATGTGATAACATGAAATAAGCCTATATATCTTATTAATCACTGTAATGCACCATGAAACTTTTGTCAATATTTGCACCCCCTTCATAGCTCAGAAAGGTATATTTTCTTATATCTTACCAATCACTAGATCGAGAAATACAGAAATAACCACTTTCCCTCAACACCAATTGAATATTATATCAAAAAATGGTATTATAGGTCAGAAGTCAAGTGGATTTATATGCTGATTGAAGTGCGATTATAAGAATGAGCGAGGAAATAAGAATGTTATTTAACTCATATATATTTGTATTTATATTTTTACCTTTAGTTTTAATGGGATGGTATGTATTAAACCATTATAAAAAAGAAGTTTTGGCAGAATACATTTTGATTTTAATGTCACTATGGTTTTATGCTTACTTTAATCTCAGTTACCTACCAATTATTTTAATTAGTATCATCTGCAATTATACAATTGGAAAATGGTTATTAAAGGCAACCAATGAGAAGTATCGAAAATATTTATTGATAATAGGAATTATCTTAAATGTAGGTATCTTATTTTATTATAAGTATATGGGATTTTTCCTACAAACTGTAAATATGGTATTTCAAACAGAGTTTTTTATTCAAAATATTATATTACCACTGGGGATTAGCTTTTTTACATTCCAACAGTTAAGTTATATTGTAGACTGCTATCGTAAAGAAGTACCAAAATATTTGTTTAGACAATATGCATTATTTGTCACTTTTTTCCCACAGCTCATAGCTGGACCAATTGTTCTACATAGCGAAACAGTGCCACAATTTTCAGATAAAAAGAAACGACTTTTCCGAGCAGATAACTTTTCAGTAGGATTAATGGCTTTTTCCACAGGTATGGCAAAAAAAATTATCATTGCAGATTCATTTGGCAATATTGTAAACTATGGTTATGCAAATATTGAATCTTTAGGAAGTTTAAATGCATTATTTGTTATGATATTGGTATTAGTAGGCACCCTTTGTTGTAAAAATACCAATGAAAAAATTTTGGCTTTTCAACCTACAGTACGAAATGCGCTATTTTGTAGTCTTCTACTTTTTTACTCTATTATTTCATTTTCAGGTATCAGTACTTTTTTATATTTTAATTTTTAGAGGAGATTATTTTGAATACATATAAAAAATATATAGTAATATTACTTGGTGTTTTCTTTACCCTTTTATTTTGTGTAGCATCTATGGTATTTGTGATTGATCCTTATTTTCATTACCATGAACCATTGCCACAGATAAGTTATAAACTAGAAAATCAAAGGTATCAAAATGATGGTATTAGCCGAAACTTTGAATATAATGGAATTATCATAGGAACTTGCATGACGGAAAATTTTATGACTTCAGAATTTGATAACTTATTTGGAGTAAATGGAATAAAGATTCCATTTGAAGGAGCATCCTATAAGGAAATAAATGACGCGTTGACCAGGGCAATTTCATATAATTCAGAAATTGAAGTTGTAATTAGAGGATTAGATTCTTATTTACTAGATACGGATAAGGATTATTTGGTGTATGAAGAATATCCAAACTATTTGTATGACAATAATATTTTGAATGATACAGCATATGTATTTAATAAAGATTTTTTGACTGGAGACTTTATAGAACTTGGTCTGTTACCAACGCTGGAACACCAAAAATCTAGTACATTTGATGAGTATTCCAATTGGAATGATGAGCTTGAATATGGGCTAGAAAATGTCTTAAGCACATATCAAAGAATAGAGTCCAAAGTAGAAGAAGCTGTGGTTTTTGATGAATCAAAAAAACAAACTATAAAAGAGAATATAGAACAAAATGTAATTACAATAGCGAAAGAGAATCCAGATATAGATTTTTATTATTTTTATCCACCATATAGTGTTTTCTTTTTTGATGAATTACATCAGTTAAATAAATATGAATATAAGTTTGATTCCATGGAATATGCGACAAGTTTAATACTAGAACAAGAAAATATACACTTGTTTTCATTCTGGAATGAATTTGGAATTGAAACAGATTTAGATAATTATAAAGATTCTGTTCATTATTCTGAAGATGTTAATTCATTTATATTGGAACGAATCAAGGAGGGGAAAATTAATTTATTGACAAAAGAAAATTATAAAGAGCATTTTGCTGGAGTGGAAACATATTATAATATGTTTCCATACGAAGAATTATTTATAAATAAACCGTGAGGAGATCAATGTATACCCCTTTTTCCAAAAATTCAATATACTCGCTTGCATCAGAATTTTCTTCAACGCCTGTATATATGTGATAATTATTTGCCAAAACTGCTTTCTTATATTTATGATTCATAATTTCTTTTATAAAATACTTTGATTCTGTAACACCCCTTTTATAATTACTTAACAGTAGAATCTTATCTCTCCATAAAATTCACGCCATTTATTAATAATATCTGTACTTCTAGCTTCTATAATATCTATAATATTTCTTAATACATTCTTCGGTATTCTAGAGTTATTATTACATAAAATGCATTTTCCTTTTTGTGTAATCCATACCTTTGTAGTATTAGCAGCTGGAACACCTTTGTGAATATGAACATGAATTGGTTCCAGTGGTTCTCCTTCATTTGCCCAGAAATAAATCACATAGGATCCTACTTTAAAAATTTGAGGCATTCTCAAATCCCCTTTCTTTTGAAAATCTAATAATTAAATGTGCTGTGGATTCTAAAATTTCTCGATATTTATCAATTTCTTTTTCTGAAAAACCGTTATTTTTTTCCCAACGATACTCAGGAAGATAACAAACTATATTTTTGAATCCATCCTCTATTGGCTTTTCAATATAAACCTTAACAAATTCTTTATCTGCTTCTATTATATAATCTGAATGTACTATTTCTGTATTGTCATCTAATTGCATAAATGGATACATCATAATTTGCCCTCCAATCACTGCTTTCAAATTCATATTCTTAAAATCAATATAACATATTTTCTCTGAATATGAAATGACTTTATAGTTTTATTCTTATATCTGAATGAATGCTTTTTTTCGATATACTTTTCCCACCTTAGTTTCCTCTGAAATTCGGTAGGAGGTAATTGTGTTCTCATGTTTGTTAGGTGGATTGGTACAAATCCAAACGGAATATACTTTTTCGATTTTTTCATAATGAGAATTTACAAATACTGTTCCTGATTGTGCAGAAATCATACGACTCCCATAATATATTCCTCTTGTAATTAATGGATATCCTGGATAATAATCATTCTGCGCTTCCAAATTAATAATAAGACGGATTGTTCCATCGAGTTACTTAAAGTAGTGTTGTGTTGCATTTACATTTCTCCTTATAATATTGTTGCAGAAGAAAATGCATTACAGTATATACGTATATAGAGAGAAACTTATATCTAAATTAGCATTTCTATCTTTCTTCTGCTTTGTTTAAGGGGGTAAAAGCGAGAAGACTATTCTCTTATTTCCTTGAATAGGATAGATAATTGATACTTTCGTATTACATATTCGAATACATTTATACGAAGTTGTTAGAACTCTTGCTTTTGTATCTCTATTGTAGTCAATCTTTTGCGAAAAAACAAGTAGTATTATTCACAAAAAGCAAAATATAATTAATAATTGTATTTTCTTAGCGGTTGCGATATCTTATTAAGCTATTGCTATGTTTAATGGCACTGTTGTATGTCAAAAATTGAAAAAATTTGATAATTTATCTGGATTGTCTTTTATAAAATGCTCAAATCTCAGATCTTTTTTTATTTTCACACTTGTAAATTTTTTTACTTGCTTTCTATGTCTACGAGGTACAATCTCTTCAAATAGAGCTGAAACAAACATCCTTTGTAAAAACACTAAATGCTCGATATATTTTATCGCATCTTTTTCTTCAAAAATACGATAAGAATAAACCAAATAGTCTAACACAAG
>JAWXVD010000019.1:0-37215 GCA_044425705.1 Eubacteriales bacterium | reverse complement strand
CGCTTAGGTTTCATCTCTATCATAGTCTGGAGACAGACTTCATCACAGCCTTTTCTTGGTGGATCTACCACGATTACATCTGCATAAATACCATCTGCCTTATATTTTTCTGGCAAAACCTCTTCTGCCTTGCCTACAAAAAATTCCACATTATCTATTTGATTTCTAGATGCATTATCTTTCGCGTCTGCAATAGCTTCGGGAATAATCTCTACTCCAAAAACTTGTTTTGCTTTTTGGGCAAGGAATAAAGAAATGGTTCCAATACCACAGTATAAATCCCAGACCGTTTCTGCTCCTGTTAAGTTTGCATAAGCCAAAGCTTGTGCGTAAATGCGCTCTGTTTGTATAGGATTCACTTGATAAAAGGAAAGTGGTGAAATGCGGAATGAAATACCGTCTATGGTGTCTTCTATTTCTGGTTCTCCCCATATGGTTTTAATTTCTTTTCCCATAATCACATTTGTATTTTCTTTATTGATACTAAGTGAAATACTAGTCATACCTTGTATATTTGTAAGTCTAGCAATTAATTTTTCTTTTTGTGGCAAGTCCTTTCCATTAATCACAAGACAGACCATAAGTTGACCCGTGGCAAATCCTTTTCGAATCAGTACATGGCGAACTAGGCCTTTTCTTGTTTCCTCTTGATAAGCACTAATGTGATTCTCTTCCATAAAACCTAGAATTTCTTCTAAAATTGGTTGGTTGTCACTAGTAAGTAGGGCACAATCTAGGTTTGGAATAATGGTATGGGAGTGATTCCCATAAAATCCTGTAATGATTTTACCTTCTTTATTTGTGCCAATGGGAAATTGTGCTTTATTTCTATAATGAAATGGTTCTTCCTGCTCTCCACCATTTTTTGCAGTCTTTGTAAAATCAATCCCTTGATTTTCTATATGCTGAAAGGTTATCCCCATACCTTGCGGTGATTCCATGATATTATCCACAAATTCCTCTGAAAATCCACCGATTCTTATAAAATGATTCTTCACTTTATTATGTTTATATTCTAATTGTTTCTCATAAGATAGGGCTTGCATCTGACAGCCACCACATTGTCTTGCAAATTTACATTTTGGTGTCACTCGATAAGGAGAAGATTCTATAATCTCTTCTAATCTGGCATAACCATAATTTTTCTTGGCTTTCATAATTTTAGCTTTTACTACATCGCCTATGACAGCATCTTTGATAAAAAGAGTGTAACCATCTACTTTACCAATGCCTTCTCCTGCAGAACCTATATCTTCTATTGTAACTGTACAATAGTCATTTTTCTTCCATATCATATTCGTTAATCCATTCTTGTCATTCTAACATTTGATTCAAATAAACGATTGTATCCTAACCATCCTTGGCTATCATTGGCTTGTAATAATTCAGTAAAGGTTTGCATTTTTGCATCTGTATTATCTGCAAAGGTTAAGGCTACCGCTTCCATCAATGCTGGTTTTTTAGGTGAACCATATTCCAATTCTCCATGATGAGAAATGATACAATGTTTCAACTCTCCCGCTAATACATGTGGAAATCCACTGATATCTCTGATTTTTTCTCCTACCATTTCTGTTCCCATTACAATGTGACCTAATAATTGTCCATCGTCTGTATAATCATTTTCTGGAAATGGTGAAATCTCTTTTGTTTTTCCTATATCGTGACAAATTGCTGCTGCAATTAATAAATCTTTCTTTAACATAGGATAATTTTTACAATAGTAATCACATAATTTTACAACGGATAAAGTATGCTCTAAAAGACCACCTACGAAACCATGGTGCACTGTTTTAGCTGCTGATGATTGCTTGAATTTTTTAATAAATAGTTCATCCCTTACAAAAAAATCCTCTAATAAGGTTTTCAAGTATGTATTCTCTATCTTAGCGATAAACTCTAATAGCTCTGTAAACATAATTTCTATATTTTTAGAACTTACTGGCAAATAATCTGATGGATCAAACTCTCCCTCTCTACATACTCTTGTTCGTTTGATGCTGATTTGTAAATTTCCTTGAAAACTACTTACATCTCCATATACTTCCACATAGTCCATGGCATCAAACTCTGAAATTCCAGCACTATTGGGATCCCAAATTTTAGCATCAATAGTACCCGTCTTATCTTGCAAAATCACATTATCATAATTTTTACCATTTTTAGTCACTGCTGATTGTCTATGTTTGCATAAATATATGTCAAATACACGATCACCGTCTTTTAAATCTTTTAAATACTTCATCTTTTCCTCCATCTTGAAGCGTTCTTTTGCCTCTTTTCATTTTTTTATCTACTCGGCCAACGTAACCGAAACTTCCATTTCTTGATATTCATTCATTCCCTGACGCATCACAATAATCTGGACAATATCGCTAGGCTGATATGTTCCCAATGCTTTTACAAAGGTATTCACTGATGTAATTTCTATATCATCCATTTGTACAATCACATCTCCACTTTGTATTCCTGCCTGCATAGCTGGTGAATCCATAACAATTTCTGTTACATAGGCACCAAAAGGAATTCCTGTTGCCTCACTTGCTTCTTCTGATACATTAGCACAATGAATACCTAACATAGCTTGTTTTTTTCCATTTGACATTCTTTCTATCACTGATTTTAATTCAGAAATACCAATAGCTGAAATCAAGTTGGGTACATCACTACTATTATATTCTTGGGTAATAATACCTATCACATTTCCACTAAAATTCACCAAGATACCATTTCCATTTTTACTGCCATAGATATCTGTGGTAAGCAATTGATAATTATAATCAATCATATTTAATTCCGTGCTCTTAGACGTAATCATTCCGTATGCCACAGAATCATCTATCCCATAAGGACTGCCAATTGCAATCACTGGTGATGCCAATTCACTAGTGCTAGAATTTCCAAATGATACCATTCTAAATGATTCTAATGTACTTTCTTCCACTTCACTTCGTTCTACTGCTACAATAGCTAAATTAGTATTGGCATCTGTTTCTTTAATTGCTGCTCCATATTGCTTGCCATCTGTAAAGGTCACTTGAATATTATCCGCTTGATTCAATACTTCTTGTTTTACCAAAATCAGCAATTCTCTTCCATTATCTGCAATACATAATCCAAAATCCTGCCCTCCACTTTCATAAGTATTATTAAACCAATCTACATCTTGGCTAACTCCGCTTACCTCGACAATCGATTTTTGCACTTCTTCTACCACATCATACAAAGATTTACTTAATTTCTGAATATCTTCTACTGTCAAGTCTAGCTGATTCACAATAGTTGTATTTTCTACCGTTACCGTTTCTTCCTCTTCTATCATCATATCTTCTGGTAGAATTTCATCTTCTTCTGCCTCTAAAATCGTTACATACTCTGGTTCTTCTTCTGGATATAACCAATTACTAAAAACTGGTTCTAATACCAAAAAAGTAAAACATGCCGTTAATCCAAAAAGCGCTGCCATAGTCGCAGTAGTAATACCTGTTTTTAATAATTTTCTACGATTGATAGGACGTTCCTTTAATTTTTCTTGTATATGCTCAAATCCTTCTTCATTTTTATTATCTTCCATAAAAATTAGTATTCCTTCCTTTAAAGTCTCCTACCATACAATCACAGATTATATGGTGTCTTAAAATCTCTCAATTACCTTCTGTTAAGTATATCTGATTCCTACATTCTTGTAAACCAAGGTTTATTACTTTTTACAATACCGATGCAAAATGTTAGTTATATTTCACGGTCAATCCATAACCTGTAACTAAAGTTCTAAAGATTTACCTCAAGCCACCATAGTATTTCTACTATATTTATGCTATGATAAAATCATATTGAAATATAGAAAGGTAAACCATGAACGAAAAAGTTTTACGCACATTAGAATATACGAAAATCATTCATACATTAGTAGAAAAAGCCACTTCCCAACCAGGTAAAGAGCTTTGTAGCAACCTACTTCCCATAACAGATATCGAAAAAATACGTCAATACCAAACAGAAACAAAAGATGCGCTGAGTCGCATTTTCCAAAAAGGTTCCACTTCTTTCGGAGGAAACAAACCTTTAGGTATGAGTCTAAAATCCCTAGAAATTGGCAGTATTCTATCTAGTGCAGAATTATTAAAAATAGCTGCCTTATTAGAAAATGCCAATCGCATCAAAACCTATGGTAAAAAAGAACGTGATGATGCGCCTGCTGATTCTTTAGATGAATACTTCTTAGCCATCGAACCACTTACTTTCCTATCGGAAGAAATCAGAAGATGTATTCTTTCAGAAGATGAAATTTGTGATGATGCCAGTAGCACCTTAAAGCATATTCGACGTTCTATGGTTCTCACTAATGATAAGATCCATAGTCAATTGGCTTCTATGGTAAATGGCTCTTGCCGTAATTATTTGCAAGATGCTGTCATCACCATGCGAAATAATCGCTATTGCATCCCAGTTAAGGCAGAATATAAAGGACAAGTTCCCGGTATGATTCACGACCAATCATCCACTGGTTCCACCTTGTTTATAGAACCCACTGCTGTAGTAAATTTAAACAATCAATTAAAGGAACTATATTTACAAGAAGAAGATGAAATCCAAGTAATTCTTTCCACTTTAAGCGAAGAAGTAAGCCATTATATTGATGAAATTTCTAATAATCAACAGCTCCTTACTTTATTAGACTTTATTTTTGCCAAGGCTATGCTCGCTATGGAGCAAAATGCCACAGAACCTGTTTTTAATACCGATCACTATATTCATATACGTAAAGGGCGTCACCCTTTATTAGATAAAAAAACTGTAGTTCCTATTGATATTCATATCGGAAAGGATTTTGATTTACTAGTTGTTACTGGACCTAACACAGGCGGTAAAACTGTCTCTCTAAAAACTGTGGGACTATTTACTTTAATGGGGCAAGCTGGCTTACACATTCCTGCTGCTGACCGCTCCATTCTTTCTGTCTTTAAGGAAGTCTATGCGGATATCGGAGATGAACAAAGCATCGAACAGAGTTTATCAACTTTTTCTTCTCATATGACTAGCATTGTTTCTATATTAAAGCATGCAGACCAAGATTCTTTTTGTCTATTTGATGAATTAGGTGCTGGTACTGACCCTACCGAGGGTGCTGCCTTAGCCATTGCCATTCTAAACTTTTTGCACGACCGTGGCATTCGCACTATGGCCACTACACATTATAGTGAATTGAAAATTTACGCATTAACTACCAATTTTGTAGAAAATGCTTCCTGTGAATTTAGTTTAGAGACTCTTCGACCTACCTATCGTTTGTTAATCGGTATCCCTGGAAAAAGTAACGCCTTTGCTATTTCCTCTAAATTGGGTCTTTCAGACGAAATTATTGATGCTGCCAAAGAACAAATTACAGAAGAAAAAGAAAGCTTTGAAGACTTACTTTCCGATTTAGAACAAAGTCGAATTACTATTGAAAAGGAACGTGCTGAAGTCGCTTCTTATAAGCGAGAAGTAAAGCAATTGAAAGATCGTCTAACTACAAAGAATGAGAAAATCGACACTTCAAAAGCACGGATTTTACAAGAAGCCAATGAGCAGGCTAGAGATATTTTACAGGAAGCTAAAGATTTTGCCGACCAAACCATTCGCACCTTCCAAAAGGGTGGTAATGGAAATTCTATCAAAGACTTAGAAAAATCTAGAGAACAAGTACGTAGTAAAATCAAAGAAAAAAATGAAAAATTAACTTTAAAATCAAAACAGCCTACAAAACAAACAGTGAAACCAAATCAATTAAGAAAAGGTGACTCTGTCAAAATTCTCTCTATGGGATTAACTGGCAGTGTAAGTACCCTTCCTGACCAAAAAGGAAATTTATTCGTACAATGTGGTATCATCCGCTCACAAGTAAATATACGAGACATTATTTTATTGGATGATATGCCAGTAACTGCATCACAGATGCAGAAATCAAGTGCTGGTAAAATAAAAATGTCAAAATCTTATTCTATTTCTCCTGAAATTAATTTGTTAGGAAAGACTGTAGATGAAGCCATTTCTGTATTAGATAAGTATTTAGATGATGCGTACTTGTCACATTTACCTAATGTACGTATCGTTCACGGAAAAGGTACTGGAGCACTGAGAAATGCTGTACAAAATCATTTAAAACGATTAAAATACATTAAGTCTTATCGTTTAGGTGAATATGGCGAAGGTGATGCAGGTGTCACCATTGCAACTTTTAAAGAAAAATAAGTTACACCCATTATTTTCTGGTTACAATAAAACTAACACATAACTTATAATAAAACAAAAAACATGATGAAAGGTAGTGTAACACTTATGGTAAACAAACAAAAAATATTAATTGTAGATGATGATAATAATATAGCAGAACTGATTTCTTTGTATTTTACAAAGGAATGTTTTGAAACACAAATAGTAAATGATGGAGAATCAGCCTTAGTTGCTGTAGACTCTTTTCTTCCTAATATCATATTATTAGACCTTATGCTCCCAGGTATTGATGGTTATCAAGTATGCCGTGAGGTACGGGCAAAATCTAATGTTCCTATTATTATGCTCTCTGCCAAAGGAGAAGTTTTTGATAAGGTACTGGGCTTAGAATTAGGTGCTGATGATTATATTGAAAAACCTTTTGACACAAAAGAATTAGTGGCTCGTGTAAAAGCAGTTTTACGTCGCTACAAAGCAGCTCCTACTGTAGTAGAGGATCCAAATGTGAAACGTGTAGAATATGCAGACTTAGTGATTAACCAAACCAATTATTCAGTAGTCTATATGGGCAATCCTGTGGATATGCCACCAAAAGAATTAGAATTGCTCTATTTCTTGGCAGCTTCTCCTAATCATGTTTTCACCAGAGAGCAATTACTTGACCAAATATGGGGCTATGAGTACATTGGAGATACAAGAACTGTAGATGTACATATTAAGAGATTGCGCGAAAAGATAAAAGATCATGACACTTGGAAAATTGCAACTATTTGGGGCATTGGCTACAAGTTCGAGGTACGATAATGCGAAAGACCCTTTACTTAAAATTTTGCTTTGCCTACCTACTTTTTGGCTTTTTTGGATTTATAATGGTGGCAACCTTTGTGTCTAACATGACCTATGAACATTTAAAACGTGAGAAAGCTGAAACACTTTATAGCCAAGCTACCTATATTGCAAATACCTACGCATCCGACTTATATAATAATCAAGTATCTCTAGATACTGTAAAATATCAGTTAGACGCCCTAGATTCTTATCTAGATTCCACTATTTGGATTATCAATCCTTCTGGGCGTATGATTCTTGATTCCAAAAATCCTATAGACGTGGAAACAGAATTGATTGTAGAGAATTTTGACCCTACCATCACAGCTGGTTCTTATTACGTAGTTGGCGACTTTTTTGACTCCTTTGACGAAGAAATGTTAAGTGTATTTGCTCCCATTACTACCAATTACAAGGTAAATGGATATGTTGTGATTCATTCATCAATAACTAGTATTACAGCGGCTAAAGAAAGTTTACTGAGCATTTCTTACATTACACTGATATTGTTGTTTCTGCTGTCTTTGATTATTTTAATCTTTTTTACAGAGATGGTTTATATTCCACTCCGAAAGATTACGATTGCTACTGAGCAGTATGCAAGCGGTAATATGCATTATGAATTACAGATTGAAAGTGAAGATGAAATCGGCTATTTGGCGGCTACGCTTTCCTATATGGCTAGTGAAATTGCCAAAGGAGAAGATAATAAAAAGAAATTAGTGGCTAATATTTCTCATGATTTTCGCTCCCCCCTGACTTCAATCAAGGGATATTTAGAAGCCATGCTAGATGGTACCATTCCACCTGAATTATATCCCAAATATTTAAATATTGTGTTAAATGATACGGAACGTTTGACTAAATTAACCAACAGTTTATTAACTTTAAATAACTTAAATACAAAAGGAATGGTTTTAGAGCTGACTACCTTTGATATTAATGATGTGATTCGTAAAATTGCTGCTTCTTTTGAAGGCACTTGTCAAACGAAAGAAATTGCAATTGCCTTAGTTTTAACTGGGGAAGAACTGTATGTAAAAGCCGACTTAGGCAAAATACAACAGGTTCTCTACAATTTAACGGACAATGCCATTAAATTTTCTCATCATAATTCAGTGATTAAAATAGAGACAACAGAAAAGCACAATAAAATCTTTGTCTCTGTAAAAGATACAGGAATCGGTATTCCTAAAGATAGTTTAAAATTAATTTGGGATCGTTTTTATAAGACAGATCTTTCTAGAGGAAAAGATAAGAAAGGGACTGGTTTAGGTCTCTCTATCACAAAAGAGATTATCCAGTCCCATGATGAATATATTAATGTAATCAGTACAGAAGGTGTGGGAACAGAGTTTATCTTTTCCCTTCCAATTGTGGATGAAGATGAATAGTAACTTTCAGCCATCGGCTGAAAGTTATATATTTATACACACAAATAACTAAACTCTTACAATTATTCTTTCCATTGTAATGTATGCAATTCTCCCTCTAACTTCATCTGTTTATAATTTCCTTGGCGTAATGCTTCATATAATACAATGGCCACAGAATTTGATAAGTTTAAAGAACGAACCTTATCCAGCATAGGTATTCTAATACAAGATTCTTCATATTCTACAAGAATCTCTTCCGGAATACCTGCGCTTTCTTTTCCAAACATGATGAAATCATCTTCACCAAATTCAACCTCCGAATGAACGTGCTTTGCTTTAGTTGATGCCATCCATATTTTTGCATTTGGATTTTTTTCTAAAAACTCTTCAAAATTTACATATCTATGGACATCTAGGTGTTCCCAGTAATCCATTCCTGCCCGCTTTATCGATTTCTCATTTAAACGAAAACCTAAGGGTTCGATTAAATGTAAGCTGGTATTTGTAGCAACACAAGTTCTTCCAATATTTCCTGTGTTCGCTGGAATTTCTGGTTGATGTAAAATGATATTCATATGGTAATTCTGCCTCCTCGTTTATAGTTACGTAAATCAATATTCTATTGGTTATCTTACTTTTCTTTTAATTTTTGCACAAAGGTAGCCAACCTTCCAATTGCTATTTTCAGGTTTTCCATAGAGTACGCATATGAGATTCTTAAGTATCCTTCTCCACAATCTCCAAATGCCGTCCCTGGTACTACTGCCACCTTTTCCTCTAAAAGAAACCTTGTTGCAAATTCATCACTAGTCATATCAAACTCTTTAATACAAGGAAATACATAAAAAGCTCCAAATGGTTCAAAACAAGGAAGCCCCATTTCTCTAAAAGCATGCAGTAGGTATCTTCTTCTTTGATCATAGGATTCTTTCATGCTACGTACATCTTCGTCACCATTTTTCAATGCCTCTACTGCTGCATATTGGCTAGTGGTAGGTGCGCACATAATCGCAAATTGATGAATTTTCGTCATTTGCTCTATAATTTCTTTTGGTCCACATGCATAGCCAAGTCTCCAACCTGTCATAGCATAAGATTTTGAAAATCCGTTAATTAAAATAGTTCTTTCTCTCATGCCATCAATCGTAATGATGGAAACATGTTGATCTTTATAAGATAATTCCGAATAAATTTCATCTGACATCACGAAAATATCTTTTTCTATAATCACTTTTGCAATTTCTTCTAAATCCTTTTGCTCCATAATGGCGCCAGTAGGATTATTGGGAAAAGGTAGAATCAACACTTTCGTTTTATCAGTAATTGCATCACGTAATTCCTGTGCTGTTAACCTAAAGTCATTTTCTCCTTTTAAGTCAATGATTACAGGTGTAGCACCTGCCAAAATAGCACAAGGCTCATAAGATACATAACTAGGTTGAGGGATAATTACCTCATCCCCCGGATTCACCATTGCACGTAACCCTATATCTATGGCTTCCGAACCTCCAACGGTTACAATAACCTCTTTATCATAATCATATACAACACCGTTTTTTCGATTGATATATTTTGAAATTTCAACCTTTAACTCTTTTAATCCTGCATTAGAAGTATAAAATGTTTTACCTTTTTCTAGTGAATAAATTCCCTCATCTCTGATATGCCAAGGTGTATCGAAATCTGGTTCTCCTACTCCCAAAGAAATAGCATCTTCCATTTCACTTACAATATCAAAAAATTTACGAATACCTGATGGTTTAATCTCTGTTACTTTGTCTGAAAGTGGATTTCTCATGGTGTGAATTTCTCCCTTTCATCTACATATTTTGTTGCTAGCACAGTTCCATGATCTTTATATTTTTTCAAAATAAAATGCGTTGCTGTACTTAATACACTATCTAGTGTTGATAATTTATTAGATACGAAAGATGATACTTCTTTTAAGGATCTTCCTTCTAGCGTTACCAATAAATCATAACCACCTGAAATCAAGTAAACAGCATGCACTTCTGGGTATTTATAAATTCGTTCTGCGATATTATCAAATCCTTGTCCTCTTTGCGGTGTTACACGCACTTCAATTAAAGCGCTTACTTTATCAATTTCTGTTTTTTCCCAATCAATCAAAGTATGATAACCACAAATCACGCCTTCTTCTTCCATTTTTTGCATTTCATTTATAATAGTTTCTACATCTACCCCTAATATAATCGCTAATTCATTTAAGTCGATACGACTATTCTTTTCTATAATTGTTAATATTTTCTCTCTCATTTATATTACCATCACTTTCCTATCATCACTAAATGATATTATACTGCCAGTCGAAAAATCTTATTTTTCAATTTAAAATCTGTCCATATGGGCCATTACTTTATAAATTTCATCCATTTTCGCAGGTTCTAAAAACCTTCGTTCATCCCCATTCATAATGATTCTATCATTACCTTCTACAATTTTGCCAATAACAGTACTATGAATCCCTTCCACTTCTAATTCTTTTACTAAGTCATGCCCATAATCCGTCACCATCAATAACGCACCACCTGATAATAAATCATAAGGATTCAGTTCATAGAACTCACATATTTCAACTGTTTCTTGCTTAATTGATATTTTTTTCAAATCAATCTCTAGTCCAACCTCAGCTTTTTCTGCTAATTCCCACAGAGCACCAAATATACCACCCTCTGCCACATCATGCATACAACTGATGCTGGACTTACGGGCTACTGCCGCCTCTGGTACAATAGATAAATATTGTAAAAAAGAGTTAGCCTCTTTTACAAAATAAGCTGGAAATTTCTCCGACAGTTCTTCTTCTTTTTCTTTTGCAATAATCCCTGTTCCTTCTAAGCCTATCCATTTAGAAAGCACAATATCTTGACCATGTGTTACAGGCTTTTGCATCATTTCATCTTTCTTGATTTTTCCAATAGATGTAATCGTAATAATTGGTTGATTTACCGCTTCTGTAGATTCTGTATGTCCGCCTACTAATTGGATTTGCAATTGCTTGCATTGCTCTTCCATTTGCTCCATAATTCTCTTTAATTTGCTTTCTGTAGTTTTGGGTGGTAATAAAATAGTAGCTAAAATACCTACTGGCGTAGCACCACTAGCTGCAATGTCATTCATGCTGAGAAGCACTGATAATTTTCCAATTTCCGAAAATGTAATAGTAATCGGATCCATACTAGTCACAAATATCTCATCTTCCTCTAACATAAAAAAGGCACAGTCTTCCCCTATTCCTGCGCCAATTAATACTTCTTCTCTTTTTGTCTTTATCTGCTGTAGGACAGAACGTTTTAAAACATTCTCTCCTACCTTACCAGGTTTCAATCTCATGGTTTATGTCCTTTTAATGTTCTATCACATTTGATAATTTTTATAAGCCAATTAGACGATTTCTAACTATACCTCTGGCTCCACTGTCTCTGATTGTGGTATTGCTTCAGCTGCTTCTTCTCCTAAGATTGCAGCCGTTTCTGCTGCTACAGTTGCTGCCCATGCATCTGCTACTGCTTTTGTTTGATCAATACTTCCTGTAGCAATTGCAGCTTGTAGTTGATTGTATGCTTCTACATTTTGTGTTGAAATTCCCACTGTAGCTGTTCTAGGAACCATAGAATAATTACTAGAATTTATCTGTACTCGTTCCGTTTCCACTCCATCAATATAGATAATTTTCCAATATTTTGCTTTATATCCCGTGTACGCAGACTGAATAGACACATATCCCAATGGATAGGCTGTGCTTTGTACAATACTCTCTGTGGTTGGAGAAATCACTTCTGTAATTTCACTTTCAAAACCAATTGTTCGATTAGCTGCCCTTGTCTCTTTTCCATATATGTTAAATGTAATCTGTTTCTCTTCTGTTGTAATGCCTTCTATGTAAATAGGATAATCTGTAGTATTTGTAAATTTAAAATCTTTTCCCGCTGATTCAGCAATTGCCGCATCCGCCGATTTCACCACATAGCTAACCGTCATAGAGTGATTGTATCTTTCATCTATTTGTAATTCAGCAGCCAATACCGCATTATATAAAGTTGTAGAAACTTGACAAATTCCACCACCGATACTATCTACTACCATACCACTTAAATAAGAACCGGCCATATAATATCCATTAGCTTCTGTAAACGGTAAAATATATTCAAACATAGAGAAGGTTTCTCCTGGATATAAGGTGACTCCATTAATCAAAGAACAACCATTTGAAATATTTCCAATTCTAGCTGAGGATGAAGTTGTATAAGAAGTTGTAAAACTACCTATTATATCTGTAACATTAGCAAGTTCTTCTGCCGAACCTAATGGTGTGTCTTCAACAATTACTAAATCTATTGTAGCAGCTTCATGATTCCATTCCGTCATCAGATATTCATATACAGTATTTGCAGATGATTCCACATCAACACTGTATCCTGTTTGTCCACTCTTTACAGAAAATGCACCACTTGATTTCACCAGACTCACATTGATTGCTTCTTGGTTAAAAATAGCTTCATTATTTTCAATAAATGTTGTAATGCTAGACTTATCAAAATTTAATACCAAATCGTATATCTCATTATTGTATTCCAAGTCTTTCTGTGCTTTATAACGAGTAATCACATTTCCTTTTTGTCCCAATGCCTCGGCTTCTTCTACCACTTCTGTATTTTCCCAATAAAGACCCATTTCTGCTACTGTTACAGAAATAGTCTTGCCTTCTACACCATTTAATGTAATCGTTGTTTCCATTAAAGAATCCACATAACTATTAATTGTCTCACTAGCCTGTGATGCTGTCATTCCCGATACATCGATATGACCTATATAGACACCATCTTTTATTTGAAGAGTCTCTGCTGCCTGTACTTGAAAACTGCACATGAAAAAGATGCTCATTATACATAAAGTCATAAAACTATACAGAATTTTTTTCATACTCATACCATATCTTTCTCGTCAAAATTAATATTCTTCTGCTGCCTATATTAACACTGAAAGTATTGATGGAATAACCATTGCCAACACTACAATAATAATAATAATTGATGAAATTGTTTTTTTTGTCTTTCTACTGTTAAAATTAAACATGTTTCTCCTCTTTGATGATTCTAGGGTTCATCAGATACTTACCCACTTTTATTTCCTAGTTTTTAATTGATTTCTTGATTGCATTATTATAGCCCAATTCCTGCAATTATGCAAGAAATTATCGTTTACTTTCCATCGGTTGCCAGTAAGAACTATTTGTAACAGGTCACATCTGAACTGTTACAAATAATTAATGTAGACCTACTGTATTACACAACAAATCCATATATCGACTAGCTTCATTTCTGGTCATACTTTCAACTACAACCTCTTCTGTAATTTTATGCTTGTCTAGTAGCATATATAACCGCTTTTTTTGCTTTTCTGTTATGGATGTTTCTCTCTTTACCTTATAGATTAATGGTACTGGAAAAAAATACCTTTCTTCTACTTGTCCTGTTATGGTTTCACACATTTTTTCATAAAGAAACGCAGTTGCCCTAGCATCCTCTAACGCTCGATGGGCCTGAATCGGTATCTGAAAATGCTGACACAAGTCCCCCAATCGTTTGCTTTCTAGCTGTGGCAAATAAATTCGCGCTATTTTTAACGTATCAATCCCTTGTTTTTCAAAGGAAAACTGATAATTCACTGCTGCCCTTTTCAAAAAACTATAATCTGATAAAATACTATGACCTAACAAGCAATCTTCTCCTACGAAGTCTAACACTCTTCCGATTACATCAGATATAATAGGTTCACCTTCTAATTCACGTTGAGAAATTCCCGTTAATTCTACAATTCTATCCTCTAGCTTCTTTTGAGGATTGACCAATTGTTGGAAAGTTTCTGTTATCACACCATCTACAACTCGAACTGCCCCTATTTCAATGATTCGTTCCGTTTTAGGATTTAATCCTGTAGCCTCTATATCAATCGCTACATATCGATTTGCTTTTTTCATTTACACCACTACCGTTCTTGCCCTACCAGTTAAAGGATCTCTCTCTTTATAATCAAAAACTACTAATTTTGCTGTCGGTAACATTTCACACATTACTTTACTGTCCTGTTCCCATACAGGGTAAGTGAATATTTCTCCATGGGTCATTTTTGAAATCTGTTTCCAATTATACTCTTGATAATTAGACAAAATATCTCTTGTTACTTCTTCATTTTTATAAAACTCTCGAATGCTATCCTTATATATTTCTAATGAAGGTGCATAAGCTGGTCTGGTCTTCATGTTTTCCCGTAAATAGCAATCATAGGTTAATAGCTCTTTATAAACTGCTACATTTTTCGAATCGACCTGCAATGCAAATTGTAATAGCACATCATATCGATAAGCTCTTGAAGGACTAGCCATGACATATCCTTCTGTTTCATAGAATCTAGCTAGTGATTCATATAGTACAAACGGTGTTTCGAAAGCCGTTTCCAATAATGATAATGTGTGCACATATTGGTTGCTATTATAATAAAGCTCTACCATTTCTTCTACTGCCTTTAATTGTAACACTTCTCCATAAGTAAGCCAATTGGTAAATAATACTTCATATGGTGGTTTGGATTGATAGCAAAGTCCATATTCTTTTGTTTGATCGTGCATATATGCACCCTTTAATACCTTCAAAAAACCTAATTGTAGTTGCTCTGGGTGCAACTTATAAATTTCATTAAATGATTTTTGAAATGTTTTGTAATCTTCAAAAGGAAGTCCTGCAATCAAATCTAAATGCTGATGGATATTCTTACCAGCATCTATTCTGCTATATACCTTTTTCAATTGTTCCAAATCCATACTACGGTTAATTTCTTTAATAGTCGCTGGATTTGTGGATTGTACACCTATTTCTAACTGTACTAATCCTGGTCTCATTTCATTTAATAGTAATAATTCTTCTTCTGAAATAATATCTGCCGATACTTCAAAATGGAAATTTGTAATTCCATTATCATGTTCATGAATATATTTCCAAATTGCCATAGCATGTTTGTGATTGCAATTAAAAGTCCTATCAATAAATTTAACTTGAGACACTTTATGAGACAAGAAAAATTCCAATTCTTTCTCCACCAAAGAAAAACCTCTTAATCGCACCGCCTTATCAATAGAAGAAAGACAATAACTACAGCGAAATGGACAGCCCCTACTACTTTCATAATAAATAATTCTATGTTCGAAAATTGATAAATCTTCATAGAAAAATGGTATATCATCTAGTGCTATTAGCTCTCTTACTTGTGTGACATACTCTTTTGTAGCAATACCTGGCACTTCTTTGAAATCAGTATTCCCTTCAATATGTTCACTTGTTTCCAAATGTAAACATGTATTCTCCCTTGTTTTGCCATATTGTTGCAAAATATCTACAAACGTAGCTTCCCCTTCACCTACCATAATACCTGTTAACCATGGATATTGATTCATCACTTCCACGGGCTCATAAGACACTTCTGGACCACCTAGCCATATGTCCACGTGAGGTAAAATTTTATGCAGTTCTACCATTACATCTTGAATCATATTCCAATTCCAGATATAACAAGAAAATCCTATCATATCAGGATTTTTCTTGTAAATATCTGCTAATATGGTATCATTCTGATTATTTATGGTATATTCGGCAATCTCAACATCTACGTCTTTTATTCGTTCCTTTGCATATGCCTGTAAACTATAAATTGCAGGATTGGAATGAATAAATTTTGCATTCATTCCTATTAATAAAAATTTCATATTAATAACCATCACTTTCTCTCAGTCTGGCAACTTTATCTCTTCATTTAATATATTAGCCAATAAAGCAATTACAGGATGAAAATCATTGATCTTCATCCTCCCATCACGCAACTATTTATTCTCACATCTGTCAAAAAACTTCAACATCGTTTTTTGACAATTTTCTTCATCCATCATATAACTTAGGGCATGACCTGCCCCTTCTACTGCATGTAGCATTTTTTCAGAAGTACATGCTTCGTAATTTATTTCTGTCATAAAATATGGTACAAAACTATCATCAGTTCCATGAACGAATAAAATTGGCACCTTAGATTCTCTTACACATTCTGTAGCTGAAACCTTACCTGGCCAATATCCTGCCTTTATCCTACACCATACAGACGATAACTGCAAAAATGGGAATTTAGGCATTTTAAACTCATGTTCCATAATATACCCTGCAATATCTAAATGAGAAGTAAATCCACAATCTGCAATAATTCCTGCCATATTGTCCGGCAAATCCATATTACTTGTCATCATAACGGTAGCACCACCCATAGAAATACCATCTAGATACAAAGGAATATTATCACCATATCTGTCATTTAAATAATATAACCAGTCCACACAATCTTTTCTTTCTTTTGTGCCATAACAAATGTATTTTCCTTCACTTTCCCCATGGGCTCTGTGATCAATGATAAATACATTAGATTTTTGTGCATGAAAAAACTGGGACACATATCCGAACTCTTTTTTTCCACTGCCGCGATATCCATGTACACACATGACTGTACGTACTGCATCCTCACAAGGTAAATACCATCCTTTTAATTGCAAACCATCATAACTAGTCATCACATGTTCCGTAGGGTTTTGATTTTCAAACCATTGATATCCTACATCTAATTTAGGTTTATATTTTTTCCAAGTAACTGCATTTCCTTCATCTATTTTTTTAAATGGAATTTTCTTTAACCCACGCCGATCTATAAAGGCACGAAAGAAAAAGGAAACACCTGCATATATTGTGGTAAATCCCAATGCAATCACCAAAATTATACTTTTATTTTTTTTCATTCATTTTAATAACCATCCCTTTCTCTCAGTCTGGCAACTTTGAACCGTAAGGTACAAATTGCCGTGTGAAAAATCTTATTTTTCACACTACTCTTAATCCATATCACTAGCTAGATTTAGGATTTTCTTTCCATATTCTTTTCTCTTTTTTATCAATCTGCCGTACCAAATTCTCATTCCACCACATGACACTACAAGAACTGCAAGTACAATAACCATAACGAAATTCATTCCCCACTCATTGGCTGTATCTTCCATCACAGTAACTTCTTCAAATTCAACACTTTCGTTATCTTCCATAAGTACTTCTACTGTTTCTTCTTCACTCAGTTCCTCTTCTATTTCAACAACTTCTTCTATCTCTTCTTCAATGATTTCAATAACAGTAAGATCCTCTACAATACCATCTGCAATAGTGATTGTTCCTACTGTACCATCTTGTCCACTTCCAACTCCTGCTACGTTGTCACCACCTTGCACTTCCACTGTACCTGCACTAATATTGATGCTTCCAGCACTTCCAACATATCCACTACCAATTCCTGCTGCCTTATCACCACCATGAGAGATGATTTCTCCTCCACTAATAGCGATATCTCCTACTTCACCATTCCATCCACTACCAATTCCTGCTCCATACAAATTTACCATAGTTGTTATGGTTCCACCTGCTATGGTGATATTGCCTGAAGTTCCTTCAGAACCACTACCAATTCCCGCTTCACAAACATCTCCTGAAATAGTAATTGCCCCTCCATTGATTGTAATTGCTCCAGCACTACCTTGGTATCCGCTTCCAATTCCTGCTCCTCTTGTATTTTCTGTGATTGAAATCGTTCCATTCCCTATAGTAATATTCCCAGCACTACCTTGGTATCCGCTTCCAATTCCTGCTCCTTGACTGCTTGTAGTTGTTATAGTTCCACTATTAATCGCAATGTTGCCAACTGAACCACTAAATCCACTGCCAATTCCTGCTCCACTAGTATCACCATTGGCATTCACGCTTCCTCCACTAATAGTAACAGAACTTACACTGCCTTTATATCCACTTCCAATTCCTGCTCCAGTAGCTGTTCCTTTGGCTGTAACGCTTCCACCTGCTATAGTAATATTTCCCGCCTTACTATTTCCACCGCTATCATTCCCATTTCCGCTACCAATTCCTGCTGCATCTTGCCCACCAGTTGCTGTAATAGATCCACCATATATCACAATATCCCCAATTGTACTATTATTATGCCCACTTCCGATTCCTGCTGCACTGGCACCTCCATAAGCTGCAATTGCTCCACCATTTATGGTAATAGATCCTGCCGAACAATTATTTCCACTACCAATTCCAGGTGCCTCTTGTCCACCTACCGCTGATAATGATCCAGAACTTTCTCCTGTTATAGCCAAGCTAGCACCATTTTGCAAACATATTCCCGCATTGTTCGCTCCACTTCTTAGCACGTTATCTCCTGTTGCTGTAATATATGCCATTCCACCACCAGTAATGGCAATTGCTGCTGCATTGTCAATACTACTCACATCAATATTTACGCCTGCTAATATAATATTAGCTGTTCCAGCAGTATTCAAATCCACCACAATTCGATCTGTTGTCACCCCAGCAGCACTAGAAATTGTGATAGAAGCACCCGAAGTTATGGTTAATACTCCACCTTCATATGTATAATCTGTATTCTTCGCTCCACCTGATACAACAAATCCACCTGTTGCTTCTGATGCAAACACCTGATTTGTTGGTTGTAATATGATAGCTAACACAAATAATATTGCCCATATTCTATATTTTTTTATAATACTTTGAAATTTACTCTTTCCTCTTTGCTCCTTCATATACGCTAATAACCATCCTTCTCTTAATATAGCAATTTTCCTACTTATACAAATCCAACCTCTTCTATTATACATTCATTCATAAAAATAGCAATCTTTACCATAAAATTTTCACAGAAAATCACATATTTCCCATAAAATAAGTCGCTATTCTAATAATCTCTACCTAAACAAACCCCAATAACCCGGGTTTGTAAAAAATTATTAGTCAAATCATTTCCAACTTATTATCATAAAAAAAGACAATCAAGCAACCAGCTAATTTAGCCAATTGTCAATTATCCCTTTTCCTCTTTACAATCCATTTTATCTCTCCTAACATACAAAATTGATTGCATCACCTACAAATAAATATTATTTCAACTTATTTTCTATTGTTTCAAATATATTATCCGCAATATACATATTCGCATTCCATTTATTTTCTAATGGAAGTTTTTTATCATTTGCTATAATTCTACCATCTTCATACATAATTCGATTCTTTTTTATAATTATATTTTCAACACTACGAGCATATGTTAAAGGCCAATGATTGATTACCATATCATTATCTTCTATAACGATATTTTTATGATAAAAATCACCTTCCGTACAAATTTCCATTTCTGGATCAATGTCAATTAATCCATGCCCCCACTCTTTATTACATGTAGATTCTAAGTGATTATTTTTAATTTGTATATCACTACATCCACCTGATTCAAACCAAAAATCCATATCTCCACTAATTTTAATTGCAGCACCTTCTGTTTTGAATACATTATTTTCTATTACTGTTTTCTTTTTAGATGTTAATAAAATACCCCGTGCTCTATTATTTTGTACTACGTTATTTCTAAAAATAACCTCTGGATAAGAATCAATATCATCCACACAATATTCTTTTCCGTCTATAAAATAAAATTCTTCTTGGAATGTGAGCATTGCATATCTCCTATTGAGAATTAGTTTATCTTTTAATATTACTTCTCCTTCTGCTAACATAGTTTTTCTATCTAAAATTTGTACTTTCCCTAGAGATTGAAGACCAAAAATTCCTTCTTGCTGAAAATGTCCAATTTGAACAATAATACACTTAGGTGATAGAACTTTATCCACAATAAGATAATTTCCATGCACATTAAATGCATCATCCAATTGACTTTGAAACAAACAATCTTCTACTGTGACAATACCTCTACAACCTACAAAGTGAGTTGCATCTGCATTAGCTGAAACCACACGTTGACTTTGTTCATCAGTGGCTACAGTTATTCTCTTCAGCGTTACAGTATCGCAAAATTGTGCTACTACTGCCATAGTACCTGCTTGTTTCACATGTACCTCTTCTAAAGTCATGTGATTACTGTGATCCATCGCAATTCCAGGAACAAATCTTTTCTCATGTTTTATTGTCATCATACTTCCTATATCTGCTATTTTAGCAAAAGGATAAAAAATTTCTAATACACCTTCCTCTAGTTCATTCGCTTTTACAATTCCATGTGGAGAAGTATCTACCGCATTCTTTATTGGTCCCTTCTTCGTAATATCATACTCTAAGAATCCGTGAATATACGATTCTTTATAATCCTCTCCTACAAAATACAGCACATCGTCCTGTATTTCATATGGGAACTCAGATTTATCTATCCTGATTTGTATCCGATTGCTTGAAGCCTCTTCTACAATTCCTTGGCTAAATAAAGGTCTTTTATAATCTATCGCCAAACTTTTAAGTACAATATTGCTTGATTCTTTAATCCAAAATGGCATTAATCTACCTGTCATCATAAATGTAGATCCTTTTCCATCTATAATGATATTTTTCTTATTAATAATCGGAATGGCGATTTTCTTTAGACTATAGTCATTATTTGTAATATAACAAAATTCTTCACATGCATATTTTGATTTAAACTCGTAAATATCTGGTTCAAATACTATACTATCACCCTCTTTGACTTCTTTCATCAGTCTATTCATATATAGAGAAATATCACCCATTGCCTGTTCGTCTATTTTTTGCTTATTTATTGTAATTATCATATTTTTCATCCTTTAGTTTTATTACTTTAATTTTTGATTTCTGAATTCCATTGGTGGACATCCATATTCTTGCTTAAACAAACTTACAAAATAAGAAAAATTATTATAACCCACTTTTTTTGCAATTTCTTTAATAGATAATTTTGTATCTAACACGTATTTTTCGCTTTTCCTTAATCGGTATTGTGTAAGATATGCTATAAAATTAATTTCCACTTCCTTCTTAAATAGCTTTGAAAGATATACACTACTAATACCAATATGTTCCGCTATCATATTTAACGAAATGTCTTCTCGATAATTTTTTTCCAAGTAATCCAATGCCTGTAGAATATACTCGGAATATTGGTTAATTCTCGATTTTCGTATATTTACAAATAAATCACCAATAATCGTATGAAAAATTTCTTCACATTCTTGTACTGATTGGGATTTAAATAATTGGTTTACATTTTTACTATACTCTTCTTCTATTGCCTTATAATTGCTTTTACTCTTCAAATAATTTCGAATTAATTGTATCATTTCCGCTACATTTTTATGTACAAAAGGCAAGTTTATTTCTTGTGATTTTCCATATTGAAAAATGATATCAAAGGTATCAAAAAAATACTCCTCTTCCTGATTGATTACATAATTTAAACACTGAATTAATAACATATTAGACTTTCCACTATCATCATAATTTATTACAGATGAACCTATCATTTTCTCTGCATCACAATAACTTTGTGCTAAATTTAATGTAGCATGATATAATACTTTTTGATAATCAATAATCTGTATGTTCAACATTTTCAATAAATTAGAGCGTATCAACATAACATATTCTTTTAAATTATTTTGCATCACATGTGTACTAGGGCTATTTTCCAATTGCATAAAAACTGCATATTCTCCATGTTCTATTTCTATGGATAAACTTTCACCTGGCAAAATATTATGTAGTATCGTCAATACTGACTTTAATAAATTTTCTTTTTTCTTCTTTTCATAATATACTGCAAAATTAACGATTTGAAATACGATAAAGCCATAAGATGTACTTTTCTGAATCTGTTTTTGAAAGATTCTATCTACGTCTATCTGCTTTTCTTCATCAAATAATAATTGTCCGAAATATTCTTGCTTTTCCCAAATAGATTCCTCTACATCTTCTTTTTCTGTATCCATTGATACCTGTAGTAGTTTAGATATTTTATGAAGTTGTTGTTCTAATAATTCTACTGATAGCTCATGTTTTAAAATATAATCTGCGGCACCAGATTTTAACATTTCTCTTAAGTAAAAAAAGTTATCATAATTACTAAGTGCCACAATGTGAATAGATGGATAACGATCTTTAATAGCTTTTGTTGCCTCAATACCATTCATCTGCGGTAATTCTACATCCATAAATATAACATCTGGTTTACATCTTTCTACTGCTTTCACTGCATCTGTTCCACTCATGGCACGTTCTACTACAGAACACAAAGAATTATGTATTTCTAATATTCCGCTAATTCTATTTAACAAAATAATATCATCATCCACCAACAAAATTCTAATCATTTTTATCCCCTATTCTAAAACCTTTATCCTTTATATCTTCCTTCCAATGGATATTCTATTTGTATTTTTGTATAATATCCCTCTATACTCATAATAGAAAAAGAACTTTGTCCATTGTATGCATAGGAAATACGCTTTGCAGTATTAATTAACCCAATATGTTCTTCAACACTATCTTTCGTGTCTTTTAATTCATATAACTGCTCCTGTAATTCACCAAGTTTTTCTTTTGGAATCCCATTTCCATTATCGCAAACCTCAATCTGTATTTTATGATTAATTTCTGAAATTCTAATTAAAATTTGACACAATTTAGTGCGATTATAAAAACCATGTTTAATAGAATTTTCTACTAACGGTTGCAGTATAAAGGGAACAATACTATGTTCTTCAACCAACTCATCAATAATAATACGAAGATTAATATCTGCTGTTATATTATATTTTTTTATCAATACATATTTTCTAATATACTCTAGTTCTTTACCAATACTTACAAATTCATCATTTGTTTTTAATTGTATATGTAATAATGAAGAAAACGCTTCTGATATCTCTTCTATATTCCCTATCCCTTGTAATTGTGCAAGAAATGTGATTGTATTCAATGTATTATAAATCATATGTGGATTAATTTGTTCTTTTAATGCAGCTATTTCATATCGTCTCTTTTCTTCATTCAATATCTTCTCATGCTCTATAAGTGCACATACTCGCTCTGACATCGTTTCTGTTTGTTCTATTAATTCTCCCAGTTCGTCCTCAGATTTAAATTTTCTGTCAAAATGAATTGGTACTAATTTTTGTGCAAAATCCATTAACTCATCTGAAATTTTTACAATAGGTTTTGCTAGCCACTCTACAATAATGTAAATACAAATAATAGATTGTATAATAATCAGCAAAATCAAACAAATAGCTACTTGAGTAAAATGCTGAGATGCATAAAAAATTTCTTCGATTGGTATTATTAATTCAATAGTAAGCTGATTGCTGTTAAATTTATGTTCAAATCGTAAATATTGCTCTTCTAAACTACGATAAAAAGAGAAAAACTTTTCTTTATATTCTGTTCCTATCTCGGAGTAAGCAAATGGTAATTCGCCATATGACAAAAATTGCTCTCCCATTTCATCAATACAATATACACAATATTTATTCTCATATTGCTGATTAATATTATATAGTATTTCACTATACGGAATATCTTCCATAACAATACCTAATATCATCTGTTGTTCATTTCTAATCACACTACAAGCAGTTAAATAATCTTCTTCATTTATCATACGACTAAAAATAAATACACCGTAATTATCTTTTGCCATTTCAAAGATATTTTGGATTTCATCTTCTTCCATTCGTATCGCTATATTCGAAAAAATATTGTATTCCATATCAATAATTGTAATTCTATGAGAAGCAGTTGTGACATTCATAGATAGCTTTGCTAGATATTCCTCTATCCACATTTTTTTCTCAAACCACTGGAGTGAAACTTTTGATTCAATGGTTGATGTAGATAATAGTTCAATTAGTTCATTTTCATTAGATATCGTAATAATATGTACCGTTGCTGTTTGGATTGTATCATCCAATTTTTCAGCCATCATTTCTGTAATTAGTGTAATATTTTCTCCTTCTTTTTCAAGCATGAGCTTATGTGCATACTGATTCACTCCACAGAAAACTAATAAAATAGGGCATGATATATTAATAAACAAAAAAAGTACTAATTTAATACTGATTTTTAATTTAAAAGTTCTTAGTAATCGAAAGATTCTTTCCATATTCATCCCCCTATTTATTATTTGGTACACATGTATATTGAATACCTTTTTATTGTATCACTATGTAGAACCAGAGACAACAAAATTGCCTCTGGTTCTACATAATTACAGTTCTGGCCAACGAAAGATTTTTTCACCCTTTACATCTATCTATTAATTACTATTCTTCCATTCTAGCTGCCATATCTTTTACAAGCTGTGTATAATCATCTATTCCTAAATCACTTAAACTTGCAAGGTAAGCATCCCACTCTTCTTCAATGCCCCCTTCAACAATCCATTGTGCTTGCGTCAAATCAATATAATTATTAATATCTTCACCTGTACTATTGATAATTTTAGATTCATCCATCGTAGGTGCAACAAACAAACTAGATACTGTTAAATAATCATCATAATATTCTGTTAGAATTCCATCTACCAAAACATCCTCATCCATTTGTGGTACTACATCATCCCAATTTTCTGGGAATATTGCCAATGGGAACCAAACAGGTGCACTTTGATATCTAAATTCTGACCATGTAACTCCTTCTGGTGTATCATTATATGAATACTTGCCTTCCTCATCCTTAGAAATAACTGTACCATCTACACCTAAGAATAATTGCACTGCATAATCTGAATCATAACACAAATCATAAAAACCTAATATTGCTTCTTCTTTACCTTGTGCATTAACAGTTAATTGTACATACGTTGTATTAACTTGTCCCATGTCTGTACATGTCCATCCGTTTTCTAGTCTCGACTGTACTCCATCTGGTCCTACTAGTGGTTCTAATACAACATATTCATCTAAATTTTCAGCAGACACTACAAATTGTTTTTCATATCCAACAAATGAACCCAATGTAGATGGACTTGTGCTTCCTTTTGCAACCAATTGAGATAATGCTGTAAACGTAAAGCTTTCCACATCCCATAACCCTTCATCTACTAAACGATGCATATACTGTATTGCTTCTTTATACCCTTCTGTTGTTGGTACAAAAACAATTTCACCATTTTCATCTTGCACATAATGGGGAGTTAACGATTCCATTGTATCTGCATATCCGAATGCTCCAAACAAGTTTGAATAAGAATATGGTGCCTTAAAAGTTGATGAATTAGCATAGCACGAAAATGGAATTTCATCATTAGGATCACCATTTCCATTAGCATCTTGTTCTTTAAATGCTGTCAACACTTCATAATATTCTTCTGTTGTAGTTGGCACCTCAAGTCCCAAGTTATCTAACCAAGTTTTGTTAATATAGTGAATTCCTGTTGTACGACTTACAGTTCTACCATTTACATTTGGAAGTGTATAAATTCCACCGTCATCTGGATTCGTAATCATCGCTTTCAAATATGGATTTTCTTCCAAAATTTGAGAGAAATTAGGCATATATTCTTCAATTAAATCTGTTAAGTCTAATAACATTCCCTCTTCAGCATATTTAGATATGTCTGAACTTGTGAGACAAACACCCGTAAATACATCTGGTAAATTTCCACCAGTAATAACAAGATTTTTTTGTGTTTCCCAATCACTACTATTATAATTCAACCAACTAATTTCCACATTTGCATCCTCTTGCATTTGTGCTAAAATTTCAAAATTATCTGCTTCTCCACCCCAGTCTGTCATAATATATGTTGATGTAAATTCTACTGGTTCTTCTACACTTTCTCCTGTTTGTTGAGATGAATCATTGCTTCCTGTTGTACTGGTTGTACTACCTCCACATCCTGTGACTAACATTGCCATTGCACTAATCATTGCAATCATGTTTACTACTTTTCTTTTCATTGTTTTCTTATCCTTCCTTTTTTTATTATAAAATAGCTATGATTAATAAACAAGTAGACCATCCTATAACCATATGCCAAAAACTACCCTTAAAATTTTATCCTTTTACCGCTCCAATCATAACACCTTTCACAAAATGTTTCTGAACAAATGGATATACTAACAACATAGGTACACTGGATACAATAATTGCTCCATATTTTAATAATTCTGCTACCTCTTGTTTTTCAACCATTGCTGTTAAATCAGAGGTATCTGCCGCTTGCGATTGACTTTGTACTAAAATTTGTCGTAATACTAATTGTAATGGTGCTTTATCTCCATCCTGCATATATAATAATGCTTGAAAGTAATCATTCCAGTGCATAGATGCATAAAAGAGTACCATAACTGCTAATAATGATTTAGAAAGAGGGAGTACCACTTTAAAGAAAAAATAAAAATAATTTCCTCCATCTAAAAATGTTGCTTCTTTTAATTCCTCTGGTATACTTCCGCTAAAAAATGATCGGGCAACAATTAAATTATAAGCTACCACTAACACTGGTAATACCAATGCCCATATTGTATTTAATAGCTTTAAATTATTTACCACAAAGTATAATGGAATCATTCCTCCACTAAAATACATAGTAAATACAATCAACTTCATAATAATTCCACTAGCCGGAAACTCTTTTCTCGATAATGCAAATGCCATTGGTATAGTAAACACCATATTACATAAAGTACCTACTGTTGTGTATAAAATTGAATTCACATATCCTCTCCAAATATCAGCATTTGCCATTAATTCTTCATACCCTTTTAATGTAATATCCGCTGGCCATAAAATAACTCTTCCTTGATATACCGCATTTGGTGATGAAATTGATGCAATACAACAAAAATATAATGGATATGCAACCGTTATTAAGACAAAGATAATTAAAACTACTCTTACAATATCAAATATTTTTTCACCCATCGACTCATTCATAAATTTACTTCCACTGATTCGCCTAACCATATAACTACAACTCCTTTCTTTTAATTTCTAAATATCATTCCTTTTACCATAATGATGTGTCATTATATTTTTTACATATTTTATTGACAATTACCAAAATTGCAAAACTTATTACTGCCTGAAACATTTCAATTGCAGTAGAATAACTAAAGTCTCCACCAATAATACCTCTCTTATATGTATAAGTAGCAATGACTTCTGACACTCCTGTGTTTAATGAATTTTGCATCAGGTAGGACTTTTCAAAACCGAGTGTCAAAAGTCTTCCCGCCTGCAAAATTAACATGGTAATAATTGTTGGCATAATACCTGGTATATCAATAAACATAATTCGTTGGATTCTAGTAGCACCGTCTACTCTTGCCGCTTCGTGCATTTGAGAATCTATAGATGATAGTGCTGCAATGTATACAATCGCTGAGTATCCACAGCTTTGCCAAATCCCCGAAAAAACATATAACCAAAGATATATTTTAGAATCTCCCATAAAGAAAATTGCTTCTCCACCTAATTTTTGGATAATGATATTCACCACACCATTATATGGTGACAACATAGTGGAAAGCATTCCTACTAAAACTACTGTAGAAATAAAATATGGAGCATATGTAATTGTTTGAATCGTTTTCTTTAATCTTTTTTGATTAATTTCATTTACCAACACAGCTAAAATAATAGGGCACGGAAAACCGATTACCAATTGTGCAACATTAATTACTATAGTATTTTTAATAATCGTTATAAAATCAGGTGATGTAAAAAACCTCTTAAAATTATCAAACCCTACCCATGGACTGTCCCAAAATCCCAACCATGGTGAAAAATCTTTAAATGCTATTTGAGAACCATAAATTGGATAATATTTGAAGATAATATAATATATCAATCCAGGTAACACAAATATCCATAATTGCCATGTTCTTTTAAACTCTTTTGCAAAATTACTTGTTTTCATGCAATGTTCTTCCCTTCTCGCAGTTTAACATTTTTCTTTTTTCTACTAACACATGATTTCTTTATCCCTGCAAGATATCTTTTGTTAATAAAAAAATTCACTTTCCTAACTACGTTCCTTCTCTCTTTGATAATATTATTATATCTAATAATTTTTTAATAAAAATAACAAATATTTAACAAAATATATCATTATTTACATATTATAAACCTTATAAAATAATTCCTGGTCCAAACGGTACTAATGCAGTCATAATATAATCATTGACTATGCTATCCTTGTGATCGTATGCAAACTTCCATAATTTTTCACAATATTCTTTTACAATTTCGTCATGACTTCCTGTTTTCAAAAGATTATATAATTCTTCTGGATCATTTACTAAATCATACAACTCATCATAATCAAATCCGTTGAAAACATATTTGTACCGTTTATCAAATACAGCTCGTTGGATTCCATATACTTCATTTCCATTACTTTGAGAATACATTTCATTTCTCCAAAATGTAGGTTTTTCATCTTTTAAAAATGGTACTAGCGATTTTCCTGTAAATTCTCTATTTTCTTTAATGTTTGCTAATTCTAAAATAGTTGGTGCATAATCTGCTAATGACACGAATGATGATTCCACCTTATTGTTTGCTCTAATTCCACCATAACCTATTGTAGAACAAACTTGATATGCCTCTCTAAAACAAGGTAGACCCTTTGCCCAAAGACCGTGTGCCCCTACATAATCACCATGATCCGATAAATACATTACTACTGTATCTTCTAACAAGTTTCGTTCTTTCAATGTATCAATCAACATGCCAAACAATGCATCCTCATATGTGCAGAATGCTAAATAATGTCGAACAGATTCCAAATGTTCTTGATCCGTTAACTGTGCATATCGATCCTTTGTTCTCTTGTACAAATTCGGTTTATCATGCATATCGTCCTCATAATTATCTGGTAAAGAGATATCATTAATATCATACATATCAAGATATTTCTGTGGCACACAATAAGGATCATGCGGTCCACATGGTGATGCGTAAACACAAAATGGTTTTGATACATCTAAATTTTTAATACAATTATTCATTGCTTCTACCATATCCTTATCGTTATAAGGATTTTCATTTATTCCATACTGCTGATATAGTGGATAACCCGGTCTTAATATTTGGCTTTCTTGTCGAGGTTTGCTCATATCTGTCATTACTTTGTTTTTATATCGATCCCACTCTGATACATCTGCTTTATGTGGATATTTTTTGTATTCTAACTCCATTGCTGCTACATCTACAAACCCTCTATCTTCTGGGCTTTCTTCCGCACTGATATGCCACTTTCCACCAAAATACAATTGATATCCATCTTCCTTTAAGTCTTCTGAAAATAATTTCACATCTTCAAACAATCCTCTTGAAAGTGTATTTGATACATTTACATTGTTCCAAACACCATGTTCACTGGGATATAAACCACTAAAAAATGTGGCACGACTTGGGCAACAATGTGGTGATGGACAATATGCATTTTCGAATCTAACACCATTCTCTTGTAATTTATCGATATTGGGAGTGATTGCATTTTTATATATTTTTTTTAAATCTCCTCTTTGATGATCTGTCATAAAAATCAAAAAATTCTTTTTTTTACTCATTTTAATTTTCTCTCTTTCTTATATTCTGGAAATCTTTATCTGTGCAAAATAAAGAATCCATTAAAAATTATATTTTTTATCTATAAGTATCACTTATATTTTTTTGAATTGCACTTGAGCTTTTGCATTATATGCAGTAGAAATTGCCTTATTTTCATTTTCCATTAACAATTCTCTTCCTTGTTGTGTTGTAAACATAATTTTATTTTTTTCTCCTGATGTGAACCATATTTCCCCTTCACCTGCATAATCGGGATTTTCTAGTCTATCTGCTGGGAAATCGTACCACCAATAACCTATATTTTCTTCCACACTACCAGTTTTACGTATTAATTCACCAGACTCCTGAAATACATATAGACTGTTCTCTGCCATAAATTGACCACACACTTCTGGTGCATAAGGACCTGTTGGAACTTCTAGCTCAAGATCATAGTTTAGGTGTTCTATATCAATAACAGGTGATTTTTCCCCCTTTATCATCATTTGTTCTAAAGATAAAACCACCTCATCTGTTTCATCATTTACAAAAGCAGCTCTACAATACACGGTCTCATTTATTGCAATAGGGTCTGTATACTTATCACTTTCTTTTGATGGCATGGTTCCATCTAATGTAAAATAAATAGAACAATTAGATTCTATATCACTAGTTCCCAGAAAATTTTTAGCCAAAATGGTAATAGTTGTTTCTTCTTTAAAATAGCTATCTCCTAAAATTGCACCGATTAATAAATTTATATCTTCTCTTTGTCCGTTATCATGTTCTATAAAATACATACAGCTTCCATTAAATGTTTTTCTTCTATTCCATTTCATATGTGTCATATCATCTGGTGCCCCGTTGTCAGCCCCTTTTACAGAGCATCTCCTTGTATAAACGCCTGTAGCCATATTGGCGTTTGGAATGATACTTCCCTTATCATCCGCTATATTCATATTTAAAATAAGCATGGTATCTGATAAATTTTCCCATTCTATTAATATATCGCTAGGCGTATATGATGTATTTCTACTTTGTTCTAAGATTTCTCCATCCTTACTAACTCCTACAACTTTTAATTCACCTGCTTCATAAGGAACTATCCATTCTAATTGCTTGGCATCACCTTTTTCTTTTTTTCCAAGGCTCTTTCCATTTAAAAATAATTCCACCATTTCACAATTTGTATAAACCCATACTGGAATTTTTGTTCCAGGTTTCATATTATGATGTGTCCAATGAGGCAACATATGAATCATTGGCTTTTCACTCCACATGCTTTGATAGAGATAATAATGATCTTTAGGAAAATTTGCTGTATCTATAATTCCAAAATTTCCCATTCTCATAGGGAACATATTTTTAAATACTTCGCCCAAATAATCAAATCCTGTCCACCTAAATTCTCCACATAAATATGGATATTTCTCTACTAATCCCCATGAATCTCTTGCACAAGTACGTACACCACAATTATCATAGGAAGAAGAATAATTTATATTTTGATCAAAGAAAATTTCTTCCTCCGTTAAATTCGGAATTTCTATTCTAGGCTGGTTTTTATCTCTCCACCATGTTTGTGTCCGATAAAATCCTCTCGTTTGCAGTGTATGTGGTGCTTCGGTAGCTACCAACAGTTGTTCTGGTCTTTTCTCATGATCTTCTGCATAAATAAAGCAACCACCACCACCATCATTGTATCCCGCAATGTCCAAAATCGCTCTCACACTATCTTGTGCTTGTCCTATTCCATTCACTCCACATGTTATTTTTCTTGTATCATCATATGTATGCACTATTTCCATTAATTCTTTTGTAAGTTCTGCACTAATCTGCAGCACTTCATTCCCAATACCCCACATGACTATAGATGGATGATTCCTATTCCTTAAGATAAAATCCCTTAAATCCTGTTTATAATTTTTCTCCCACTGCAGACCATAATCAAATTCTGCCTTATTTATATTCCATCCATCAAAGCATTCATCCACTACCATCATGCTATTTTCATCGCATAATTCATAAAAAGCAGGTTCAAATGGATTATGTGCTGTCCTAATAGCATTGCATCCCATTTCTTTTAACATTAATATTCTTTTTTTCCACAATTCCCTAGGAACAGCTGCTCCCAAAGAACCCGCGTCATGATGCAAACAAACACCTTTTAAATTCATTTGTTGTCCATTCAGAAACATACCTTTGTTTGGTATAAATTCAATATTTCTAAATCCAAATGTTATGGTTTGCAATTCTTCTATTCCATACATAAACACACAATGATATAAATTAGGTTTGTTTAATTCCCACAATTTTGGATTTTTAACCCGAAAACTTATGTTATCTTGCCACGAACCCTCTCCCTGAAGAGCAACTTTTTGCTCATCAATACAGTTTCCATCTTGTATTAATGCAATATTCAATTTTTCTTTTACTTTTTCTTCATTGAAAACATCAAAATTCTTGATTATCTCAAAACTAACATTCGCACACCATAGCGTTTCATTCTCCATCTTTGTTGTAATCGCTACTTGTTCTTTTTCTATCTGTAATGCTCCTATATACGATAACCATACATTTCTAAAAATTCCACATCCGTTATACCATCTGCTAGATGGCTCTTTCGAACAATCCACCCTTACTGCAATGCAGTTTAATCCAACTTGAAGACTTTCTGTAATATCTAATGCAAATCCTAAATACCCATAATCTCTTCCTTCATATACAACACCATTTACATAAATGGTACTGTTATGATAAACCCCTTCAAAAAACAAACTAATTTTCTGTTTTAATTCTTCCTTTGAACATTTTAAAAATCTTCTATACCAACCAATTCCACTCTTTAAATATCCACATTGCGCGCCTGTCATATTGTTTTTTTCATATTCATATTCTACGCTCCAATCGTGTGGCAAGGAAACTGGTCTCCACAAAGATAAACCACCATCCATTTTACAGTTTTCCATTGTGTCCAATAAGGTGAATTCCCACCCTTCATTAAATAACAATTTCTTCATCCGTAATTTCCTCCAAAGAATCTACTTTACTTTAATATAAGCAACAACCTCATCCATTCCTTCTACTTTAACGTGTAATTCTAAGTCGCCTGTTCTTCCATAAATAGAACGTACAATTACCATACATTTCCCATGAAAAACATGACAAAAAGGTTCGCTAAATGTTCTGATATCTGTTGCATCTCCACTATCCGCCGCAAGATATTCACCTGCTCCTACAACCTCAAATTCCATTTTACTTGTATCATTCGGACATAAGTTTCCATCTTCATCCACGATGCTACAAGCAATATACACCACATCCTCACCATCTGCACATAACATTTTTCGCTCAGGTTCTACCACAATTTTTCTAGCTTCCCCTGCTGTTTTTCTCACATCTACTATTGTTTGATCGGCTACTGCAACTGCCTTAATTTCTCCTGGCACATACGCAATATCTTTCCAAATGTGACGATGTCTTAACAATTCATCATTCAGATTTTTTTTACTAATTCCTAAGGATTTTCCATTTAAAAATAATTCTACTTCATCAAAGCTTGAATATGCATGTACTTCTACGATATCACCTTCTTGCCAATTCCAATGCGGAAAAATATGCAATACCTTCTCATCTGTCCATCTACTCTTATAAGAATAACTACGGTCTTTTTCCATACCTGCTAAATCAAAAATTCCAAAATAAGAACTTCTTGAAGGCCACTCTTCTCTATAAGGTGTAGGTTCTCCTAAATAATCAAATCCTGTCCAAACAAATTCACCTAAAAGATAATCAAATTCATCCTGCACTTTAAATTCTTTTTCCGCATAATATGCCCATGGTGGTGATTCTAAATCATATGAACTTACTTGATAATTATCTCGGATAACAGGATTATTTGTGGTGACTACAGGTAAATAATATTCCCCTCTTGAACTAATGGTAGATGCTGTTTCGCTGCCATACAAAATTGCATTAGGGTATTTTTGGTGAAATGTTTCATATAAATGTGGTTTATAATTAACTCCAACAATATCCACTTCATCACACAATCCATTTTCAAAAGCCTGAACAGTCATGCTAAATCCAGCAGTAGTAGGTCTTGTGTCATCTTCTCTATGACATATTTCATGCAATTTTCTAGCTATTTTCCATCCATCTTTTCTATCTTGTTCCAATATTTCATTACCAATTGACCACATAATAATACAAGGATGATTTCTATCTCTTCTAATCATGGATACTAAATCTTCTTCTCCACATGTGTCAAAATATTTTCCATATCCATTTTCAACCTTTTTAATTTGCCATTCATCGTAAGCCTCATCAATAACTACTAATCCAAACTCATCGCACAAATCTAACAATTCCACTGCCGGCGGATTATGTGTACAACGAACAGCATTGACACCAATGCTCATTAATTTTTTCAACTGTCTACAGATAACTGATTTGTTCACCGCTGCACCAAGTGCACCTGCATCATGATGTAAACAAACACCCTTTAACTTTGTGTAGATTCCATTAACAAACAATCCTTTATTGGCATCAAATTGCAATGTGCGAATACCAAATTTTATTTCATTACAATCCACTTCCTTGTTGTTCACCAATAATTTCGCTTCCATTTTATATAAATAACTATCTAAAACATTCCACCGATTATATGTTTCCAAGAAGAATTTGTGATTTACCTTCTTTTGATTGATTTCAACTTTTTCGCTAACAACACCTACTCCTTCTTGATCAAAAATTGTCAACTCTATACAGCTATTTTTTTCTTCGCAAACAACATCTAATTCACACGAAATAGTAACACCATCTTGTTCTTCTTTCGATATAATATATGCTGGTTGATATGGAAAATACGAATTGCCCTTTTCTACCAATCTTACATTTCTATAAATCCCCGCCCCTGAATACCATCTTGACGCTGTATGTTCTGGCTGCACTGATACTGCAAGTAAATTATCTTCTCCTCTCACACACGCTTCGCTTATATCAATACAAAATGATGAATAACCATAAATACGCCCACCACAATGTATACCATTGACATAGATATTACTGTGACTCATAACACCATCAAATTCTAAAAAGACTTTTTTTGCTATTGACTCCACATAAAAAGTTTTTCGATACCATGCATGATCACAGATAGGCAATCCCCCTGTTCGTCCAGTATGTACAATCGGTTCTTCAATACCATCCGCAATAACCTCCTGTATTTGCTTATCATTTTCTAACGAAAATGGTCCTTCAATGGCATAATCATGGGGAACCCTAACTGTTCGCCAATTAGAATCATCAAACGATACTTTTTCTGCATCATTCACTTCACCTTTCATAAACTTCCAATCATAAATTAAGTTTTTCATATAAGTAACCTTTACTCTCTCATATTTTAATAATTTTCGTATTCACTTCTTCCTTTTTGATATTCTTCCTTCCATAGGGGTTCCTTACATGGACATTCTTTATTTTCAAAAGCTCTATCAAATTCTTTGTCAAACTGTACCATTCTTTCTTTCCCTTTTAGAGGTGTGAAATTCTGAAATTGATGGTTGCTCCAAATATGATATTTCCCATTTTCATAACCTTTTCGAACTTTTCCATCAATTTTACATAACTGTCCATCCACCACACAACCAACTGGTCCCCATTTCATTTCGTATGACACAACTTGCTCTTTTAATCGTTTATATGTATCACTATCTTTCATCGTTTCAATACAGTTAAACACTTCTTCTGGGTCATTTACCATATCATACATTTCTTCCGTTGCTTGATTATAATAATAAACATATTTGTATCTAACATCTCTGCACATTACAAAACGTTTATCCCCTAGAAATCCTGTTGCTGATATAACATATTCTCTATCTTTAGGAAACATATCTGTATTCTCACACATAGTGCCTCCATATAAATTATATTGGTCTGTTGGATAAGAAACACCAGATACATCAAGACAAGTAGGCAAGATATCTGTTAAATCCACAAAATCTTTTCTAGTTGTTCCTTGCTGGAATCGTTCTGGATATCTGATAATCATTGGAATATGGGTCGCACCTTCGTATGGCAACTCTTTGCTATAATATCCTTTATCCTGTAACATTTCTCCATGATCTGCTGTATAAATAACAAGTGTATTATCCAACTGTCCACTTTCTCGCAGATGCTCAATAATTTCTCCTACACTATGGTCTACCATGGTGATAGCCGTGTAGTATGCTTCTCTAATTGCACGCTTTTGTTCTGCCGTATCATCATCACCATACCAACCATTATGTTCTTGGCTATTAGGGTAGCTTCTAGAGCGTTCAATTGCTTCCGGTAATTCTTTATTTTGATAAATTCCTACATATTCTTCTGGAATATCCCATGGTGGATGTGGTTTGATATAACCCACACATAACATAAAAGGTTCTTCTCCATTTTCATCTAACCATTCTATAGTTCTTTTACTAATAAATGAAGTTTCGTAATGCTCCATATCCATCTGTGCCATTTGTGGCTCGTGGTATATATATGGACGCACGCCATGCAAATTCGCAATTTCTCCTACCCCTTCTTTATGCAAATAAGTGGCATATGCATCATCTTGATAACATTTTGGCAATTCTTCCATCAAATGCATTTCTCCATATCCATTATGCGATTTTGTTGGTGAAAAATGCATTTTTCCAATTGCGGCCGTTCGATAACCATTTTCTGATAATATTCTAGGTAGCGTTGGTACATTGTGATCTGCAATAATACCACTCTCACAATTGGCAAAAAATCCATGTGCTTTTGATGGCATTCCCATTAATAAATCATGTCGTGCTGGCATACAAACAGGATTACTAGAATAAGCATTCTGAAACAAACAACCTTCTTCAACTAATTTATCTAAATTAGGCGTAATCATATGTATATTTCCCGTTGCACCAATGGTGTCGTGTCGTTGTTGATCTGCTAAAATAAGTAATATGTTTGGTTTTTTCTTGTTCATTTTTTCCCCTCTTTCATTCAAGTACTGATCAATTAGTGCTTTTCATATTTTTTGTTATATAGTACTATTAAATATTTTTTTTCTTTACTTGCATTACAATGCACCCAATATTATCTTACTAGTTTCTTACTTTCTCTTGGTATCATAAAATTAAAAAAACATATCATTTTTTTATGATATGTTTTAAAATTTAATATTTTTTCACTTAACCTGAATTATTCATGAACATATAAAAAAAACAAATACTTCAAATTTTACTTGTGATAATAGTTTCCAAAATAATATTGTTGTATTTTTGACCTAAAAAAGGGTACAAAATCCCTGTGGG
>JAWXVD010000149.1:0-8108 GCA_044425705.1 Eubacteriales bacterium | reverse complement strand
TTCCTGCTTTTCTTCGGCTGACAACTTATTTACATGCTTTATTGGCAAATAACAATTTTCATTACTACGTCCAACGATTTCACCCTTATCACCTATACCCTGTTGTATACTATTTTGTTCAAAATCATTGCTAATTTTTTCTGTCTTATCTATATAAAATAGAATCCCATATCTTAGCAAAAGCATATTGGTGGTACCCTCATCAAATCCATGAGGGTCACCCATGATATTGGTTGCAAAAATAGCTAAATATTCGTATCTATCTCGTTCAACTGGTAGATAATTTAATGCTTTAGCAATCCAATTGCACTGTTTTTCTAATAAATCCTTATTCACATTATATTGCTTTACAAGATAAGAAAATGGTGCATCTTTTGTCCTTAATACTTTTTTCAACCACTGTGCAAAAACAGTATCATGATGTTTTTCCAGTATTTTCTCAAAAAACTGTTTTTGTTCTAGTTGGTATTTTTCTTTCATTTCTTTATGCGTCAATAATTGTTCACTCTGAAAAGCACATACTATATCATTTAAATCACAACCTGCATAGCAACTATTTGCAATTGCTTTACTTACTGTTGATGCAGAGATGGTTGTTTTCTTCTTCCCATGAAAACTTTTCCCGAAAAATCCCTCTAGTATTTCAATATCTTCTTCTCTTAAACGGGTTAATGTTACATTGCCACATACGGTACCAAAGGAACGATATTTTTCTGTAAACCCTTCCATTAATTTGCATAATATTTTATGTTCTGATAGATAAGATAAACACGATTTTGTCAGCTGATCCATGAAGATACTACTCACTTTCTATTACAGGTACTCTTGCCATTCCATTCCAAATATAAGGCATGACTGTCACAAATTTCACGTTTTCAGGACGAATCAATTGATAAATAGCCAAACTATCTAAGGTGTCACAATCTCCCCATAGGATTTGTGAATTGATAATAAAGTTAAATTCAAATTCTACCATAAGACGGAACATATCTCTGATATTTCTATTATCTACGCCTGCAAATGCTTCATCTAAAGAAATAATTCTAGGAGCATCTTTTCTTGCACCTTGATATTTTGCTACCACAGCGGAAAACAATGGCACATACATAGACATGGCTTTTTCACCACCACTAAAGGTACCAAAGACACTATTGGTTAATTCTTTTTTTGCTTCTCCATTTTTTTGACTGAATAATTGAAATTCAAACCATTTTCGATAATCTAAGGTTTCCTTCATAATCATAAAGAAGGATAAATTTGTTTCCTTCGTGCTTCTTCTTGCCATTTCTACCTTGGAACGGAAGTGTTTCGACAATTTTTCAAATTCAGATTCTCTCATTAATTTAGAATCTCTTTTCAATAATTCCACTAATTCATTGGTATCTAGCTGATTTTCTTGCTCAGCTGTTTTTGCTCTCCAACGAAGACTGAGCTTTAATCCACTAGAAGTATTCATAGAACCCATTAATTGATTCATATTTTCTACCCAAGTGATACTATTATTAATTTTCCCTCTGATTTTACGGCTAATGGTATTGGCTAAAATATCTTCAAACAGCTCTTTATCTCCTGCCTTAATCAAATCATTTAATTGTGCAATTTCTTCACTAAGCAAAGCAACAAGTTCCTTAAATTTCACCACTCTACCTTTATACCTGCCTGTTAATTCTAGTCTCTGGGGTGAAATATCATGTTGTTCCTCTAGCACATCTTCAACAAACAATTGTTCCATGGTTGGTGCATACTCTGATAAATATCCACGATTTTCAAAGAATGATTCATTCACTTTTCCATTTAAGATTTCTTTGTTATCTTTGATTCCACTTTCTAAAAGAGTAATCACTTCTAATGCATGTCGAATCGTGTTTTTTTCATCTACAATGTTACTGTTCTCGTTATTTTCCGTACTCTGATTCATGGTACCTAATACTACTGTGGTTCCTTCTTCTTTTGTCTCAATATGTACCGATTCTTTTGTCTCCTGTTGCACCACGTAACCTAAAAATAATTCTTTCTCAAAATTACGCTGCAAGGTAGCAACTCTTTTTTCCAGCTTTGAAGTTTTTTCTTCAGATTCTTGTAAAAATTTCTGTAAGTTTTCTATATTATTGTTTTCCTTTTCCGTTTGTCTGATGTTTTCTTCTAATTCCATAGGAATTTCTTCTAAACGTTTCATACAATAATCTAATTGTTCTTTAATGGCTTCATAATTGGTAAGTGCTAGCTGTGCTTTAATAGAGTTGTATTCTGTCTGTTCTTCAAATAAGGATTTTTGTGCTTTTCCTAATTCATAACGAATAGTATCCATGTCTTCATCACAATCTGCCATGACCTCCTCTAACCCTATCAAACTCCTAACTTTTTCCACTAATTGCATATGCAAATTTTGTAACCTATATAATTCCTTGCAATATTCTTTCATTCCTGCAGATGCATTTTGAAATACAGACAAACGACAAGGCAAATAAATACTTTCTGCTATTTTAACAGCTTCCTTCCATAATGATTTCAGTTCTTCTTCCATTTGTAATAAATGAGCTTCCACCAATAAAATTTCTTGTTGTATCTTTTCAATATTTTCTTTTTCTGATTCACAATCTAAACAAGCGATTCGTAAATCTTCATCTGGTGGCATGTTTTCATATTCTGTTTTAATAACAGCAATTCGCTTCTCTAATACAGCAATTTCTTCCACTACAGCACCAACAATATTTTTTTGGCTGGCTAGAGCTTCCTCTAATGTAGCAATTTTTTGTAATCGTTTCTTTTCTCTTGCCTTAACACCAATAAATCCTGCCTGATATTGTCCAGTCACAGTACCAGTCAGAATACCCATACCATAGGTACCATCTTTTCCGATAAAAGTATTTCCTGTTTCAAAGCCAATGCTACCAAGAACACCCATGACTTTTTGGTTCAAGAATATATCTGTAATATCTTCTCCTATGGTAATCCAGTCCAATATATTATGAGAAACATAATCATGGTCTGTAAAAATATAACGATCACACATGCCCGTGTCTAATGTTAATACTTGCTCTTTGTAATCACTATCGATAATCAATGCATCCAACAATCCCATTTCAAGCAAGGACTCTTCAATCATATTGGCTTGTTCATTTGAGATACCTGTTTCAAAATCGATCATTTGATAAAATCGTTGATAAGGAATCCCTGCCTGTGCTAATTTTTTACGATTTTTTGCTACCGCGTCTCTCACTTCTGGTTCAGGATCTGTTAATGTTAACCATGTAGTAAGTTCCTCATCTATTTCGCTTTGTTTCTTTTCTTCCACTTTCTTTTCATAAGTTTTTTCAATCAAGCCTTCTTGTAATTTACTGAAGCATTGAAACTGTGCTTGTCCCACAAGCTCTCTTACCTGGTTATAATCTGAATTTTTATGATATTCATCAATAAAAACATGAATTTTTTGAAGTGTTTCTTTTCCAATGATTAATTCTTGATTATTTTCTTTCCATCGATACATTTGTTCAATTAATTCATTTTGAATTTCAGAAAATTGTGTATCTAGCAATAAAAGTTTACGCTCACCAGCTTCTTTTTCTTTTAATTTTTGTTCACGAATAAGTTCTTGTTCTTCCTTTACTCGTTGTTTTTCATCTACTTTTTCTAACAAAGAAAAACCTGTTTCCAAACTAGAAAGGAATCCTTGGCTAGCCCCAATATGCAATGAAAAATCATACTCTTCTTCTAAATTTTCTTGCAATTCATCAGAAAAGAATGTATGCTCGTCAAATGAAAAATCTTCTATCTGTTCCTCTAAGGATTCAAAACTTGCTGCAATTTCATCTTTCTTATTCTCTTTTTCGTCTTGTTCATTTTTCATTCTTAAGTGGTATTCATTCCACTTTTCTTTCTTCTCTTCTAGTTGCTTTTCTTTTTCATCAATGGTCTGTGCCATCTGTTCCATACGTTTTGCTACTTCTAACTCTTTTTGCTTCAAAGAAACCTCATCGCTTGTATTCAGCGATTCTTTCTCTTTTTCTAAGACTTTCTGATTGGCATGAAGCTTCATGTTCTCTTCTTCTAATGCTAATTTTTTCTCTTTTCCTTTTGCTAGCTGCTTGTTGCTTTTCCTAATTTCCTCTTCTAATTTTTCATAAGCTTTATTTTCATTCACATATAAACTAGCTTTTTCATATAAGATGAATTCATTATACTTTTTATAATGCTTGATAATTTTATCAACTGCTTGCTTACTACTATTTCGATTGGCTACATTGACAGTTAAGGTATCCATATTTTCAATAGCCTCTGACATAGGTCGCAAATCTTCTTCTGTTAGTGGCTGCAAAGAATCGCTAAGAATTTCATTAATGACAGATGGCTTAAAGTCTTTGGATAATTTCGGTGTTCTCAATTGAATCAACAAATCAATCATTTCCTTATATGCATCCAAGGATTCAAAACCAAATACTTGTCGATTCACATACTCCATATATTCTTGTTGTGTCTGAAAAATTTTACCACCATCACCAAGTCGATTTTCTAATTCTTTTTGAGTTAACGTAATCTTCACATCAGTGGCTCTGTAAAGTGCAAAATCCTTATTAATTCTCCTACCATCTGTAATAGAAAAGTACCATGAATTTAATGGTTTTGATTTTCTAGCTCTCAACCCCATACCGATTGTCAAATAAGTATCACTATCTTTTCTTTTTAATTCCATATAAAGATAGCCTGTTCGTTCCTCTCTGCCATCTCCATCTTCTAATAAATAATTTACCATTTTTCGATCTCTAGAACCAAATGGATCTAGACGTTCAGGTCGAATATTTCCATCTAAGAGAAGTGGTACCACACTTTGCATCGTTACCGATTTTCCTGATCCATTAGACCCTCTTAATAACATCCTACCATCTATAAATGAAAATTCTTGTTCATCATAATACCAAAAATCTACTAATCCAATTTTATGAATCACCCAACTACTGTTCATTTTTAATAACCCTCTCTCAATCTAGTAACATTTATACTTCATCATCAAACTCTATAAAAAGTAAACTTTATTTTTTCTTTTTTTCCTCTTCTTTTGTATTGAAATCATCTGGATATTTTCCATACACCTTGCCAATGATTGGTCGAATGATGACTTCCTGTTTCTCTTCATCCTTACTAACAAATGATAAATATATCATTTGCTCACTGATAAGCTTTACAAACTCTTCTTCCGTTTTATCACGATAAGATTTTAAAAATCCATCTCCAAATTTCTCTTTGCATAAACGAATGATTCTTTCAAAGGCAATCACACTCATATGTACCGACTCATCCCACTCTATTGCTAGATGATGATTGGTAATCTCTTCTAATAAAAGCTGATTACAAAGCAATATAATATCTGAAATTGTATTGTTCCATGGAAAACTAGCACTAATTTGACTGTTTTCTCCCATAATCACATAGGCACTATTTTTATGAACCTGCAATTTGGCATCAAAATTCTTAGAAAAATCCTCCTGAATTCTATTACGATATCGCTTTAAGTACTCAAAGTCCTCATCATTTTCTCCTGTACGGTAAATCCCTGTAGAAAATAACAGTCTTTTATAAATACGATGACGCCTTGCCATCCCACGGTCTTCATTGACATTTTGCCAATCGCTTCCCTCAAAATCTTTGGCTTCTTGATATCCCATAATATCTCTGGAGAAGTTTCTCATAAAATATTTGGAAACACCTGTATTTTCATACAACACTTCCCCCTCTACATCAGACATAAAAGAATCATCATTTCCATCGTTGATTTTTAATAATCCATTATTGATACAGAATCGCAATACTTTAATCAACTGCCTTCTCTTTGTAAATAAGGTCCAATCCACCTTTTCTTCTACTGCATTGGCAACAATATATTCCGTCAATTCTGATAATACAAATTGATCCTCCACCTCTTTGTCTTCTAAAAACATCAACACAATACAAAGAAAAATATATTCATTCTTATCTGTAAAATCAGAAATTCCCATATAATTTTCTGCATGCACAGGAATTTTTTCTAGCTTAATCAAAAGGGAATTGACAATCAATTGACATCCCATTTTTTCAGTCGCATATTTTCGTATTTCCTCTAGAGAATCCTTAATGCTATAATATTTATCTCTATCTTTGGATTTGATAATATGACGACTAGATAGTAACCACTCTAATTCTTTCACCTATTCCTCCTTTAAATACGTGTACTAATTTCTCATTTTCATACGTACTATACAGTAAATGCATAGTACTGTGGGAACAATAACAAAAATATTCTCCCTATTCTTGAAAAATAATCTTCATATGCGGCATCACAAATACACCATCACTACAGGTTATCTTGCAGGTATTTTGTATATTCTTAATATCGATATGATATTCTTTACCACTTTCTGTTTTCGCCTTTTTGTCCGCTGTTTCTAAACCATTAGAAAGCCAAATCAATAAGATTTCTCGCATTTGTGGTTGAATCACTGGCAATTCTCCAAAATCAATTTTACCATCTACAATCAATGCTTCCATCATCTTATCATTTTCTTCTTGCTCTTTACGAATTTGCTCTAATAGCAATTTCTTCTCTTCTGTTCGGTCCACAATTGGACTTCTATGTGCTTTCTCTCGATAAGTTCTAGTCCTTGGTGCAATCAATATAATCTCAGGAGTTTCTTCATATACACCACTATTCATACTGTCCGTATGACGATAAAACTCTCCCTTTAAATGAATTCCCTTTTCCATGCCAAATACAAAGGCTGATAATTTATGGGCTTCTTCTATAGACTTGGTCTTTGCAAAAATAGAAGCTACCTTTGCATATTCTTCTTTTCGATTGGCACCAGTACCATTCATTTCACTAATTCGTGTGGCATATCTAGTAATTTTTCGAATGATTTCATTGGTTGCATCTAGCAGCTTACTTGCTTCGTTTTCTTTTCCATCTTCACCAACAAACCAATTATATAAACTAATAAATTGTTCTCTGCTAATATCTCGAAATTGTACTTCATCAAACTCTCTATCAATTCTTGGAATAGACAATTGATGCAATACCAATTGTTCCAACACACTTTCTAACCAATCTTCTGATATTTCAGCCAAATACCCTTCTATAATAACAACATTTCTTTGTAAACTTTTAATAAACATACGAAGATATTCAATCAATTTGTCTTTGAAAATCAAAAATTCTCTACTTTTCATCATTTCATCTGCTTTGATTCCATTTAATTCTCTAATGTAATCATTATAGTTCTGGTTCAATCGAATAAAATCATGATTTAATTCATTCCACCATACATAGGTTTCATCGCTATCATAGAAAGGTACTTCATTTATCTTCATCAAATTATTCTTGATTCTTTCTAACAAGGTAGGCTCTAAGGAAGCACCTTCTACTGATAAATTTTCCAATCGAAGTACAAGACGTTCAATTTCCACACTATATTCCGACAGTCGATATCGAAACTTTTTATTTTTAAATTCCTCAATAGAAGTCACGTGCCTAGTATCTTGCATGGTCAGTAAATTTTTCCAATTGACTAATGTGGTTAAATCCTGCTGACAAAGCTCCGGTGTATAAGACATCTCTTGAAAGTAGGTATATTTCATCATTTCCTCATACACCTCTTCTTGATATATCCAATACTGAAATTTTTTATCATGCAAATAAAAATACCTAAGAATGGTACGATATCGATCCGTATTTTCCATTGTTAGGTATTTCATCTCTGTTATTTGTTTGATTAGCTTTTCATCTATTTGCATTGCTTTCTCCATTTTTTAATGAATTCAAGTCATTTATTTTTAATAAAACAATTGTAGCATATGGTTTATTTCAAGTCTAGTAATTATTCTGTCTCTTGATGAAATCCTTTGATTATTGGTTACTTTTCACGGCTACACCGTGAAAAGTAAAAGAACCTTGCCTTTAAGGGTGAACATATATTTTATTTAAAAATAATTATTTTTCATCTGTATATGGCTGACTTACTCTTCCTATATTGTCAAGCCCTAAATCATTAATTTTACGGGCTTTTTTATAAATAGTTACCTCGTTAACTTGAGCTAAATGTGTATGACAGTCATAGTATCTTGTACTGAATAACTAAATT
>JAWXVD010000148.1:0-8158 GCA_044425705.1 Eubacteriales bacterium | reverse complement strand
CAAAGAAGAAGTTGTAATAGAGGATGATGAAGGAGAAATTGTTAGAACAATATTTCAAAAAGCACTAAGTGGTGAAAGCATTTATAGAATTACGAGGTACTTAAATACATGCTATCCAGATGTACTATGGACACAGAAAAAGGTTGGTGGAATATTAAAGAATGATTTTTATACTGGAACATGCAGGTTTGGGAAAACTAGAAAAATATTAGAGCTTAATAAGATAGAAAAAGAATTATCCCAATACGGGGAGGAAGAATTATCACAAAACAAAAAATTATGTAAAGAGTTGAGTCTAGAAAACATGACTATAGAAGATAGAATAAGGTTTGGAGGGATTAGGTACATTAAAAATAACGGAGCAATCTAGCCAAGTGAAAGATATTTGCTGTTTCAACGTAAAACTTGAATTAGCAGTAAAAATATCATATAATACTATCAATAAGTTTATCAATAAAGATATCAAGGAGAAAGTATGGATACGAATGATTTATTGTCATATGCTATAGGAGAGATAGAGAATATTAAAGTCGGAGAAAAAATATTGCTTAAGGATTTATTCAAAGGATATGAATGGAATCGTATTGCTAGAAAAGATCGGTTACTGCTGGGGACACTATTTTTAAATTCAGTAAACAATAACCAAATTAAAAACCTTAGTACTTACACTAAATCGGCGTCAGGGCAACAACAGTATGTAAGAATAGATTAGGTTTATCAAGGAGATTATGATGATAGTAAAATTAACATTACGAGTTGTAGAAGATGATGAAAATCAACTAAAAGAGTTTACGTTTACATGTAGTGAGGAAAACGAAATGTTGTTATGGCAAGCAGATGAACATGCAGATATTAGCATTTGGACAAATAACGAAATGACACAAGTTAATAAAGTAGATAAGGAGAGCTTGATTAGCGACACTACAAAAGAAATTGAAGAAATGTTTTTGTCTAATTTATTTGAACAAGAACAAATCAAATCTAGTGATGAATTTTCAGGCGTTGAGCATGAGCATAGTGATAATGCTGTTCAAAAAGATAAACAAGCAGATAAAAAACCATATGATCCAAAAAAAATAAGAATTGATACAAGACCCTTTAGTGTGCGATATTTAGTTGATCTTATAGAAGCAGGAGAGATAGAACTTTCGCCAGATTTTCAAAGAGAATTTGTATGGACGGATATTAAAAGAAGATCTAGGTTAATAGAATCTTTGATGCTTAGAGTTCCATTACCTGCATTTTATTTAGCCCAAGATGAAGAAGGTCACTTTAAAGTAGTTGATGGTATGCAAAGACTGACAGTTATACATTCTTTTATTAACAATGAATTTAAACTGAAGGGGTTAGAATATCTAACAGAATATGATGGCTGCTGGTTTGATAAGAAAAAGAAAAGTGGCGACTCCATTCCAGATATGTATAAGCGAAGAATTGAACAAACACAATTATTTATTAATATTATTGATCCGGATACTCCTAGTAATGTTAAATACGATATATTTAAGCGAATTAACACAGGGGGGAAAGAACTGAATGCCCAAGAAATAAGAAACTCATTGGCAGATGATAATACTAGGGCATTTATTAATAAATTATCCAACTCTAATGAATTTTTGGAGGCAACAAATAGGAGCATCAAAAAGACGCGAATGGCAGATAAAGAAATTGTGCTTAGGTTTATAGCTTTTTATTTGGCTGATAATTTCATGCTCGACCAACTCTCTTATAAAGGGAATATGGATAATTATTTAGATGATACTATTGAATTGATAAATAAGTCTAAGGAATCCGAGTTAAGAGTAGTAGAGATGGATTTTCAAAAAAGTATGCAAAATGCTTATATCATTTTTGGGGAAAAAGCCTTTAGAAGGACAAGTTATATAAATAAGGCATTATTTTTAGCTCTTTCAAGACTGCTTTACAGATATGAGAAAAATTATATTGAAAGTAATAAGTTCCTTATCGAGAAAAGATTTCATGAGATGATAAAAGAGGACGAAAAATATATTGATGCCTTATCAAGTGCTACTAATGATGTGGAAAAAATTAAGACAGCTTTAGCTAAAACAAAAATAGTTTTGGAGGGTAAAGATGATAAAAAATATAACAATTGAAAATTACAAATGCTTTAGTAATAAAACTAAAATAGAAATGGCAAATCTTACAGCATGTTTAGGAATTAACTCGGTTGGTAAATCATCATTGATACAAACATTGCTGTTATTCAAATCCACATATGATGAAATAGTATCGACAGGTAATTATGGAAATAGTACTGTTTATATTGGTCTTAATGATAAATATGGATTACAACTTGGTGATGTACATCAAGTGATTTCTGCAAATGGAAAGGATTCAGTAGTTCTATCTTGTGAGGAAGTGACATTTCAGTATTGTGAATCTAATAATGAATTGTTATTTCGAGTTGATGTAAATATTGAAAAAGGTGAAGTTTTAGGGAAATCCTTATGTAAGAATAAGTTGTATTATTTGAATGCAGAAAGATTAGGACCTAGAAATTACCAAACTATGCCTAGTAAAATTATTGATCACTGCGGATACAATGGAGAATATACATTTGATTTTGTAAATAAAAAAATGACAAGTAATATTGATGAAAAACGTAAATTTCCCTCTGATGAAAAGCAGACAATAACTTTTGAAAAGCAATTAGAGTATTGGTTGCAATATCTAGTTGATGGTGTAGAAGTGAATTTTATTTCTAACATGGATATGCGTCTGTCACAAATGAAAATTAAACAACAGGTTTTTGATACGGCTTTTAATTCACCCTTTAATTATGGTTTCGGTATCTCGTATGTCTTACCTATTGTTGCAACATGTTTAGCTGCGGAAACAAATGCGTTAGTAATTATAGAAAATCCAGAAGCGCATTTGCATCCAAAAGGACAGTCAAAAATGGGACAGTTTTTAGCTTGTATGTCTAATGCAGGTATGCAAATTGTGATTGAAACACATAGTGAACACATTATAAATGGCATTAGAATATATGCATTAAATAATAAGATATCACCCGATAATATTGCAATTAATTATTTTGCAATAGAGAATGAGGAGCACAGAGTAAAAAGAATTAATTTCAATGAAAATATGGATATACTCGAATGGCCAAAGGGTTTCTTGGATCAAGAAGAAGATGATTTAAGGGAACTTAGAATTCTTAGAGGGAAAAAATAGTATGGAGACAAATGGGATAATAAATCAGGAACTTATAGAAATTGTTTTGCCGAGTTCTAATATAGAAGATAAGTTGGATAAGATAATACAATTGATTGAAGAAATAGAAAAATATAATGCTAAAATCTATACAGAACAAAGCCTATGGGAAGTGGAAGAGTTTGTGGAATGGATATATTCAGGCAAGGGAGATAGCTTAACAGATTTGAAAAGAGAGTTGTCTATCAAGATAAACAAAAGTATTTCAGTAGATCATACGCATAATATTCCTGAACAAACGAAATTTACCATTGCAAAGAATAGTGTAGGTAATAAATTTTATTTAATTCCTGATTATTATAGATTTAAACAAAGTATTTTGGCAGGCGAAATTAAGAATGATTTTGTAAATGACTTATCTGAGTGTTTTTCTAGAATTTATTTTGATGAGACAGTAAGGACGAGTGTAAACTCTTTAAATAACAGGTTTGAAGATATTAGAGGTGAAATTGTACATCACCTAGCAGCTATAGACCAATATAATCAATTCTTTTTAGAACTTAGTGCTAATGGTAAAAGCAATCAGGAATTAAGTAGTTCATTTAGAGAATTTAGTCATGTAGATTGTTCACCACAAGCTGGTAGAGAGCATGTAGGTGCTTTATATAGAACTTACATGAAGTTAAATGGTGAAGAAAAAGAATTGTGTTGTGAATTACATACAAAATTCGATACATATAATAGAAATCGAGAGAAGCAAGATAGAATTTATTTTCATCCAGGAGATGAAGAAGTAAAAGAGGGAAAGTCGATTGTTGTACATATAGGGACACACCTATAGAGAGTACATATATAAGCGAAAAGGTATGTATAATGAGTGATTATAAAATAATATATGGTGATAAAGAAGATGTATATTCAGATGAAATTATTGAAAAGAAATCGAGATTTATTGCGTATATAAAAAAGGTTGAGACAGAACAAGAGGCTGTAGAATTTATAAATAGTATTAAAAAGAAGCACTACGATGCAACACATAATTGTAGTGCTTTCGTGATTGGAAAAAACAAAGAGCTTATGCGGTCTAATGATGACGGTGAACCAAGTAGTACGGCAGGAAAACCGATGTTAGATGTGCTATTAGGTAGCGGAATTGTTAACATTGCAGCAGTAGTGACAAGGTATTTTGGGAAAATAAAATTGGGTCAAGGAGGATTGTGTAGAGCATATACGGATGCAACAAAGGCAGGACTTGCTAAGTGCCAAATTGTAACTATGAGTCTAGGAAAACGAGTGACAATAAAAACTGATTATAATACTATTGGGAAAATACTGCGTGAGCTAGAACAACGAGGTTTGGGACAAGAACATAGCGAATATACGGATGTAATTATACTGACGATAATTATTCCTGTAAATGAAGTAGATGAATTAAAAGATAAAATTATCGAACTTAGTGCAGGGAAGAGTCAAGTTGAAGTAGTGGATGAAGTATATTTCGAGAAAAGGGAAGGGCTGTAGGTAATGAATAGAAATTCAAAAAGAATAAAACAAAATAAGGAAAGATATTTTCTGAAAATGATGAATGCATATAAAAATTCAGAATATTCAGGTATTTATACAGTAGCTTCTTTTGTTACAACAATAGCCTTAGTGATGATAGGAGAAATATGGGATCTTTTCTCCTTACCATCAAGTTTTGATGTTATAAGAATCCTGTTGGAAGGGAGTTTTATTTTGATGATGTTTCTTTTTACAAATTTTAAGACAAAAAAAGCTAAGAAAAATATAGAGAGTAAAAAATTCTTTGAAAAGGAAACAGAGCATAGTAGAATAGTAAAAATTGCAGAAAATATAGGTTATATTAGTCCATTGGTATGTGTTCTAACATGGGTATTAACATGGATATCAGAGCCTAAATGGAAAATCTTCTATAGTGGATTGATAATGATACTCATATTTATAGTGACTTTGGTTAAACCAGTAGAAAAATAATGTAATAGTCAACTATGCCTATAAAAAACTAAATTAACTATTTACATGAAAGAAACTATTAAAAGAGCAGTTAAAGTTATTATAGCTATTTAGCTAGCGGGAAATGGAATAATGAGGTGAAAAAATGATTAAAAATTATTATAGCGGAAAACTCATTGCAGTAGATGGTCCTAATGGTGTTGGAAAAACAACAGTGATTAATAAAGCCAAAAATTTATTGGAGAATAAGGGATATAGGGTATATATTTCAAAAGAACCTACAAAAAGCGATTTGGGAGAATTTTTAAGATCGTTTGCAGAAGAGAATACAGGAGAATCTGTTGCATGTTTAGTGGCTGCTGATAGATATTATCATATACATAATGAAATTTTACCCATGTTAGAACAAGGATATATAGTTATATTAGATAGATATATATTGTCTTCTTTAATACTGCAAAGGATGGATAATGTTGAGTTGAAGTTGATATTAGCGATAAATGAGGGAATTATACAACCAGATTTGCAGATTGCATTGAATGCATGTGAAAATGTAATACAAAAAAGATTGAACGAACGTTCTTCGCTTACGAGATTTGAAAAAAATAACCGATCAGCTATTGAAATAGAATATATGCACCAAGGAGTGGAGGTGCTAAAGCAGATAGGGGTTGAATGTAGAACGCTTTCAACTGAGTGTGAAATTAAGAAAAGCGCACAGGAGCTAACGATGTGTATTAGTGATTTTCTAAAAAAGATAGAGGTGTAAGGAGTATGAAAACATTTTTATTAATAAATGCACCAATATACTGGGAACGAATGCTAGTAGATGAAGAATATTTATCACCTTTAGGTTTAGGATATATAGCGACATATATAGAACAAGAAAATATTAGTGTGGATTTATTAGATTGTGTAAATGAGAATATACCAGTAAAGGAAATTATTGCATATATTGACGAAAGGCAGCCTGATTTCTTGGGAATTAATATTTTTACTCAAAATTATGATATTGTGAAATATATTGTTGAGCACATAACAGTTCGGTGTGAGTGCTATATTGGAGGGCAATCAGTAAAAAGCATTTATGATTATATTTTAGAATGGAATTGTATTAACAATTTAAATATTATAATTGGAGAAGGGGAGTTTATTATTCCAGCTATTCTTACTAATAAATGTAAGCAAATACCAGAAGTCATTATAAAGAATAAAAAGGTATACAGAGTTAACCGTTATTCTGAATATTTTCCAACGAATCTTGATGAAATTAATTTAAATCGAAAATTTTTAAAAAATGAATTAATGCGTAATCATTATAATCAGAATGAAATTAGCCTTATTACCTCGAGGGGATGTAGTTATAATTGTACATTTTGTGGGGGAGCATTAGATCTTAATAGGGATGTTAATATTCGCATAAATAAAGACTATGCAATTAGAGATGAAATCAGATATATATTAGAAATGTATCCCGAAGTACAATCTATTCGTATTTTGGATGATTTGTTTTTAAGAAATGCAAATAGTATAGACTCTGCGATTAAAATATTTAATATGTTTCCGGAACTAAAATGGAGAGGAATGGTTCATGTATTATCTTTATTAAAGAATACTGAACAAATAGAAGAATTAAAATTATCTGGTTGTGAAGAGTTGTTTATGGGAATAGAATCGGGGTCAGAAAAAATCAGACGAAAAATAAATAAATTAGGTTCGGTTGAGAATGTTTTGAAAGTTTCAAAAGCAATTTTAGAGCAAGGTATTGATTTGAAGGGGTATTTTATTTATGGCTTTCCAAACGAAACAGTCGAAGATTTTGAGAAGACTTATAGGCTTGCATATACAATCAACGAAATATCTAAATCTACCTCGGGAAACTTTAGAACTAGTGTGTTTCAATTTAGACCATACCATGGAACTCAAATATATAATGAGTTAGTGGAAACTGGAATAACTATTGGTTCTTGCAATATTAGCATGAATATAAACCAATTTGAAGGAAGAAATCAATTTAATTTTGACTTTGGTAATTTTAGTGAAGAAACGGATGAAATACTAAATGAGTATATTGTAAATACTCAAATGCTTAGGGGAGAATAAACTATGTTTGAACAAATAAAATGTTGTCAAAAATGCTATTTGAATTGTAATCAAAAACCATTATTAGATGAAAAAAAGGAATGTGAAATTTTTTGGGTAGGTCTTTCAGCAAAAATCAAACAATCGGAAGCAGAGATTCCATTGTCGGATAAAACGAATACAGGAAAATTAATATGTATGATAGAGGAAGCTTGTATAGACATTAAAACTTACAAAACTAACTTGGTTAAATGCGTTCCGTTAGATGAAAAGCAAAAGTTACGATATCCTAATAGACTTGAGATAAATAGTTGTGTAGATCATTTGTCGACGGAGATAAATCAACTTTCACCTAAGATAGTATTTTTACTTGGAGAAAAAGTCTATACTTCAGTAGGAAGATATTATAAGTTAAAGTTTGAAAAGTGGAGCAATTTTGAGTACCAATATATAAAATACAATGATATTTATTTTGTGCCAGTACATCATCCGTCCTATATACAAGTCTACAAACGAAAATATATAGATGAGTATGTGAACTCAATTAAAAGTATTGTGAATGAATTGCTTTAAAAAATAAGTATTTAAATGATGTTGAAATTTTTAGTCCTTACTTGACACACGCTGGAACAGGCGGCCTTGTTCGTGCCTATACCGATGCTACTAAGGCAGGACTAGCTCAGTGCAAGACAGCTATTATGAGCCTTGGGAAACGGGTGAAGATTTATACGGATTATAATACAATTGGTAAAGTATTATATGAATTAGGACAACGAGGATTAGGACAAGAAGAGAGCGAATATGTTATAGACAAGCCAAAATGGCAAGAACCTGCTACACTTGAATGTCTTCAGATTGTTCGATATAATGACATTATACTAAAGAAAGAAAAAAGGTTTTAGAGACCTCTCCTGCAAGATTG
>JAWXVD010000147.1:0-8271 GCA_044425705.1 Eubacteriales bacterium | reverse complement strand
ATTAGAGCAGATAGAAGTGAAAAAGTATGACATAGATATGTGGGATAGAGGATGTAAGACAGTCCTACATTATGGTGTGGCTTTTTATAAGAAAAATGTGCATATTGAAAGTCGGATAGTGTGATAAATAAGATTTTTACACGACTGAGAGAAAGTGATGGTTATTAATAAGGTAAAGAGGGAAAAATTTTGAAAGAATTAAGTCAGTTAAGAGTAGAATTAGATGAAGTAGATCAAAAAATTGTAGAGCTTTATGAAGAAAGAATGGAACTTTGTAAGGGAGTTGCCGAATATAAAATCAGTACAGGAAAAAGGGTGCTTGATAGAGAACGAGAAAAGGAAAAATTAAAACGCGTTGCAAATTTAACGAAAAATGAAGATTATAAAACGGGAATCGTAGAGTTATTTGAGCAAATTATGTCTATCAGTCGTAAGATGCAGTATCAAATTTTAAGTGAAAATGGTGGTGTAGGCAGAGTACCATTTATGGAAGTGGAATGTCTTGATACTAAGAAAGCCAGAGTTGTGTTTCAAGGTGCTGACGGAGCTTATTCTCAAGCGGCTATGTATACTTATTTTGGTGAAAAAGTAGACAGTTTTCATGTAGATACATTCAGGGATGCTATGTGTGCTATTGAAGAGGGCAGTGCAGACTTTGCGGTACTTCCAATTGAAAATTCTACAGCTGGTATCGTGAACGAAATTTACGATTTGTTAGTGGAATTTGAAAACTTTATTGTTGGAGAGCAAATTATTAAAATTGAACATTGTTTATTGGGGTTATCAGGAACAGATTTAGAAAAAGTGCAGACTGTTTATTCCCATCCACAATCATTGATGCAAAGTGAAAAATATTTGTCAAATCGTGATAGTTGGAAACAAATTAGTATGCATAACAATGCTTTTGCCGCTAAAAAGGTACAGGAGGATGGCGATTTCACACAAGTAGCTATCGCTAGTGAATATGCAGGAAAAATATATGGTTTAGAAGTATTAGAAAAAGGTGTCAATAATGAAAATAATAATTCAACAAGATTTATTATTGTAACCAATCAAAAAATATTTCAAAAAGATGCTAAAAAAGTAAGTATCTGTTTGGAAGTGCCACATGAAAGTGGGTCTCTTTATCATTTATTATCGCATTTTATTTATAATGGATTAAATATGAGTAAAATTGAATCCAGACCCATTGAAAATAGAAATTGGGAATATCGTTTCTTTATAGATTTTGATGGTAATTTGACTGATAGTGCGGTGAAGAATGCATTAAGAGGTTTGAGAGATGAATCGGTAAGCATGAAAATTTTAGGGAATTATTAGAGTACATATTTGGGAATGAGAGTAAATGGTGAGAAATATGAGAGAGCAGCAATTAATAGTATATAGAGATTTTGTAGATGGACAGTTATTAGATGACATATCTTGGCTGATTAAAAATTATAAGGATGAATTTTATAATAAAGAGGACAAGAGTGCTTTGTTATACGAATGTATGCACCACTTAATAGAATTGGCAGGAACTCATGGATTTTATGGAAATTTATGGCACTGTTATTTAACAAATCTTTTAGTAAACCATGAAAATACCTATAGTAAGTCTTGTGAAATTCGTGGAGAAATAGAAGGTACGATCAATCAGGTGGTATTGCATGATATTAAAATATTTAAAGAATTATTCGACTATAATTTCCATGATATGGTGGAAGAGCTTGAAGTAGCGGATTTTAGAATGGTAGAATCGTATTTATGTAGTTTTGAAGAAAGTAAAGTATATAATCAAAGAATAAAAGAACGAATTTGCCACTTGGCGGTACAATTTCAAGGGAATAATACACCAGAAGAAATGAAAAAAACTTTGACTAGTTTTTATAAGGAGTACGGGGTAGGAAAATTTGGGTTACATAAAGCTTTTAGAATAGGAGATAGTGACGAAGAGGAGATTATTCCTATTTTGAAAATTGCGCATGTTCATTTAGATGATTTGGTGGGATATGATATTCCAAAGAAAAAGTTAATCGATAATACAGAAGCTTTCGTAAATGGGAAGAAAGCAAATAACTGTCTGTTGTTTGGTGATGCAGGAACAGGAAAATCTTCTAGTATTAAAGCCATTGCTAATGAATATTATGATAGAGGACTTCGAATTATTGAGGTATATAAGCATCAATTCCAAGACTTGAACAGTGTGATTTCACAGATTAAGAATAGGAATTATAAGTTTATCATTTATATGGATGATTTAAGCTTTGAAGATTTTGAGATTGAATATAAATATTTAAAGGCAGTAATTGAAGGTGGGTTGGAGAAAAAGCCAGAAAATGTATTAATTTATGCAACCTCTAACAGAAGACATTTAATTCAAGAAAAATTTAGTGATAAAGAAGGAAGAAGAGACTTATTGCATGCTAGTGACACAGTACAGGAAAAATTGTCATTGGTTGCTAGATTTGGTGTATCTATTTTCTTCTGTGCACCTGATAAAAAAGAATTCCAAAATATTGTTGCCACATTAGCAGAGCGTCATCAAGTTGCTTTGGAATATGATGAACTCATGTTAGAAGCTAATAAATGGGAGCTAGCCCATGGTGGTTTATCAGGAAGAACGGCACAACAATTTATCGATTACTTATTGGGAAAACAGTGAGAATGTTAATAAGCGAAGTAATGGTGATAAGTGTGTAATGTAGTACAATTTAAAAATATTATATGCTAGAAAGGTATGGTTGAAGAATGAAGCTATTTGCAGGGATTGATATAGGGTCTTATGAAATCAATTTGAAAATTTTTGAATTTGGCACCAGAAATAAAATGCGTGAAATTGAAAGTATCAATTATAGACTTGATTTAGGCACAGATTCTTTTCGAACAGGTAAAATCAGTCCTGGTAAAGTGGATGAATTATGTCGCGTGTTAAAAGAATTTAGTGATATTATGCTTACATATCAAGTAGAGGAATACGTTGCTTATGGAACTAGCGCTCTACGTGAAACTGAAAATACAATCATTCTTTTAAATCAAATAGAATTACGAACGGGAATTCGAATTACGGTATTAAGCAATTCGGAACAACGTTTTTTAGATTATAAATCTATTGCGTCTAAAGGTGAAAAATTTAATAAGATTATAGAAAAGGGTACAGCCATCGTTGATATTGGTGGTGGCAGTATACAAATATCATTATTTGATAAAGACGCTCTCGTAGCAACACAAAATTTAAAAATTGGTGTTCTTAGATTGCATGAAAGAATAGCAAAATTAGATTTACAACAGAATAAATTAGAAATCGTTCTGGATGAGATTATTAGCGCACAACTTTCTGTATTTAAAAAATTATATTTAAAAGATAGAGAAATTGAACATATTATTATTGTAGATGATTATGTTTCAGTAGTTTTGAATCAACATATAGAAGGCTTTGAAATTGGTTATATAGATGAGAATGGATTTGATCATTTTGTAGATGCTATTAAAAACGATATGCCATCTAAATTATCAGCACAATACAATATTCCTGAAAGTAATATGAAGGTTTTATTTATCTCTACAATCTTAGTAAGAAGGGTTATGAAATTTTTAGGTGCAAAATTAATTTGGGCACCAGGTGTAACCTTATGTGATGGAATAGCATACGAATATGCGAAAAAAAATAAATACATTACAGATGTTCATAAGTTTGAGGAAGATATTATAGCCTGTGCAAAATGTATTAGTAAACGATATATGGGAAGCAAGAAAAGAGGGGAAACATTAGAAAATATAGCATTAAATATTTTTGATAGCATGAAAAAATGCCATGGCTTGGGGCAAAGAGAACGGTTGATTCTTCGATTAGCAACAATACTTCATGACTGCGGAAAATATATTAGTTTGACTAATTTAGGAGAATGTTCTTATCAAATTATCCTTTCTACAGAAATGATAGGACTGTCACATGTAGAAAGAAAAATGCTAGCAAATATAGTGAAATATAATCATACTCCATTTGAGTACTATGAGGAAATAGGAAAAGATCTCGATATTGATCAAGAATCGTATCGTGTGATTGCAAAATTGGCTGCAATTTTAAGTATTGCTAATGGATTGGATAGAAGTCATAAGCAAAAATTTAAAGATGTAAGAATTGTGTTGAAAGATAGAGAATTGATCATTACAGTTAACTCTGATCAAGATATTACGGTAGAGCAAATGATGTTTACTGTAAGAGCAGATTTTTTTGAAGAGGTATATAATATCAAACCGATTATTAAGCAAAAGAAAGCGAGAGTCTAATATTTTCACCCTTTTCTAAAAGGTGAATTTTAGAGTACATTATAATATCAGGAGGTGTAAGATGGGTTCAAAAAAGACGTATGGTAAACCAGAATACTTTTGGAATAGAGAGTTGAGCTGGATTTTATTTAATAAAAGAGTGTTAAGTGAAGCTAGAGATAAAACTATTCCATTATTTGAAAGATTAAAGTTTTTAAGTATTACTTCGTCCAATTTAGATGAATTTTTTATGGTGCGTGTAGCATCTTTAAAAGATATGGTAAATGCAAATTATACAAAGGTAGATATTGCTGGAATGACACCTAAAGAACAATTGTCAAGTGTGAATGCAGCAACACATGAACTTGTCCAATTACAGTATTCTACATACAACAGATCATTATTGCCACTATTAAAACAAAACAATTTGATTTTAGTACAAAACCATGAAGAATTAACAAGTGCACAGAGTCAATTCGTAGATGAGTATTTTGATGAAAATATTTATCCTGTGTTAACACCAATGGCAGTAGATTCATCAAGACCATTTCCTCTAATCAGAAATAAGTCTTTAAATATTGGCGCACTGGTTTCCGTAAAAGGAAAGAAAGAAAATTTGGAATTTGCCACGGTACAAGTGCCAAGTGGATTGGCTAGATATGTAATGATTCCTTCACAAAATAAAGAAGATACAACAGTGATTTTATTAGAAAAAATCATTGAAAAAAATATTCAAAAATTATTTTTGAATTATGATATTGTTTGTGCTTATCCTTTCCGAATTATGAGAAATGCTGATTTATCAATTGATGAGGAAGAAGCAGCAGATTTGCTGAAAGAAATTGAAAAGCAGATTAAAAAGAGACAATGGGGTCAAGCGATTCGTTTGGAAGTAGAAGCTGGAATCGATAAAAGATTATTAAAAATTATTAAAAAAGAATTAGCAATCCAAGAAGAAGATATTTATCATATTAATGGACCGTTAGATCTTACCTTTTTAATGAAGATGTACGGAATGGAAGGCTTTCAGGCTTTGCGTTATCCAAAGCATGAACCAAGCCCAGTACCAGAGTTAAATGAACATGAGGATATTTTTGAACAGATTCGAAAAGGAGATGTTCTGTTACATCATCCATATCAAACTTTTGCTCCAGTTGTTGAGTTTATCAGACAGGCAGCGAAAGATCCAACGGTGTTGGCTATCAAACAAACCTTATATCGTGTCAGTGGTAATTCACCAATTATTGCCGCCTTAGCAACGGCGGCAGAAAATGGAAAACAGGTAACAGTTTTGGTGGAATTAAAAGCTAGATTCGATGAAGAAAACAATATTGTTTGGGCAAAAAAATTAGAAAAAGCAGGATGTCATGTTATCTATGGACTGGTAGGATTGAAAACCCATAGCAAAATCACTCTTGTAGTACGTAGAGAAGACGATGGTATTCGTAGATATGTGCATTTAGGAACAGGAAATTATAATGATAGTACTGCTAAATTATATACGGATATGGGTATGCTCACTTGCTCGGAAATGATTGGAGAAGATGCAACAGCAGTCTTCAATATGATTTCAGGTTATTCAGAGCCACGTTCTTGGAACTGTTTAGCAGTTGCACCTTTGTGGCTAAAAAATAGATTTATTTCTTTGATTGAGAGAGAACGTGATTATGCAAAAGCAGGACATCCAGCAAAAATTATTGCAAAGATTAATTCCCTTTGTGAAAGAGATGTAGTAGCATCATTATATGAAGCCAGTGCAGCTGGTGTACAAATTGAATTGATTGTCAGAGGTATTTGTAGTATTAAAGTAGGAATACCTGGAATCAGTGAAAATATTCAAGTTCGTTCTATTGTAGGGAATTTTTTAGAGCATAGTAGGATATTCTATTTTGAAAATGATGGTGAATGTGAAGTGTATTGTGCCAGTGCAGACTGGATGCCTCGTAATTTAGAACGTCGTGTGGAAATTATGTTTCCAATCACAGCACCAAAATTGAAAGAGGAAGTGATTGCAATATTAAATAGTGAATTGAGAGATACGGTTAAGGCACATGTGATGCAACCAGATGGAAGCTATGAAAAAGTGGATAAACGTGGAAAAGAAATTCACAATTCACAAGAGTATTTCTGTCTTCAAGCCAAAGAAAATGCGCAGAAACCATTATTAGAAACAGCAGAGAGAGTCTTTGTACCTCGTACACACCTTGAATAAAGGGTGACGCCCCAATGAATATAGGGTGACGCCCCAAGAGAAAAAAATAAACCTTTCCAGACACGTTCATCACCAATCGTCTGGAAAGGTTTATTTTTGTCTCTTGGGGCTGTGAACTGGGGTGATATTCAGTGTGAAGAGAGCAGGAAAGGTATAGTTTTTATCTCTTGGGGCTGTGAACTGGAAAATTTCAGTGTGAAGAGAAACAATTTACGTAAAGGATTGTGTTGAAAAAATCACAAAAAAGCTTGTAGTAAAGGGTTTGGTAGGATAAAATGAATTTGATGATGGGTATGAAGAAAGTGAGAGATGGCTATTCATATGAAACTAGTAGAAAGATTTTTTAGAAAAAAAAGTCATAATATGAGTGATGAGTATAGGGAAATAGTGTGGTTAGAAAATTTTTTTGATGACCTATTAGATGAAAACAAGTATATTCCTAGAAGTAGCTATCTTCATATTTTAGAGGAAAAGAAAAGGGTGATTCATTATTTTGCAGTATTATCTGATAGTGGAATGCTGAAAAAATATTGTAGAAAGAATGGAATTAATTTTGAGCAAGTTTTACGGGTTACAGATATTTATGAAAATATTGAAGTATATGCGGCTAGATGTAATGAATTATTTTTACGCAAAGAATTAGAACGAGAAAAGTTGTATTTAGATACTATTTTAACAGAAGTAGATTCTAATATTATGTTGGATGAAGACCAACGGCGTGTAGTTTTAACAGATGAGGATTATTGTTTAGTAGTTGCAGGTGCAGGGACTGGAAAAACAACAACGGTAGCGGCAAAGGTAAAGTATTTAGTTGAGAAGAAAGATGTAGCCCCTTCTCAAATATTAATTGTTTCTTTTACAAATAAGGCAGTAAAGGAATTAAAGGATAAAATCAATAAAGAGTTGGGGATTGTATCACCTATTTCTACATTTCATGCAGTAGGAAATGCGATTATACATATCAATATGCCTGATGAACCATTGCATATTGTGGATAATAGTAAGTTATATTATGTGTTAAGAGATTATTTTCGAAATACAATGATGAAAAAAGAGAGTGTGGTAAATAGTCTGATTCTGTTTTTTGCATCTTATTTTGATGCCCCTTATGAAGGAGAGGATTTAAATAAGTTTTTTCATCAAATTGCAAAAGCAAATTTTTCTACTATGCGTAGTGATTTAGAGGATTTTAGGCGGGAAGTGATTGATCAAAAGACAAAGAAGAAAATCACAATACAAAATGAAGTACTACGTTCTTTTGAAGAGGTAGAAATAGCCAATTTTCTTTATTTAAACAATATAGATTATGAATATGAGCCAATATATCCTTACAATATTTTGTATGCAAGGAAGCCGTATACACCAGATTTTTTGATTGTACAAGGTGATAAGAAAATATATATTGAACATTTCGGAATTACGGAACAGGGAGAAAACAATCGATATGATAAAGTGCAATTAGAGAAATATAAAGCAGCAATTAATCGAAAAGTATTACTGCATAGAGAGCATAAAACTGAATTGCTTTATACATTTTCATCTTATACAGATGGAAAATCAACCTTAGAGCATTTACAATCACAGCTAGAAAGTAAGGGGATTCAATTATGTGCAAAGCCTAATCAAGAAGTTATGGAAAAGCTAGTTACGGGAGAAGAGAATCGTTATATTCGTAAACTGTTGAATTTGGTTTGTCGTTTTATTTCTAATTTTAAGGTAAATGGTTATGTGCAAGGTGATTTTAATCGCATGCAATATGGGACTAAAAATGTTAGAACAAAATTATTTTTAGAGATATGTGAAGATTGTTA
>JAWXVD010000146.1:0-8327 GCA_044425705.1 Eubacteriales bacterium | reverse complement strand
CCCAGAAAATGGTCACCGTGCAGGTGATGGCGCTGCGAATAAGCAAGTATTTTGGAATACTATAGGTAAAACAAATCCTACAATAATACCAGTAACCTTATATATAAAAGGACAGACTAATGCGATAACTGTCAATATAGGTATCAAAGCATGTCCACACTTTATCGAACCTATCGAATCCGAAATGCTTCTAGAGAATATGATGGAAGGAAGACAAAAGATTTTCCGAAATTTACAATTACGTAGTGGTGAAATAAAATTCTTTAAAGATTATCTGCTACAATTGGGTAAAATTAAAAAGAATCAACATTTATACAATGCATTGGGTTCACATCCTTGGTATATGCGTCTTATGAAAAATAAAAGTAAAAATTTTCTTAAAGCTATTGCTGATTTTTGTTTAGAAGGTATACTTAGTTCTAAAGAAGTATTGCCTATAGCCAACCTTATAGTTACTTCTGAAGAGATGACACATGCGCTTAAAATTCCATACAAAAGAATAGCTTACAATCACACACTTGTTACCAAGTTGATGAAGGATATGTTCTTATTGGCTCTTATAGTTGTCGATACGGACTCGGGATTGGTATATGTGCACTTTAATGGTCTAAGTAACACTATCCTTTTAGGTCCGAAAGATCTAGATTTTGGCGGCGGATCTGGTGGTGGTGGTAACGACGAAGTAATGAATGCATTAGTAGGTCTTATGAGTAAAATGGTAGGAAGAGGATATTAACAATGAGTAAAGTATTAAATATAATTTCTGGTGCAAGAAAAGCATTTGTCAATATAGATAAAGGCGCTTTTGACGTGATTAGGAAAATACAATATGGTCATTTCACAAAACCACAAGGTATAATTGCTAGTAAGGTAACTAATGATAAACTAAAAGATTTTCGTCTTATAGAATCTACAACTAAATCATTATTATATTCTTACGACAATAATCTAAGTCAAATGTATGCTGATATTTCCGCAGCTAAGTTCGATATAAGTAGAACATCTCTTATTAGTCATTCGTCATATAAAAATTTAGTTCAGTTCTTTAATGATAAATTTTTTACATCTGACACGAAAGCAATACGAAACACTATAGCTGAAGTATATCCAAAAGCTTATGCTATATTAACTGATAAAAAATATCAAGCATTTATGTTAAAACTTCATAATTTATCTAACACTTTAACTTTAAAGTACAATTTAACACAGGAAGAACTAGCGACAAAGATATTCGCTTCTACAATGATTAATAGTTATCTTCAATTATATGCTTATATGGTATATTCTACAATATATATTAATGCAATGATGGTGAAGAATGATGTGGAAATAAAAGATTTCATTTATAAATTTTCTATGGATTATTTGAGATTTGATATGTTCGCTACAAGACCGACATGTATCAATATAGATTTCTTCGAAATAAATACTGTACAAAAATTAGAAAAAAGTTTATCAGATATAACTGCTAAAGTTAAAAGCAAAGAGAGTTTAGAGATAGATATATCACATAATGACGAATTGAGTCATGTGAGATCGGATGAAAGCTTGGTATTGATAGCGTTCTTAATCGTAGGTGCTATAGCATTTGTCCCATTCCTACGAGTTGCTTTGTATTATTTCCAAGCCCTTAAAGTCGATATATCAAAAATATGTAAAAGTAATGCTATGATGCTAGGCGTTAATATAGAAATACTAACAGCTAAATTAGAATTAATGAAATCTAATAAAAAAGACAACATTAAAGAAATCGAGAGATTACAAAAAGTAATAGAAAAACAACGTAAGCAAGCAGGAACTCTTATAGCTATCGCTGATAAAGTATATCAAGAGGAAAAAGAAGTAGAAACAAAAATGGATTCGTCTTATGAACAAGATGAACAACAATCAGATTCAGATATGGAATCAACTGTAGGAAATGAGATTCTGCTATAACAATTCGATATAGTTATGGTATTTATAGCATACCAATGATTATATAATAGTTGGGTAAATTTGAAGAATATAATAGTGAGATAGGTTATTCGGATAATTCACCAAACACTAAAAAAATGGAGGTCATGTTATATGGCTAATGATCTTTCACTAGAATCATTGATTTATGGTTATAAAGTAGGAGAAAGACCTACTATATTCTGCCCAGCCAGCATGCGAAACGTCGTAAGACGTGCACTTTCCATATCAAGCGAAGATTGTGATATTGCAATTGACGATATCAAACGTTCTATCATGGGAGACAATGTCGCTATACGTACAGCTGAATCAGCTAGAAGTATAGCACTACAAATGATGGCTACTGCTAAACGTGGTGGTGAGTCTGCAGATGTAATGACTATTGTTGGTGGTTTCGCTAGAAGTATGGAAGCGGAAGGTTCAGAAAAAAACTTCTTTCAAAAAGTATGGGCGGCTATAAAAAGAATTTTTCAAAAAATAGTTCTTTTCTTCTCGTTCGTAATAAAAAAGATAGCTACTTTTATCCGTGGCAAAATAGCTAAATTCGAGAGTAAAATGTTTGCTAATAAAGATAAAATACTAACATTGTTAAAAACAAAAGATTTCGTAGATTCGAAACTAAAGATTAAATGTGGTGGTGTTACTACTCCTTTCGCTAAAGGTGTTGGTAAAATTGCTACAGATAAAATCAAATCATTCACTAAAGCTGCAGATGCATTCTCGAAAAAATCAGAAGCAACATATGCCGCTCTAACACCTATAAAGGTTCGTGAAGTCAAAAAAGGTCTGCCTGGAATGATTGGTGGATTATTAAACGGTATTGATGCTCTACATTCTGCAAAGAAAATAGGTGGAACTTTAAGTTCTGGTAAGTCTGTGTCTAAAACTCTTGGTGGTGATACTATGGCATTTCAAGGTAAAGCGACAAATATGTTGTTTTATGGTGTAGAAAAACCTAAGACTGAAGAAGTACTTATTTCTAAAATAGCGACAGCAGACAATATTGACATGCTAAGCGAAAAATACCTAACTGAGCTAAAAAGTATAATGAAAACAGCTACAGAAGGTACAAAAGCTTCTAGTAAGGCTATAAAGAAATGTGAAGAGTATGCTAAAACACAAATTAAAGAAAATGGTAGAACACCAGAAATAAAAATTGCTGATCGTGCGATTCTAGATACTATGAGAGAATTAAAAGATTTCAATAACATCGTCCCGCACGTTTGCATGAACCTATTCCACAAGACTCTAGATGTACGTTCTTCTATATATCGTGCGTGTAAAAAAGTTATTGGAATGGATAAAAAAGGTTCTAAAGAGCAACAAGAAAAAGATAAAAAAAGCAATACTAAGAAAAAATAGAGAGGTATAAATATGAGTAATGCATTGTCGATAGAAAGTTTCTTGAATAATTCAAGAAGCAATGAAAATTATAGCCAATATAATATTAAAGGTTTAGAAGGTTTTAATCGTGTATTAAACGATAATAATAAAGCACATGGTGTTAAATACCACATGTCTGCTGCAGAAAGATTCTTAGCATCAGCAGAAAGTACTATGATGGGATTAGACCTTCATATAATCAATCGTTCGAAATTCTTCGACACAAGATCTAAATTAGTTCAAGCAAAAGCTAGCGAAAGTGTATTATCTGTTTTTGATGAAACTATGGGTAGATCGGTCGAAAGCGCTGGCGAGTTTATGAAAAAAGCTTGGGAAGCTATTAAAAAATTCTTTAAGAAATTAGGAATGATGATAGCACATATAGCTAAAGTTATACAGAACTTTGTACGTGGGAAAGTAGCACAAGCTCAGAATAAATTCTTCAAAAATAAATATAGAGATCTTAATGGTGTAATTAAAGCTATACAAGCTGATAAAGAAACTAAAGTTAAAACAAAATATGATCCTGAAAAGGCGGTACAGGATGCCGATCGAACATTCGAGGAGACACACAAGAATCTAACCAACTTTGCGGGCGAAGTTAGTTCATGCTGGTCTAAAATAGAATCATCATTCTCTCATGACGGACAGAATGCTTATGGTCCGGATAAAGTACAAAGTCATATTAATAATCTACTAGTAGCTGCTGCAGCATTTAGTAGTGATTCTAAATTAGCTCGGGCTAAAGTGGATGCTGATAAAAGTAAAAAAAGTGTAGGTCATGAGTTTACAAAAGCTATTAAAAGTCAGTTCGGCATATCTAACGATTCAGCTGAACGTTTAGCTTCTAACGTAATGGCTAGAGCTGGGAAATTACTTGATTCTGTTTATCTTAATAAGATGATATCGATGGCTAAAACTATAACAGATAATTCTAAGATTATTTCCTCAGTGGTGAATAAAATAGATAAAATGTCTAAAGCTGATGATAGTGCTGATAAGAAAATTAATAGAAAAAATCAGGTTAAACATATTAAAATGTTCGGGGATCTCGCTAAAGCTGTTCCCGTGATTGCTCAAATTAGTTTGGGTTGTGTGTTTACATGCCGAGCCGCCGCGTATGCTGCCGCGCAAAAACTACACGCAAAACACTGCAAATAGTAGTTGTTAATGATATCTTTAGACGGGTGTGCCCCTTTGGGCACCCGTCTATATTTTTTAATAGATATATATTATTTGTATGAATGTGTTGTATAATAATCAATCGGAGGAGTGTAAATGTTTGAAAATATAAAAGAATCAATAAAAACTCAAGTAGAAACAAAAATCAACCCTATAAATCCTTACTGGGAAACTAGAAAAGTATCATTTGTTGTTGAAAAATACGATCTTCTAAAAGAATATATTTATAAATTCTACAACTCGGAAGACGAAAAAGTCAAAGAAGATATATTTAAAGATCTTATAGGAGATGATACCGAACATATAATAAAAACATTAAGGTTCGCGACAGAAGATAATGTTTGTGATAAATTAGAGAGTAGTGGTATTCTTATATCTGAGGAATTAAATACTTCGTTTAAGGATATGGAAACTAATTTAGATTTGATAGAGTCTGATCTAAAAGATTCGTATCAAGTACGTCATTGTATGAATGATTTTCATTATCATAGAAATGTACTAGTAGGTATAGAAAGAGACGTTGGAGATATGACTCATGAGGAACTAAAAGATGTTATAGTCGGTTTCTGGTAGATTATATAAGAAAAAAAAAGAACTCACAAAACAACACATTCACCCGTGAGTTCTTTTTTTTCTGTACATAAGTATTTACACACGTATATATTATTATAATGATATAGTATATATATCAAAAAAAATAAACCAAAGGAGTCGACATTATGCATATAATTTCGAAAGACGATTTTAGTCGTCTAAAAACATCAGAAAAACCATGGACAGAATATTCTTTCATAAAGGATGATAGTCTATACGAGAAAAGAAAGGCGTTGATGGATAAACCGTTCTCTGACATTTTTCCGTCATCAGCAGATATAGAGCAGTTTGTAAGCGAAGACAACATTTACAATCTTAAGCTTCTATATATTAATTATATAGAAACTCAAGATAAAGAGTATTCTATATCAAAAAATATTATCTCTTATTACGACAATAGCGTCATCGATAGAATGAAAGATATAGTTCAATATATCTTAACGGTTATAAACGAATCGTATGTTGATAATGGTGATAGATTTTCTGAAGAATCTATAATCGCTATAGATACTAGAATTCGTTTAGATTTCGCTAATAATATCGATAATAAACTAACAAAAAACCTGGAGGAAAACAAAGCACACATGTATAAAAACATAGGTGTTATAGTTTCGTGTGTAGAGAAGTTTAAAGCTTCTAACACCAACTACAATTTCTCCACAGATTTCATTTATGAAACATTCTCTGACATGGCTCAACTCATAGAGAAATATCAAAATGAACCTATGGAGATAACAGTAGACGAGAATAAGGTATCTAATGCCATATTAAAATTCTACACAAATGATAGCGAAGATGGTGAGAATAAAGCGCCTACACAAGATAATATAAAAGAAATATTTATTATATTATGTAAGCCTTTAGTTGATAGATATAAACGGATATCTGAGTTTAACGCTCAGTCATCCGAGCAATTTAAATCTAGGGATATCCCTATAGCTTTAGATTTAAAGGATAAACTACTATCAACTATATTTTCGGAAGAAAATAAAGATATTGATATGGAGAAATATATCAACACGTTGATAGAGGAAACTAAAGTTCATCTCACCGAAGTACATGAGACGAACATAAAGAATCTGTTCAAGACGTATACAACTGATGTATATATATTAACAGAATTTATAAATGAAAAATTAAATAAAAGAGAGGAAAACTAAATGTGGGAAAATGACGAATATAATAATAATAATTTCAATATAGATGAGGATTTTGTGACTGAGACAAACTCAGGTCCTTATATAACAACTATAACGGAACATCCAGAAGATAAAAAATAAAAGAGGAGCTAATAATGGCGGTTAATACAAATATTATAAATGAAGATATAACTTTAATAGATAAGTTATACAATGGAGTAATTAATAGTTCTAGTGGAACTAGTTCCGATTATTCTAAAACAATAAATATTTTGATACCACCGTCGACTATTGAAACACCTCTCAAATTAACACTAGATAGTTGTTTCGATAGTATAAAGAAAAATATGTCAGATACTGTAGCTTATGGTTACTTGACATCTCTTATGAAGGATATAGTTGTTTCAGACAGCTATAATTCTTCAGAGAAGAGCGTTTTTGGAAACGCTCTTTTTTTCTTTTCCCTCGACGAAATATTTATTGAAAGATATAATTAACGAATATTTTAGTATGAATATTCGAGACATATCTTTAGGACAATTACGTGTATATGCTTTTAGACTTATAGATGTCTTTGTATCTCTTTATTATAGATCTAATACTTCTATATTGAATGCTTTGGATGATACAGAATATGCATCTTTAACTTTACACATCATGGCATTGATAAAGATATCACATACAACATCAACAGCTAATAGCACACAAGATGAATATGATTTAATTAAATCGTATATAGAAGATGATATATTCCAAGAACATTGTTTTAGACGATTATTTAGAATAATTATTATAGATGGTCCTAAAACATCAGGAAGATCAGCATTATCAGATAGTTTAGCGAAAAAATATGAAACACCAATAATAACTGTCCCGTCTACAACTACTGATAACGATAAGGAAAACAATAAACGAGTAGATAGTATGTTTATAGCTCAGAGAGAATTTGCTACAGAGAACTATATGGCGTATTATATGATGCAAAGATCTTGTATAGAATCATACGAAGAATTAATAAATACAATGTTCGAGGAAGGACATGTAGTATGTGATTCTTCTTCTTTAACATTTCTAGCATACCAATTCGTTTATATACTGGATACTGAAATAGTAAAAGAAAAATTCATTGAATATCTATCAGATTCAAAAAATGAATCATTTGATTACGATAGAGATGGATTGAACAATTTAGCTTATAGATTTATGCATAATGTGAGTAATAAACATCTTAGAGATAAATTAAGATCATATCTATTAGATATAGGAAATATCAGAAATAAATATTTCACTAAACATGTTCCTAATATTACACAGATTATATTGCAAGGTAAATTTTTCGCATCTGATAATCTTAAAGATTCATTTACATACGGGGATTCGATATTAGAAAATAAATTAATATCGAATTTTGAAATATTGTCTGGTATCCTAGACGTGATAGAAGAAAATGATCCAGATAGAGTAATAGAGTATGATGGATTAACAGAGGAAAATATTCATAAAGTTTTCTATTTTCCTATAAGTTTAGCTACAAAGACAGTAGTAACAACAGTCGATCAATATAATACTCTTACTGAAAATCTCAAGTTCTAAGAAAAAAAAATAAGAGATCTACGCATTGTTGTGCGTAGATCCTCTTATCTTATAAGTTTCCGCCTTATAGTGGGTGGTGTAACTTAGAGAAGACGATTAGAACACTAGTTTTACTAGTCTACTAATAACTTCTCTATCTAATTCGTCTTCTATTTTCGATACATCTACGTGTACCGTAAAATCGATGACGAATTTATCTTCGCCATTATTTCTCAATAATGACGAAGATTCGATGATCACTACATCGAAGTGTTCATCTATAAACAAAAGCAATGAGCTTTTGTGCAACACCTGTTTTTCTTCTTTCTGTGACATAAATAACTCCTTATTAATTCTATACTTACTTATATAATATCTAGTATTCTGAATAGCTGATACATATTTTTACACATGGTCATACATATGGATATGAATCAATCAAAAAAGGAGCTTAATTGTGAATGAAATAATAGACGAATATATCAGTGGATTTGAATATGGTAT
>JAWXVD010000145.1:0-8365 GCA_044425705.1 Eubacteriales bacterium | reverse complement strand
TTAAGAAAGAACTTTTTAATTTTCAATTATTTTATAGAAGAACATGTTTAATTATCTACGATATTGGCAGCGTTCTTCTAGCCAGTTTTTTAGCAATTTCGATTCGCTATGAATTTGAATTAGAGATGATTCCAAATCATTTTACAGACACAATCATTCGATTTATGCCCTTTAACATTGTGCTAACTATTTTGATTTTCTATTTGTTTAGGTTGTATCATAGCCTATGGGCATTTGCTGGAGAAAGTGAATTACAAAACTTAATTGTAGGATGTTTTCTATCATCGGCAATTAATGGAATTGGTTTATTTATTGTGAAAATAGAAGAGAAAGCTGTTCCAGACAGTTATTATTTCTTGTACACATTTTTATTGATATCATTTCTTTTTGTGAGTAGATTTTCTTATCGTTTCATTAGAAGTAGAAAACATAAAAGTCAAAATAAAAAAAATACCATAGCTGTTTTGATTATAGGAGCAGGTGAAGCTGGGAATGCCATTATTAAAGAAATTGTAGGCAGTAATTTTAGTACCATGACCATTCCATGCATTATTGATGATGATACTACAAAATGGGGGAGCTTTATCCAAGGAATCAAGGTAATTGGTGGACGTGATAAAATTATTGAATGTGTAGATATATATAATATTGATGAAATCTTTATTGCCATGCCATCTGCAAGCAGAAGTGTGATTCGCGAAATTTTAGAGATTTGCAAAGATACAGAATGTAAATTACGTGCCCTTCCAGGTATGTATCAATTGGTAAATGGAGAAGTTAACGTTAGTCAATTACGCGATGTAGAAGTGGAAGATTTATTAGGAAGAGATCCCATTAAAGTAGATCTTGACTCCATCTTAGAATATGTTAGCGGAAAATGCGTCTTAGTAACAGGCGGTGGTGGTTCTATTGGTAGTGAGCTTTGTCGTCAAATTGCTTCCCACAAACCTTCCAGGCTTTTGATTGTAGATATTTATGAAAACAATGCTTACGATATTCAGCAAGAATTAAAGTATAAATACCCAGAATTAAATTTGGTGGTTTTGATAGCATCGGTTAGAAACACAAACCGTATGCATGCAATCTTTCAAGAATACCATCCAGAAATTGTATACCATGCAGCGGCTCACAAACATGTGCCATTGATGGAAACAAGTCCAAATGAGGCCATTAAAAATAATGTTTTTGGAACGTTTAAAACAGCTCAAGCAGCAGCTGTCTATGGGGCAGAAAAATTTGTTATGATCTCAACGGACAAGGCAGTCAATCCTACCAATATTATGGGGGCTAGCAAGCGTATCTGTGAAATGATTGTACAGACCTTTAATAAACATTATGATACCGAATTTGTAGCAGTTCGCTTTGGCAATGTATTAGGCAGTAATGGCAGTGTGATTCCATTGTTTAAAAAGCAAATTTCACAAGGAGGACCAGTACTAGTTACGCACCCTGATATTATTCGATATTTTATGACCATTCCAGAAGCGGTGTCTTTAGTATTGCAAGCTGGAGCTTATGCTAAGGGTGGGGAAATTTTCGTCTTAGATATGGGTGAGCCAGTTAGAATCTTAGATTTAGCGAAAAATTTGATTCGCTTATCAGGATATAAAATTGACGAAGATATTAAAATCGAGTTTACAGGTCTTCGTCCAGGAGAAAAACTTTTTGAAGAATTATTAATGGATGAAGAAGGATTACAAGATACAGAAAACAAGATGATTCACATAGGAAAACCAATTGAATTAGATGAAGAAAAGTTTTTCTTACAATTAAAGAATTTAAAAGAAGAATCAAAGGATGAATGTCCAAAAATTCGAGAATTGATTAAAGAAATGGTACCAACTTACGTAATTCAAGAAGAATAAAAGTAATATAAGGATAGGTATTCTAGGGTAAGATGTGGGTATCATTTGTAAGTTATAAATCAAGAGGATTGACGTAAAGAGGGAGGTACTATAATGGCAGAAAATAAAATTTATCTTTCTTCCCCAACGATTCATGGAGAAGAGCAAAAATTCGTACAAGAGGCATTTGATACAAACTGGGTAGCTCCATTAGGACCAAATGTAAATAACTTTGAAAAAGAAATGGAAGAATACACAGGATGTGGTCATGCAGCGGCACTTAGTGCTGGAACAGCAGCGATACACTTGGCATTAAAATTATTAAACGTGGGTCCAGATGATATTGTGTTTACTTCGGATTTGACATTTTCAGCAACTTGTAACCCTATCAGATATCAATATGCTACACCAGTATTTATTGATTCGGAACCAGATACTTGGAATATTTCACCTAAAGCATTAGAGAAGGCGTTTGAAAAATATCCTAATCCGAAAGCATTAGTTTATGTTCATTTATATGGCACACCTGCTAATATTGATGCTATTTCTGCTATCTGCAAAGCACATAATGTGCCAATGATTGAGGATGCTGCAGAAGCGTTAAGCACCACTTATAAGGGAAAACATGCAGGTACATTTGGTGATTTTGGAATCTATTCCTTTAATGGAAATAAGATTATTACAACTTCAGGTGGTGGTATGTTAGTCAGTGAAGATCAAGAAGCGATTCATCAAGCGAGATTTTTGTCTACGCAAGCTAGGGATGTGGCGAGACATTACCAACATTCACAAATTGGATATAATTATCGTATGTCTAATATTGTGGCAGGCATTGGAAGAGGTCAGCTTCTTCATTTAGAAGAGCATAAAGCCATTAAGAAAAACATATATGAACAATATAAAGAAGCATTTTCTGATACCCATGAAATCACTATGAACCCTATGAATCCTGATGGGGATGCGAATAATTGGTTGTCTTGTATGTTGTTAGAAGAAGGATGTAGTGTAACGCCAACTATGATTATGGATGCCTTAGAAGCAGCTAATATTGAATGCAGACCGATTTGGAAACCAATGCATTTACAACCTGTATTTGAAGAATATGAGTTCTTCAGCCATAATGAATCAGGAATTTCCGTAGGAGAAGATATTTTTAATCGTGGACTTTGTTTACCTAGCGACATTAAAAATACAGAAGCAGATATGGAAGAAATTATCGGTATTGTAAGAGGATTTTTTAGGGATTAGCGAGTAGGAATTTGTTTTTGGGAGGGTATATGTATAAAAATGGTATCAAAAGATGTTTAGATATTGTAATTTCAGGAATAGCACTTATTTTATTGTCGCCTGTTTATCTTATATTAGCCATATTAATTCGCAGAAAATTAGGAAGTCCTATTATTTTCCATCAAAAAAGGCCAGGTAAAAATCAAGAAATATTCACCTTATGCAAGTTTAGAACTATGACGGATGAAAAAGATGCTGATGGTAAGTTATTACCAGACCATATAAGGTTAACCAAGTTTGGAAAATTATTACGTGCTACTAGCCTAGATGAATTGCCAGAATTATGGAATATTTTCAAAGGGGATATGAGCCTAATCGGCCCTAGACCTTTGTTAGTTTCTTACTTGCCTTATTATACAGAAGAAGAACAATTACGTCATACTGTGCGCCCAGGATTAACAGGATTAGCACAAGTTAGTGGACGAAATTTTCTTGATTGGGATAGAAGACTGGCAAAAGATGTAGAATATGTGAAAAACTTATCTTTTGGCATGGATGTAAAAGTCATTTGGATGACAGTGAAAGTGGTTCTTTGTAAAAGTGATGTGGCGGAAGATACCAATGCATCGGAAGGAAATTTTGCAGAAATTCGAAAAGCGAAACAAGAAAATTTATAATCATTATAAGGATAATGGTAAAAAATTTCAGCGCTAGTTGAAATAAAAATTTCAACTAGAATTGGGTGAAAGTGAGAGGTAATTATGAATATTTTGATTCTCAGTGCAGGAACCAGAGATAAAGTAGTAGAATATTTTAAGAGAGAAATCGGTGATTATGGTATGGTGATTGCAACAGATTGTAGCAATCTGGCACCTGCTGTATATGAAGCTGATAAATTTTACCTAGTGCCAAGAATGACTGCGCCAGGATATATTGAAAGAATTCTGGAAATTTGTAAAGAAGAACATGTTGATGGTGTTTTTTCTTTGATTGATCCAGAATTAAGCTTGTTAAGTCAAGAGAGAGAACGTTTTTTAGCGATTGGTACAACACCTATCGTATCACCATATGATTTGGTAGAAGTTTGTTTTGATAAATATAAAATGTTTGAATTATTAGAGAAGATGGAAATTCCTACGGGAAAATGCTTTATGGATAAAGAAGCATTTTATCAAGAAAAAGAAGCTGGAAACATGACTTACCCTGTTTTTGTTAAGCCTGCAACAGGTAGTGCAAGCATTAATATTAATAAAGTTACTTGCGATGAAGAATTAGAGGTACTTTTTCAGTTATATGATGGTCTGATGATTCAAGAATTTATGAATGGTGTTGAATATGGAGCCGATGTTTATTGTGATATGAAATCTGGAAAAGTAACATCTATTTTCGTAAAAGAAAAGATAAAAATGAGAGCTGGAGAAACAGATAAATCTGTTTCTGTTAAAGATGATGCATTGTTTCAATTGATTCAGGATTTCGTAGAAGCATGTGGTTTTTATGGCATGATCGATATGGATATTTTTAAAATAGGAGAAACTTATTATATATCGGAAGTGAATCCAAGATTTGGTGGTGGATATCCACATGCATATGAATGTGGAGTGAATATGCCAGCACAGATTATCAATAACTTAAAGGGTAATACCAATGTACCTACTATTGGAAAATATAAAGAAGGTATTTGTATGATGAAATATAATGAAGTGATGATTCGTGATATGAATGGGAAAACGATTGTACCATAATGAAAATATTTGAATAGACAGGAGGATAAGGGTGAAAATAAAAATTTTATCCTCAACGTTTGTGATGATATTTATCTAGTAATTGTTCACATATTGGAATGATGACAGGGAAAATAGGAATGAGGGGATAGCATGGGAAAACTATTGATTTTAGGGAATTCATCTGGTGGTTTATATGAATTTCGGAATGAATTGATGTTGGAAATGTTACAGCATCATGAAGTATATATTAGTGTACCAGATGAAAAACGAACGAAAGAATTAGAAGAAGAAGGTTGTCATATTATCAAGACTCATATCAATAGACGTGGCATGAATCCTGTACAGGATATGGGATTGGTGAAATCCTATATGCAATTGATAGGCATGGTAAAACCAGATTTGATATTAACCTATACTATTAAACCTAATATTTATGGTGGACTTTGTGCAAACATGTTGCGAGTTCCCTATATCACCAATATTACAGGACTTGGCACTACGTTTGAACGTGGTGGTATGGTAAAAAAGCTAGTAGTGTTTTTGTATAGGGTAGCACTGGCAAAAGCAGTATGTGTATTCTTTCAAAATGAAGACAACAAAAAGATTTTTGAAGAGCATCGTATTCAAGGAAAAAAATCAAGATTAATACCAGGATCAGGTGTCAATATTTATTTGCATAAAGAAAAGCCACAACCTAACAATGAAAAACCACGATTTTTGTATGTAGGTCGTATTATGAAAGAAAAAGGCATTGATGAATATTTATATGCTGCAAAAGTATACCAAAAGGAAGCAGAATTTGGTATTATAGGATATTATGAAGAAGAATATGAAGAGATTATCAAAGACATGGGGAAAGATGGATTGATTCAGTTCTATGGATACCAAAATGATGTAGATTCTTTTTATGAGAAAAGTGATGCTATCATAGTACCTTCTTATCATGAGGGTATGTCAAATGTAGTATTAGAGGCAGCATCTTGTGGCAGACCTGTACTAGCAAGCTATATTAGTGGATGTAAAGAAGCTATTGACCATAGAAAGACAGGATTTTTGTTTGAACCTAGAAATTCGCAATCATTGGTAGATTCCATAGGAGAACTTTTAAAATTGTCAGCGAAAGACCGTGAGAAAATGGGACAGAGAGCACGGAAAAAGATGGAGCGAGAATTTAATCGTAAATTAGTTGTTGAAGCTTATATGGATGAGATTGAAGAAATATTGTATGAAACCTATTAAAAAAGATGGAAAAGGAATCAGTAATAGTAGTATTTATCTAGTGACAAATAAATAATAATAAAAGAAAAGAGGATAAGCATATGAACTTATATGAAAAAATTGTAGCAGGAGAAGAAAAAATTTCTTTGGTAGGCTTAGGATATGTAGGCATGCCAATTGCCGTAGCTTTTGCTAAGAAAATTAAGGTAGTAGGTTTTGATTTAAATAAAAGTAAAATTGAATTATACCAAGCAGGCATTGATCCAACGAGAGAAGTGGGAGATGATGTCATCAAGAATACAACGGTAGAATTTACTGCAGATGAAAGTAAATTACAAGAAGCGAAATTCCATATTGTAGCAGTGCCTACACCAGTGAATGATGATCATACACCAGATTTAACACCAGTGGAAGGGGCTAGCCGTATCCTTGGAAGAAATTTAACAAAAGGTTCTATCGTGGTATTTGAATCTACTGTCTATCCAGGTGTGACAGAAGATATCTGTATCCCTATTTTAGAAAAAGAATCAGGTTTAGTATGTGGAGTAGATTTTAAAATAGGATACTCACCAGAACGTATCAACCCAGGTGATAAGGTACACCGCCTTGAAACTATCACAAAAATTGTATCAGGTATGGATGCAGAATCTTTAGATGAAATTGCAAAAGTATATGAACTTGTAGTAGATGCAGGTGTATATCGTGCAGAGTCAATCAAAGTTGCAGAAGCAGCAAAAGTTATTGAAAATAGCCAAAGGGATATCAACATTGCTTTTATGAATGAACTTTCTATTATTTTTAATAAAATGGGAATTGATACAAAAGCAGTATTGGCAGCAGCTGGTACAAAATGGAATTTCTTGAAATTCTTTCCAGGACTTGTTGGTGGACATTGTATAGGCGTAGATCCTTATTATTTAACTTATAAAGCAGAACAATTGGGCTATCATTCACAAATCATTCTATCTGGTAGAAGAATTAATGATGATATGGGTAAATATGTGGCAGAAAGCATTGTAAAAAATATAATCAAAGCAGAATTGCCAGTTAATCATGCAAATGTAGCAATTTTAGGATTTACTTTTAAAGAAAATTGCCCGGACACTAGAAATACGAAAATTATCGACATTGTAACAGAATTAAGAGAATACGGTATTGAACCATCTGTAGTAGATGAAACAGCGGATGCAGATGAAGCACAAAGATTATATGGCATCACATTCAAAAAAATGGCAGATATCAAAGATATGGATGCTGTTGTATTGGCAGTTGCCCATGATTCTTATATGGAATTTACGAAAGAGGATATGGGAGCATTGTACAAAGACAGCAATAAAGTGAAAGTGCTTGCAGATATCAAAGGTGTATTAGATAAAGCAGAGTACCAAACTGAGGATTATTTGTATTGGAGGCTGTAGGTTGAAAAATTCATTTTTCAACCAGCAATTTGTACCTTAGGGTCCAAAGTTGCCAGACTGTGGAGAAGTGATGGTTGTTAGCGTGAAAAAAATTTTTTCAACCAGCAATTTAAGAGAAAGGACAGTGTAGGGTATGATGAAAAATAAAAGAATATTTTTTACCATGTTAGGAATATCCTTGGTGTTTTTTCTTGGGTTATATATTGTCTTTGGGGTGGGGATTTACAATGACTCCATACAATATATGGAGATGCATATTCACAGGGAACCAGCTTATCCTTTGCTACTGTGGTTATTTAGAGAAATCATTGGAGAGGGTGTAGGGAGTCAATATTCAATATTAGGAAATTTCATTTCCCTAGAAGAAACCAGTGAATTTACAGTGCTTGTTTATCACCATGTAGTTGCTATTGTACAAAGTATATTTGCAGCGGTCGCAACTACGTATTTTGTGTGTTATATCAGAGATACCTTTTCTTTAAGAAAAATTTCAACAGCAATGATTTTTTTAGCGTCTATTGCACCCCACGTATTGACACCGTTGTTTTCAGTGGAAACGGTGGTATTGACTAGTGGGATGATGAGTGAAGCATTGTGTCTGCCTTTATTTCTAATTTATCTGGTAGCTTGCCATAAAATGTTGTTAGGAAATAATAAGAGTATTATTAGTAGTTTTGTAATTGGTTTTATACTGTCGTTGATTCGTGGGCAGATGATGGTTACATTTTTGATTTGGATGGTACTTTTGCTTGGAAAAGTGATTGCAAGTAAGCAGTGGAAGAAAATCCTTTGGATTGTGGCTTTTACAGCACTAGCATTTTTAGCAAGAAGTTACACGGTGAAAACATATAATTTGATATTTAATGATTATTTTATCGGAACAACCTATGGCAGTGTTAACACTTTTGCCAATATTCTTTATGTGACAGAC
>JAWXVD010000144.1:0-8378 GCA_044425705.1 Eubacteriales bacterium | reverse complement strand
AAATGGCAACAGATGCTCAATACATGCTTGCCCCCCTGCCAGTATAATGATTCCAGCTAGTACAGAACCTATCAGCAAATAAGAATGTTTAAAAGTTTTAAATAATTGTCTCGATATATTGGCTATGATTAAACCCAAAAAGGAAATAGGTCCAACTAAAGCAGTTGCTATTGCAATTAAAACGACTACAGCCAATAATATTCGGCTTATTGTTTTATCATAATCTACCCCTAAATTGATTGCTTGTTCTTTCCCTAAGGTAATCACATCTAATAAGGCAAATTCTTTTCTAAATACCATAAGTATCGCGAACATAATGATAGCAGACAACCATAGAATATCAGCATTCACTCTACCAAAACTTGCAACAAGATTATCTAACAAGGTATCGTATGTATTAGGATCCATAACCCTAGTCATACCTGTTGTAAGGCTCCCAAACAGACTTGATAATACAGTGCCTGCTAATAATACATATAGCACATTGTATTTTGTTTTACGGAATAAATATCCATACATAAACACTGCTACAAATGACATAATTGACAAATTTAATAAAAATGATACATTTGTATTGTAGACAAAGATTGAGTTTGCACCTAGCAGGAAAAATATAGTGGTTTGAATTAGGGAATATAAAGAATTCATCCCCAATAAACAAGGTGTAACAATTGTGTTTCTGATCACTGACTGAAATGCGATTGATGCATATCCTATGCAACTTCCAGCAAGTATCATAGCTACAAGACGAGGTTTACGTATGCTAATCGCATAGTTGTAAGTCTTTTGACTTACTTCCCCTAAACCATAAAACATGAAAAATAAGCAACTAATTATTGCTATTGCAATCATAAGCAGAAGTATTCTGTTATGTTTTGAACGAAATATATTTTTCACATTATTTATTATCACAACCAACCACCTCCGTTTTCTTTAGTACCTTAATTTTCACTTTCTTTCCATTTTTTAGTCGTAAATTCATAAACAGCAAAAATATAATACTTCCAATAATTCCAGCAACTACATCCACTGGTAATTCGTATGGAAAAATAATCAAACGTCCAATAATATCACAAACAAGAACAAACAATGCGCCAAACAATGCTACATCAAGCAAGCTTCCTCTAATTTTGTCTCCGCGAAACATGGATACAATATTTGGAACTATCAATCCAATATAGGAAATTGTTCCAACAGTTACCACAATAGAAGCTGTAATCAATGCTGCAATAGACAATCCCATAAGCAAAACTGCGTTATAACTAATTCCTAAATTACTTGCAAAATCTTCTCCCATTCCTACCACATTAAAATGATTGGCATAGACAAATGCAATGATAACAAGTGGTACCACAAGGAATACTATTTCATAGCGTCCTTTTATAATTAAGGAGAAGTCTCCCACCAATGTGGCAGAAAGTGACTGTGTCGCACCATAACGATAAGCAAGAAAATTCGTAAAACCTGATATCACCATACCAAACATAATTCCAATTAATGGCACTAGCATAATATCTTTAAATTTTATTCTTTGAATCATCCACACAAAAATCCAAGTACCTATGATAGATGTTGTAAATGATAAAAGTGTTTTTTGAAGTAAGGTTGCCTGTGAAAAATATACAAGTGAAAGTAATACTCCAAATTGTGCGGAGGATATGGTTGCTCCTGTGGTAGGTGATACAAATTTATTCATGCAAAGCTGCTGCATAATAAGACCAGCTACACTCATCCCAACTCCCGTACATAATATTGCAAGTAACCTTGGCAATCTTGATAATATGACTAAATCCCAGCTACCAAAGCCCTCTCTCTGAAATGTTGTTAAATCAATTGCTCCTACAAATATTGAAAAAATAGAAAGACATATTAAAGCAATTCCCATAGAAATTGTAATCATATAATTTTTATTCAAAATAATCCTCATTTCTGAGCGTTTTGTCACGAAGAGTCAATGAGAAATCTGTGCATGCTGTTTCTCATTTGCAATCAGAGCTATTTGTTTTCGCTCAGAAGCAAATAGCCATGTGAACAGTAATACGCCAACACTTCCAGTTAGCTTCAACTGACTCGATTAGTATAATTTTTTTATAATGGCTTGTAAACAAATAATTTTGTTGTATCAGAACAATAATATTAATGGTTGACAAATTTGATTTCAAGAAATATACTATCTATATTTATGGTTAGCAGTCGCTAATCATAAATATATTTATGGTTAGCACTTGCTAACAATAAATATATTTGCAGTTAGTATAACTGCTAACTTTTTTTTGTGATGTAAAGGAGTATAAATGACATTTAAACAAATAGAATTGTTTGTATTGGTATGCCAGTACGAAAGTATTGCCAGAGTTTCCGAACTTAATTTCGTTTCACCTCAAAGCGTTTCTCGAATGATGAAGGATTTAGAAACAGAATTAAATTCCACCTTGTTCTCTCGTACAAGTAACGGGATTATTCCTACAGAGGTCGGAAAATATTTTCGAGATGAGTGCATCGAAATATTAGTTAAAAAAGATATGTTGATAAAAAATATATTACAAATGAATAGTGATAACAAAACCACTATTCATATAGGTATGGCACTTGGTTCCTTAGCCGCCTTAAATTATCATATCTTTGATGAATTCGAAGCAATCAATCCCAATATTAATATAGAATATTCAGAATTTATTGACTGTGACTTAGAAGAACGTTTTGTAAACAATGAATTTGATTTTATTATTGCAACAAATCCTATAAGTAAGGATTCTTATGACAATACTAAAATTTTAACAGAACAAGTATATTTATCAATTCCAGTGGAACATGATTTATACCATATTCCCAATATTACTATGTCTCATTTAGAAAATTATGAATTTGCCATGTTTACAGACGCGTATCATATTCATGATAAATTTATGAAATGTTTTCAAGAAACAGGTTTTTCACCTAATATTAAAATCTTTTCAACTGATTTTAATTCCATTAAAAACTTAGCTTACCAAAACAATCTATTATCTCTCGATGTACAACATAGTCTAAAAAAAGAACATGGATTTCGCCATGTTCCTTTTCCTTGCAAAAGTTTAGTTCTTGAATTTTGGATTGTCAGAAGAATAAAAGAAGATACCCCAATTATTGGGGCGTTATGTCAGCAAATAATAAGGAAATCTACATTTTAATCATCACATAAATAGTAATAAACTAACCGCCATCACGATCATTCCACTAATCAACCCATACATGGAATGATGATGCTCTCCATACTCTCTTGCGCATGGCAATAACTCATCTAACGAAATAAATACCATAATTCCAGCCACACCTGCAAATATAATACCATAGACCATATCATTCATAATTGGCATAAGAATTAACCATCCTAACAACGCACCTATGGGCTCTGATAACCCTGATGCAAAAGAATATAAAAATGCTTTTTTCTTAGAGCCAGTAGCATGGTACACTGGGACAGATACCGCAATCCCCTCTGGAATATTATGCATAGCGATAGCGACTACAATAGGAATTGCAACTTCTGGTTCTTGCATAGCGGAGATAAATGTAGCCAAACCTTCCGGAAAGTTATGTATTGCTATGGCTAACGCCGTAAACACTCCCATTCTCATCAATTTACTATCTTGCTCATCTACATGTCCCATTTCATGTGGGTTTCCTTCTGCTGGTATCAATTTATCTATGATTGCAATCACAAGCATTCCTCCAAAAAATGCGACTACAGTCATAATAGCACCATTTTTATCACCCAACTCCAATGAAAGTGATTCTTGCGCCTTCACAAAAATTTCTATCATTGATACATATAGCATAACACCTGCCGAAAATCCTAAACTAATAGACAAAAATGCTTTATTTGTGCTTTTTGATACGAAAGCTATCAAGCTACCTATTCCTGTACATAGCCCTGCTATTACTGTCATACCAAATGCCATAACTAAATTATCCATATAGCTCCTCCATTTCCTCTATTTAATTATAATATGTTTTATATATTAACTGGCTACAAATATTTTGATTCCAAGGATAACTAATACAAGTCCTCCCACTAATTCTGCTTTATTGTTTAAAGCCACACAAACTTTTATACCAATTCTAGTGGCTGTAAAACACATGCAAAATGTAATGATAGAAATCAAGATAACAAAATATACTACAAAGTGAATATCATAATGGTGAAGTGTTATGCCTACACTAAGTGCATCCACACTGGTTGATACACCTTGTATAAACAGCATATACTAATGCCAAGTGCCAGTTAGAGTTCTCTAATCATTGAACATTTTAGCAAACATCACATGAAATAGCAAGAACAAAAGTTACTCCTTATGTTTCATAAATAAAGGATGTTACATTTCGCAGCAAGCCGTAAAATGTAACATCCTTTATTTGTTATGATTTTGTAATAAAACCTTCAAAACCCGCTGCTTTTAATTTTTCTAAAATAGCTGCTGCGTTTTCTTTTACTCCATAGGCTCCAACCTGTACTCGATACAATTCTGTTACTGTAGTTGTAGCAGGAATATCATCCTTGATATCATCTTCATTTTCTGTTACGGTATCTTCTACCACCATGCCAGTAATACCTTTCACAATAGCACTAGCCATAGTTTTATAATCATACATACCAATATCAACAGCACTGTCACAGAAACAACATTCTACTAATAAGGCTGGCGCCTTTGTATTTCGTAATACATATAAGTCACTTCTACTCTTAACACCACGATCCTTATGTCCGATTGCAACAATCGCATCATTTATCTTTTGTGCATAAGATTTTGATGATGACGTGTCTGAATAAACAAGTGTCTCTGTTCCATTTGCTGTCCCGTTAAACGCATTAAAATGAATGGATACATCTAAATCTACATCATTAGTATTACATTTTGTTACAATTTTTTTCAAAACATCTGATTGTGATGTACCATCATTAACAGTACAGTCGTATGCTTGATGTCCTAACATTGTCAATTGTCTTATAATTTCTCCTGCTACTAATCTGTTTTCTGTAGATTCTTTTACCAAACCAATAGCTCCATATCCAATCATCCCATCTGGATTATGTCCAGCGTGTACATTAATTTTCATAAATTTTCTTTCCTCACTTTCATCCATGCTATTTTTATTATGTGTGATCACTCTTTCATAGATATTTAGAATTTTACTACCATAATTTGACCCAGCTGCCCAACCTTTTCCAATTGGATTTTCTTGAATTCCCAAATGCTCTACATATGGTGCACAACCTTTGACAATATATTTATATCGCGGATCAACACATTCATTCACCAATAATTGTTCTGTTGCATATCCTTTTAAATGTTGAATAAACGCACGAACTCCTATCTGTGGTGAAGGGAATGAATCACCTTTTTGACCATTTTCTATTACACCACAACCAAATAAATTGTATTGATTCATAGTCACAGCACTACCTGCAAATGTCAGATTCCCAGTTTCTAATAACATTTGACAAAATGCTAAATCTCCACGAACACCCTCTAGTTCACCTTCCTGTAAAAACAGCTCAGAAAAGTCTGGAACATCCTCTCTTATGCTAAGCAAATAGGATTGCAACATATCTGCTGTCAATATTGCTTTACCAATAATATCTGTCATTTCTACCTCCGTATTTTTCAAAGAATATATGTAACTAGTTTATTTACAAATACTTATCGATTGTAACTAGCTTTTATTTATATACTCATTCCTTTATATAACGTATTCCAATCCAATAATATTGTGACTAAAATTTATGAAATTGAAGATTTTTCGACAAAATATAGCTATCTCCATACTTCATGCATAGAGACGGCTACTGATTGAATTCTTTCAGATTGTGTCATTTATTTTCATCCTTATTCTATCTGGCATTTAAATATGAATGGTCAAATATTCATGTTTCACTGCCTGTAAAAACACATCAAATATGTCAGTTACCTTTAATTTCAAACTAGAAGTATTGATACAGGGATGGCAACCGAAATATTCTCCCTTTAATACATCTTCATCTACTAATAGTTGTACACGATTCTCAAAATCATTCATTAAACCTAACACACTAATCTAGTAGTCGACATTTCTTTTCACTTTATGCTATACTAACTAACAAATACGTATCAAAATGAAAACGAGGTTATTTACATGAAACGAACAGAAACTTGTAATTGCAATATCATCCATCAAAATGTAGTGGCTCATGTCACGGAAGAAATGATTTCACAAGAGACCATTTCAGATATTTCATCTCTCTTTAAAATTTTAGGTGATCCCACTCGAGTTAAAATTGTATGGGCTTTAGAACAACATGAATTATGCGTTTGCGATATTGCAGCAGTATTAAATATGACAAAATCTGCCATTTCCCATCAATTAGCCCTATTGCGAAAAAACAATATCGTAAAAACGAGACGAGAAGGGAAACAGGTTTTCTATAGTTTAGATGATGAACATGTGACTTGTATTATTGAAATGGCCAAAACCCATGTTTGTCATTCCCATTCTTCTACCCAACAAGAATAAAAAATATAATTTAAAAATTCATAATTCCTATTGACATATGAGCAAGCATTCAACTATAATCTATTTAGTTGAATACTTGCTCATATGTTATGTGTATTTACAATAAGCAATGTTCAAAATAAAAATTATAAGGAAAATAGTGTGAAAAATAAGATTTTTCACACGGTAATTTGTCTCTTAACGAGCAACCCCTTTCAAAAAAACGAAAGGGCTACAAGTTGCCAGACTATGAGAAAGGTATAGGTATTAATATGAAAAAAGTTTTTAAACTAGAAGGTTTAGATTGTGCGCACTGTGCAGGTTTAATGGATGCAGATGTCAAAAAAATTGAAGGAATTGAAGAAGCTTACGTTAATTTTCTAACTACAAAGATGTTTTTAGTTGGTGATGCCGAAGCAATGCCTTCTATTGTTGAAGAAGCAACTAAAATAGTACATAAATATGAACCACAAGTGGTTGTAAAAAAAGCATAGAGACAGAAGGTATTAGGTTGAAAAATAAAATTTTTCAATCGGCAATTTGTTCCTTGATGCTCAAAGTTGCCAAGATACTAGAAAGGTATTGTTATGGATAAGAATAAAAAAAGACTTCACAAAATTATAGTCGGACTACTTGTCTTCATTTTTTCTGCAATTGTAGGTCGCTATTCTGTCATGGTACAGACCACCTTACAAATTATCGCATATCTAATCTTAGGTGGTGATGTTGTAAAAAATGCCTTAGGTAATATCAAACGAGGTAATCTATTTGATGAAAACTTTTTAATGAGTATTGCTACAATTGGTGCCTTCGCAGTTGGAGAACACCCAGAGGCTGTTATGGTTATGTTCTTCTATCAAGTAGGGGAATTATTCCAAAGCTATGCAGTAAACAAATCGAGAGCCTCCATTGCTGAATTAATGGATATTAGGCCAGACTACGCTAATATATTACACGAGGATGGCTCTTTTTCTAAAATTGATCCTGATGAAGTAATAGAAGGTCAGCATATTGTCATTCTTCCTGGCGAAAAAGTGCCTCTTGATTGTATTGTCATCGATGGTACTTCTACCTTAGATACAACTGCACTTACTGGAGAATCATTGCCTAGAGATGCTGTCAAAGGATCAAACTTATTAAGTGGATTCATCAATGTGACTGGTAAATTAACAGCAAGTGTCACGAAAGAATACTACGATTCTACTGCAAGTAAAATTCTAGATTTAGTAGAAAATGCTGCCATGTATAAATCGAAACCAGAAAATTTCATTACAAAATTTGCTAAATACTATACACCTTGTGTAGTATTTGGCGCTATCTTCTTAGCCTTTGTTCCTCCTATTTTTATAGAAGGTGCTGTTTTTACTGATTGGTTTTATAGAGCCTTAACGTTTTTAGTTATCTCTTGTCCTTGTGCTTTAGTTATTTCCATTCCACTTACTTTTTTCGGTGGCATTGGTGCCTGCTCAAAAAATGGACTTTTGGTTAAAGGCAGTAATTATTTAGAAGCTCTCTCTAAAGTAAATACCATGATTTTCGATAAAACGGGAACTCTTACTAAGGGTACCTTTCATGTGTCCGAAATTGTTCCTTTATCTATTTCTAAAGAAGAATTATTAGAAATCACTGCCTACGCTGAAAGTAATTCAAACCATCCTATCGCCTCATCCTTACTAGAGGCTTATGGAAAAGAAATCATCCACTCTTCTATTACATCCCAAAGGGAAGTGATTGGATGCGGTGTGGTTGCTACTGTAAATGGTGAAGAAATTGCTGTTGGTAATCAAAAATTATTAAATACTTATCAGATTAACGGATTTGATACTACTGGCATCATTGGTTCTATTGTACATGTAGTGAAAAATAGT
>JAWXVD010000143.1:0-8466 GCA_044425705.1 Eubacteriales bacterium | reverse complement strand
CATTTCTTTCCTTCATAAATGCAATCTCTACTTCTAATTTTTCTGGCAACCAAATATCATCTGCATCGAGAAAGGCAATATAGCGACCTGCTGCCGCACGGACACCTTTATTTCTAGAATGTGCGGCACCTGTATTTTTATTTTGTTTAATCAATTTAATTCGTTCATCTGTAATTGTAGCCAATAACTCTTCTACAACTTCTACACTTTTATCTGTAGACAAATCATCTACCAATATCAATTCCCAATTGGCGTATGTTTGATTCATAACCATTTCAATGGTCTGCAATATATATTTTTCTGCATTATATATCGGTACTATAACACTAATTAAGCCCCTCATTAAAAACCCCTACCATTCTTTATTTTTTTAACTACAAATCTTCTTTCACTACATAGATTGGTCTATTTTTAGCTTCCAAATATGTTTTTGACAAATATTGTCCAATGATTCCAACTGAGAATAATTGGATTCCGCCTACGAATAAAATGATACAAGATAATGATGGCCACCCACCTACTGGATCACCCCATAGAATGGTTTTTCCAATGATAGCTATAATCATAATAAATGCAACGATGCAAAATAAAACGCCCATAATCGATGCAAATGCCAATGGTGCTGTGGAAAACGCGATAATTCCTTCCAATGAGTATAAGAATAATTTCCAGAAAGACCATTTTGTCTCTCCTTTTACTCTTTCTATATTCTCGTAAGCAATCCACTTTGTTTCAAATCCAACCCATCCAAAAATCCCCTTGGTGAAGCGATTATATTCTTTCATAGAGAGAATTGCATCCACTACTTGCCTTGTCATCAAACGATAATCTCTTGCTCCATCTACAATATCTGTTCTGGAAATTTTGTTCATCAAGCGGTAAAACATTCTTGCAAAAAAGGAGCGAATCACAGGTTCTCCTTTTCTAGAGACCCTTCTTGTTGCAACTGAATCATATCCTTCTTCTATATAAGAAAACATTTCTGGCAGTAGGTGTGGAGGATCTTGTAAATCAGCATCCATCATGACTACATAGTCACCCTTTGATTTTTCAAATCCAGCATACACTGCTGCTTCCTTCCCAAAATTTCTAGAAAAAGATACAAGGTGAATTCTATCATCTTTTTCCTTTAATTTTTTCACTTCTTCAACTGTCCGATCTTTAGAACCATCATCGATGTATATCAATTCAAACTCTATCATTTTTTCGTCAAAAAAATTCTGATTTTTGATAAATTCTTGATAAAAATAATCTACATTCTCTTCCTCATTATAACAAGGAATAATTACACTTAATAATGACATCTTTACTTCCATCCCTTTCACACTTATAGTCTATTGCAATTTTCACATGACCTACGACTATACCTACATGCTAAAATACACGCTATCTACAATCTATTATTGCACAATCTCATAGACTAAGTATTGGTCGAATTCCTCTGCCAATTGATAGCTACTAATCTGTTTTTCATAGTCTTCATATCTTTCTAACACAAGCACTTCACAACCATACATTTGTGCAACTGCCACAATATCCTCAATACACTCTTCTGGATTTTGCATAGCAAGATATAAACTCATCATCTCTTCACTATAAGCATCCATAATTCCTAAATCTAACCCATAAGTCCACAAATCTTTACCATATAAAAATTCAACATCTCCAGTATATCTTCTGGCCTCTTCAATTATATTTTCTGCTGCCAAAACAATCCCCTCATTCTCATCTGCCACTAAATACTCTACCACTTCTTTTGTTTCATTTGAGATATAAGCGAAATTAGTATTATTAACACGTTCACTACTTAGTCCATAGCCACTACCAGCTAATCCAATCACAATAATCGTGCTCCCAACAAAGATTCTTTGTCTTCGTTTATCACCAGCTTTATATAGTAATAAAACAATTCCATAAGGAATAAGCAATGCCGATGGAATTAATAATGTAATATAGGTATAATCTCCAATTGTTGCGAATATATTGGATAGTATAAAAATCACCAGTGGATTCCCCACTACCAACACAATAATGGCAATCGTATAAGCACACAGCCATCTACTTTTTTTGGTGCTTTCATGGACTTCTTTATTGGTACTCCATTCTTGTTTTTCTTTATTTACACTGTAAATGGCATATAAGGAAATCAAAAGTAAAATAAAATATCCGCCACCTGCTTTTAAATTTTCAAAAAACAGAATCATATTTGCTAAGATTGTTTGCATTTTTTCCTCCTAATAAAAATGGTTAGATCTAATAGTATCATAATGCCTATTGCAATCAAAACATTCATAACACCTGTTCCCATAGGTGCAATCAACACAGCTACCGCTAAACACATCAACACTTTTAAACTCGTCAATATCCAACTTTCTTTTCTACAATATATAATATACATCAGGTAAGGTATCATAACCGATACGCAAATCACTTCTCCCGCATATCCATAATACAACTGCTGATAACCAATGGTCATAGTATAATAATCACCGGCTAAATACAGCAAGCCCAGAAAATTCAATCCTATAATTGTCTTCTTCAAATCTCCTAAAAACAAGGTATAGAAAACACAACCATATGCAAAATAGCTTAGTATTAAGGTACAAGCAGAGCCTACTACATATAATGCTACCGCTGGACTAATCATCATGTATTTGGAAAGAAAACTATACCACATAGATAATGTAATTAATTTCTTAGAGCCAATCATTCCCAGTGACATAAGGCTTCCTGTTAAAGGATGATACTGATACATAGTATCTGTGCTCAATGTTGTAATCATAGTCTCCAGCATAATATCATCACGCACAGCTGGCATAAAGGCAAACATAGTATAAATTTGTATTGCCACAATAATGAAAAGAGAAAGATACAAAAGTTTATCCTTCTTATTCTCTAGCTTGACTTTACTTACATTTATGGCAAAATACTTCTTTCGTTTTATCACTCCTATCAGAAGCCCCACACATACAATTGCTAGGATTGCGATTAGTAAAATCTTACTAGTCATAGAAAAAGTAAGATTTCCATAAATTCCTACAAAGAAAATTCCACCCTGCATTAAAAAAAGGAAAAAGAAACCACTCAAATATGTTTCAATTTGATTCGTTTCCTTTTTCCTTCCTATTTCATTCACTACTATACCCATTAAAAACGGTCCCATTATTAAAAGTAATACACCCAGTAAAATCATAATCACTTATTCGAGTAAAAAAACTCGTCCCTTCACATACTTTCTAGGTGTATATTTTACCACATTTATAACTTAAAGTCCAAACGAACTTTATCAGCAATTTTTGCTATGTACTCACTGTTGGTAGGTCTGCCTTTTCCACTTTCTCTAGAATACCCGAATATCTCTTCAAATTCTTCACAGCTTCCTCTCATCCACGAGACTTCAACAGCATTTCTAATGGCCCTCTCCACCTTTTGTTCCGAAGTATGATATCTTTTTGCAGTTTCTGGATACAAAAGTTTGGTAACACTTCCTACCAATTCCATATTTTCTATGGCTCTTACAATAGCATCTCTCAGATAGTGATATCCTCGCAAATGTGCTGGTACTCCTAACTCTATCATAATTCTTGTAACGAACCGTTCTAATTGAAACCGCATATATTCTTCTAATCTCATCCCTACTCCCTCACAATACATCCTAGATTTTGTCGTATCTTGGCGACCACTAAAAAATCATATCATGTATAAATAAGTTCGTAAATATAAGGTTATCGCATTTTTCGCCATTATATAACTCTTTAGGAAGTTTCTATGCATCTACATAGATAAATCGCAACAGTTCAGCTATATATGCTCACCAGGTGTTTTTATACCTTATAATCACCTTACAGATATTTTTCCATTCCCTTTTCTTCTAACATACTCACAATATCTTTTACCTGTTGCGCCTTATCCTTTGCACACACCAAAATAGCATCTTCTGATTCCACCACAATGGTATCTTCCAAACCAATGGTAGCAATCAATTTATTTTTTCCATAAAAGATACAGTTTTTACTGTCTATATCGATATGCAAACCTTGTGCAATATTATTTTTTTCATCTGGTGTATAAATATTCTCTAGTGCATCGAAGCTTCCTACATCATTCCACCCAAAATCACCTTCTAGCATGACCACACCTTTGGCACGTTCCATAATACCATAATCAATGGATATCTTTGGTATCACTGGATAAACTTTGTTCAATACTGCTTTTTCTTGGTCTGTGTTCATGGCTGTTCCAATTTCTTCCAAGCATCTGTAGATATCAGGTAATAGCTCTTTAAAATATTGTAAAATAGTAGATGCTTTCCATATAAACATACCGCTATTCCATGCAAATTTTCCTGTCTCTAGATAAGCTTTGGCACAATCTAAATCAGGTTTTTCCACAAATTCTATAACCTTACTAAAATCCTGCCCCTCTTCTTTCTCTGCATGAATATATCCATAACCTGTTGATGGAAATGTCGGTTTAATGCCAATGGTTACCAACTGATCTGTTTCTTTTACCACTGCCACAGCTCGTTCCATAACACGTTTAAATTCTATTTGATTTTCAATGAAATGATCAGAAGGCACAATACACATGATGCCATCACCGCGCTTTTTCAAAATTTCCATTGCTGCGTACCCGATACAAGCAGCTGTATTTCTTGCAGCTGGCTCTCCTAGAATGTGTTCTTTTTCCATTTTTCCAAAGGTGATTTCTGCCGTATAATCCTCATGGGCTTGGTTGGTTACTACATAAATATCTTCTGTGTCTGTAAAAGAAGAAAGGCGATCTATGGTCTCATTAATCATACTATCTTTTCCCGAAAGATTTAAAAATTGTTTTGGCAATTCTTTTCTAGATAATGGCCAAAATCTTGTGCCACCTCCACCTGCCATTATTACACTATATGTTCGCATAGACTTCTCCTTTTCCATCACTTACATTTTTATTTCTACATTCTTGCAGAATCAATATGGTCTTTAAACCATTGATAGGCTAATTTCATACCCTCTTCTAATTCTACCTTATAATGCCATCCAAGTCCATGCAGTTTATCCACACTTGTTAATTTTCTTGGTGTGCCGTCTGGCATTTCCGAATTCCAAATGATTTCGCCTTCATATCCTACGCATTTTTGCACTAATTCTGCCAATTCTCTAATACTTACTTCTTTTCCTGTACCTATGTTCACATGCTGTTCTTCTTCATAATTTTCCAACAGATACACACAAGCGTCTGCCATATCCTCAACATAAAGAAATTCACGAAGTGGTGTGCCGCTTCCCCAAAGTTCTACACTTTCCCTTTTTGCCTCTTTTGCTTCGTGAAATTTACGAATCATGGCTGGCACCACATGGGAACCATGTAAATCATAATTATCACCTGGCCCGTATAGGTTTGTAGGCATACAGCTGATAAAATTATCACCATATTGTCTTTTATAAAATTGGCACATTTTAAGTCCCGCAATTTTAGCAATTGCGTATGCCTCATTTGTTTCTTCTAGTGGACCTGTTAATAAAGCATCTTCAATGATAGGTTGCTCTGCCATTTTAGGGTAAATACAGGTGCTTCCTAGAAACAGTAACTTCTTTACTCTAAAATCATGACAGCATTTGATCACATTACATTGTATCTGTAAGTTTTCATAAGCAAATTCTGCTGGAGCCGTATTATTTGCATGGATTCCGCCTACTTTTGCAGCTGCTAAAACAACAACATCTGGCGTTTCCTCAACAAAAAAAGCTTCTACGGCTGCTTGATTTGTTAAATCCAACTCTTTATGTGTTCTTCCTATGACATTTTCATATCCTTTTGCTTTTAAGTTTTCTACAATGGCATTGCCCACCATTCCTCTATGTCCTGCCACATAAATTTTATCTGTTTTACATATTTGCAACATGATTTCCACTCCTATTTCTTTCTATTCTTAAAATCTTCTGCACTGATTCCACAAATCTCTTTCATATCTTCATCTACCATCATAGATACTAATCCTTGAAAGTCTACACGTCGTTTCCATCCTAATTTTGTTTCTGCCTTAGTAGAATCTCCCCAAAGGAATTCTACCTCTGCTGGACGATAAAATTCTGGATTCACATCTACTAATAATTTCCCAGTCTTCCCATCATACCCTTTTTCATTGATACCTGTGCCTTTCCATATAATATCGATTCCAACGCAAGCAAAAGCAGATTCTACAAACTCACGCACTGTATATGTTTTGTTAGTTGCCAATACATAATCTTCCGCTTTGTCTTGTTGAAGCATCAACCACATACCTTCTACGTAATCTCCTGCAAATCCCCAATCTCTTTTTGCATTCATATTTCCTAACGATAATTTTTCTTGTTTTCCAGCCATAATATTAGCAATTGCCAATGTAATTTTTCTAGTTACGAAATTTTCACCTCTTCTTGGAGATTCATGATTGAACAAAATACCATTGCATGCAAACATATTATAGGATTCTCTATAATTAACTGTAATCCAATAAGAGTATAATTTTGCCACACCGTATGGACTCTTAGGATAAAAAGGTGTGGTTTCACTTTGTGGTGCTGTTTCTTCTAATCCACCAAACAATTCAGAAGTAGACGCTTGATAAAATGCACATGGACCTCCAAATAATCTTACTGCTTCTAATAACTTTAATGTACTTACTCCTGTTGCTTCTGCTGTGTATTCTGGTACATCAAAGGAAACACCTACATGAGACTGTGCCGCTAAATTGTATACTTCTGTTGGTTTGATTTTAGAAATCAACCTCATTAAGTTACTAGAGTCTGTGGTATCTGCAAAATGCAAAAAGAACGATACGTTATGATATGGCGAATTGATAATATGGTCAATACGTTTTGTATTTTGCAAACTGTGTCTACGAATCAATCCATGAACCTCATATCCTTTTCCTAATAAAAATTCTGCCAAATAAGAACCATCCTGTCCTGTAATTCCTGTAATAAATGCAACTTTTTTCATATTTCCCTCCATTTCGAAGCTTGCTGAGAAACCTGACCAGAATATCAAATTCTGGTCTAGGATCATTTGTGTTTGTGACGCTTCTTCACAAACACTTGGGTGTAAAAATAAATTATCGAATTTATTTTTCACCCTTTCCTCTCATTCCAACATTATAATCCAATTTTACTGTAATATTTTGCTTTTAAAATTTTCATAGCAACATCATGACTTCACCTCACTATTGCTAACCAAATCATATCTTACTATGTATATCACAATGTTTCAATTGACTATATTGCCTTCTAATGGTAATATATTGCTATTAAATTTTCCAAAAAATCATTACATAACGGAGCATATATGCCACAGGAAACCTCTAATAAATCTTGGCACTAGAGTGATTAGAAGTTCCCTGTAGAACGGAGGCCTTTTTGAGCAATACAATATCTACTCGTATTATTGTTACCCCTTCTTCCTACGCCAAATCTCACTATTTATATTTACAAGAAATTGGTACATTGACTAGTTTAGAATCCCATATTAACAAACGTGATGGATTACATTCTTTTCTATTCATCATGGTATTGACTGGCACCGGATACATTACACAAAACAAACAACGAATCCTTCTTGAGGCTGGTGACTGTGCATTTCTAGATTGCCGTCAAGAGTACTCTCATGAAAGTAGTACATTTGCCCCTTGGACTTTGAAATGGATACATTATAGTGGTAACTATTGCGAACATTTTCACATGAACTTTATGAAAAACAATGAATCCTTTGTTTTTCGACCTGACGATTTAACCGCATATGCAACACTGCACGAAACTCTTTATCAACTACAAGAAGAAAAATTACAACACACAGAATTATTTACTCATAAATATATCACCGATTTATTAACCATTATCATTACTGAGCATAAATCCAAAACCCAAACTAATGTATCCCTCTCGCGAAAACTAAATCAAGTTCGTACCTATATATTAGAGCATTATCAAGAAAAAATAACCTTAGAATCCTTATCTGCACTTTTTTTTATCAGCAAATACCATTTGCTGCGGGAATATAAAAAAGCATTTGGAACCACCATTAATACAGACTTGATTGCCCAACGCATTTCTCAAAGTAAATCGTATTTGCGATTTTCCGACTACTCAGTAGAAGAAATTTCAGAACTTTGTGGTTTTTCTGACGTGGGATATTTTATTAAGGTATTTAAAAATATGGAGTCTGTCACTCCATTATCTTATCGTAGACAGTGGTAATTAGACACATCCAAAACACAATAGCATTGTCTGTTACAAGTCACATGTGAACTGTAACCATTATCTTTTCATCGTTTTTCGCCAAGTTGCAAAAGATCCCTCAATATCACTCCTTTGAAACCCTAGATTTTCTACTAGTTTTTCAGAGGATTTATTTTCAACATGAATCACCGCTGTAAAATTCTTGATGCCCCATTGTTCTGTGGCATAATTACATAATCCCGCCACTGCCTCACAGGCA
>JAWXVD010000142.1:0-8577 GCA_044425705.1 Eubacteriales bacterium | reverse complement strand
GCATTTACAATCACAGCTAGAAAGTAAAGGGATTAAATTATGTGCAAAGACTAATCAAGAAGTTATGGAAAAGCTAGTTACGGGAGAAGAGAATCGTTATATTCGTAAATTGTTGAATTTGGTGTGTCGTTTTATTTCTAATTTTAAGGTAAATGGTTATGTGCAAGGTGATTTTAATCGCATGCAATATGGGACTAAAAATGTTAGAACAAAATTATTTTTAGAGATATGTGAAGATTGTTATTTGGAATATCAGAGGTATTTAAAAGAAAATAAGGCAGTTGATTTTCAAGATATGATTAATGAATCTGTAAAAATATTAGAAGAAGTAAAAGAAATGAAGCAAAAATTAGACTTCAAATATATTATAGTGGATGAGTATCAAGATATTTCTAGACAACGATTTGATTTGACAACAATGTTAGCGGAAGTTACAGATGCTAAAATTATTGCAGTAGGAGATGACTGGCAGTCCATTTATGCATTTAGCGGATCGGATATTTCTTTGTTTACAGATTTTCAAGAAAAAATGGGATATGCAGAGTTGTTAAAGATTGTAAAGACATATCGTAATTCACAAGAAGTGATAGATATTGCTGGAAGTTTTATACAAAAAAACAAGGGACAAATGATAAAGCAATTACAATCAAACAAACAAATTGTAAATCCAGTGATTATCTATACCTATGATAGTACATATAAAAGAAAAAATGATAACAGAAGAACAGGTGTTACATATGCTATGGCATATGCAGTTGAAGTAGCACTAAAACAAATTATTACTTATACTGAATGTGAACAAAGAAAACAAGGTAATATCTTAATCTTAGGACGATTTGGATTTGATGGAGATCATTTAGAAAAGTCGGGCTTATTTGAATATATAAGAACATCAGGTCGTTTGAAGAGTGTGAAATATCCTAAGCTTGATATTACTTTTATGACAGCACATGCATCAAAAGGATTAGGATACGATAATGTAATCGTGATGAATGGTAAAAATGAATTGTATGGATTTCCATCTAAAATTGAAGATGATCCTGTATTATCCTTGGTATTAAAAGATGATCATGCAATTAGCTATGCGGAAGAGAGAAGACTTTTTTATGTGGCTATGACAAGAACAAAGCAAAGAGTGTATTTTATTGCACCAGAGCAAAATCCTTCTGAATTTTTATTAGAAATCAAACAGAATTACAAAAATGTTATTTTAAGAGGGCGGTGGAATGAATCACCACCGAAAAGAATTGGTCAAAAGACTTGTCCTATATGTGGATATCCAATGCAATTGAAATATAAAAATGGGTATGGTTTACGTCTCTATATTTGCACCAATGAACCAGAAATATGTGGATTTATGACAAATTCTTATCAAGCTGGAAAACTACATATTATGAAATGTAATCAATGTCAAGATGGATATTTAATTGCAAAAAAAGGAAGAGACAATGAATATTTCTTGGGTTGTTCAAATTATAAAAGAGATAATTCGGGATGCAAGAATAAAATGAGCAGACAGGATTTTTATGCTATGATGGGATATCCTGTAGAAGAGATGAGAAATAATAGTAAAGAGGAGAGGTTGAAAAATAAGATTTTTCAACCGGCAATTTGTCTCTTTGAGCCAAAGTTGCCAGACTTTGGCCAAGTGATGGATATTAGTGGGCTAGGAAAACAGATGGTAATAGTTGAAGGAGAATCAGTTGAAGCAGTAAATGGGAGAATGCAAGCAGTAGAAAAGCATAAAAATATTCATGTGAACAATGAGAATAAGATGGTAATGGGGGAATCAATAGAAGAAATCCATGAAGAAATGGTTGAGATTCATCCAAAAGAGATGCTACAAGTGTGGTATCATGAACAGGATTTGAATCAAATTCTAACAAGAATGCTAAATGCATTATTGCATATTAGTTCTTATCGTTATTATGGTATTGGAATGTATTTAGATATTTTGATGGGAGAAGAATCGAAAAGAATCAGAGAAACCAAATTAAATAAAATTCCAGAATATGGCATTCTTCATAAGATGCAACGAGAAGAACTTACGTATATTGTAAATTGGATGATTCAAAATGAGTGGATACTGCAAACAAAAGGGAGATATCCCGTTTTACATCCGACCTATAAGGGCATGCATTATAGTGAATATATTACGAAAGGTATGTTAGAAAAGTTAAAAGGAAAGTTGGAAGAAATGAGGATTAAATGGATATAGGAAATATTGTATTAGCATCAAAATCGCCACGAAGAAAAGAGCTATTAGAATTATTAGGAGTAGAGTTTACGATTATTCCAGCTATAAAGGATGAGGTGATTACAAAGAATGCGCCAGAAGAAGTGGTGCAGGAGTTGGCATTAGAAAAGGCACAGGAAGTTTATGATGGATTAGAAATGAAAGAGGATGCTCTTGTGATAGGTTCTGATACCATTGTATGTTGTGATGGGGAGATTATGGGAAAGCCTGTTGATGAGGCAGATGCATTTCGGATGATAGAGAAATTGCAGGGAAATGCGCATTCTGTATTTACAGGAGTGGCACTTCTTTGGAAAAAGGATGGAGCATTTGGACAGAATGTGTTTTTCGAAGAAACCAAGGTGGAAATTTATCCTATGGATGAAGATGAAATACTAGGGTATATTCAAACAGGAGAGCCTATGGATAAGGCGGGGGCTTATGGAATGCAAGGAGGATTTGCTCCTTTTGTAAAAGGAATCCATGGAGAATATGCCAATGTGGTAGGGTTACCTATTGGTAGGTTGTATCAGGAAATGAAAAGGGTAAAATAAAATGCCGCCCTTTTCATTTATCAGTTCACCTTTGTAAGTTATCACAATAAGGAACATGGTATAAAATAGTTATGTTCATCAATTGGTATTAATTTTTCACACATACAAACAATACCACCATTTGCTTTTTCCATATTGGTTTTATTAATTACATCAAATTTCTTTATTTCGCGTTTATTTGGATTAGCAGATTTTTTGATTTCAAGTGGATGTATTTTATCACTACTTTCTAGGAGTAGATCAATTTCTTTTCCATTAGAATCTCTATAATAGTACATATTTACTTTTACGTTTCCATAAGAAATACGCTTTAGAAGTTCAATTATAATAAAATTTTCGAAAAAATGACCACTTGCAGCACCATTCATCAAGGTATCTTTTGAAGGCCACATTGACAAATAGGCACATAAACCTGTGTCGCAAAAATATAATTTACTGGTTTTTGTTAATCTCTTTAGATGATTATTTGCATAAGGTGGCAGTAAATAAAGTATACCGAGTCCTTCTAATAATTTAATCCAGTTCTTGGCAGTAGGCTGTGATATTTCAGCAGTATCGGCTAGCGTTTTGTAGTTTATCTGCTCTGAGACTAAAGAGGCACAAGCAACTAAAAATTTTCTGAATCTAAGTGAGTCAGTTACACCACCAAGCTGAGTGACATCTCGCATGAGATAGGTATCTACATAGGAGTTATAATATTCTGTACGCATATTTTCTGAGGCTGTCTGTACATCAGGCATACCACCGCGCCAAATGTATTCAAAAACATCATGGATATCTGTTTTTGGAACAATTTTTTCTCTTTCTAAAAAAGAATGTAATGTAAAATTTATATTTGGGTAATAGGGTAATTGTCCCTTTTCAGATTTGGAAAGGCTATATAAAGAAAGTATGCCAATTCTTCCAGCTAGGGATTCAAGAACTTGTTCCATTAGATTATATTGCTGGGAGCCAGTAAGCCAAAATAAACCGCGTTCTTCTGTATTATCACATATTATTTTGATTTGGTGAAAAAGCGCAGGTGCATATTGAACTTCATCAATAATAATAGGTGGTTTATATGTTTGAAAAAACAAGGCAGGATCATTTTGTGCAAGGTCACGAACCATTAAATCATCAAGAGTAACATAGGTTCTATCTTGATTTTCTGATAATTTTTTTAGCATAGTTGTCTTTCCTACTTGTCTTGCACCAGTCACGAGTATAGCTTTAAAAAATCCATTCATTTCCAAAAATTTATTTTCCAAATCTCTTTTTAAATAGTACATAAAGACCTCCTTTTTATGACAAAATAAGATTGACTTTATAATATCATATTTATTGAATGGGGTCAATTTTTATATTAATGCCATTATTTTTGTACAAATTAAACAATTTACAGTATTTTATGATTCATGTTACAATGGAAAAAAGATAGGAATGAATTGGACAAAGTAAGCATAGTATTTATGGAACGAAGGAGAGTACAAATTGAAAAAGAGGCTTGTAATATTTGACTTAGATGGTACATTGGCAGATTCCCTTCCAGCATTGGAGTATTGTGGGAATCATGCATTAGAAAAATTTGGTTTTCCATCATTTGGAAGGGAGTGCTATAAGTATTTTGTAGGAGATGGTGCAGCAACATTAGTGGAAAGAGCTTTAAAAAAGGCAGGAGATAAGGATTTAGAGCATTTTGAAGAGGTTTTTTGTGAGTTTCTTGTGATGTTTAAAGAGTATAATATGTATCAAGTGGAACCATATGAGGGAATTACGGAACTGATACAGGGGTTAAAGAAAAAAGGAATTTTGTTGGCAGTATTATCTAATAAAGAACACAGCCAAACAATTCAAGTGATTGAAACATTGTTTGGGAAAGGTACTTTTGATTGGATTCAAGGTCGTATGGATGGTGTGGAAAAGAAGCCAAGTCCAGAAGGCGTGTATCAAATTGAAGAAGGATTAAAAGTGATGCCAGAAGAAGTGGTTTACATAGGAGATACGAATACTGATATGATAACAGGTAAATCGGCTGGAGTATATACTGTTGGAGTGTTATGGGGATTTAGAGATCGTGCAGAATTAGAAGAATATCAGGCAGATAAAATTATTGAAGAACCGATGGAATTATTATCGCTATTTGAATAGTCAAGAAAAGATAAAAGGGAGGAATATGTATGCATGAGTATGATGATGTAGTATTAACATGTTTTTTAAAGAAACAAGGACAATTGTTTCCAGAGCCAGTGGCACATAGTTTGGAGGAAGCAGAAAGTTTTCTAGAGGATTGTATGGCAGTGGTAGTGGATTCTGTGGAAGAAGTATGGCAATTTTTTGAAGAAGAAGGTATCGATTTAGAAGAAGTAAATAAAGATGAAATTCTTGAAGCAGAAGAAGTATTTGAAGTGGGCGATGGCAGATACTTGATTGTAGAAGGATAAATGAAAAATTGATAATAGAAAAAACAACCTATCAAACCTTAGAAGAATTTTAAGCGTTGGTAGGTTGTTTTTTTTGAATTTTTTATTGCATTATTAGAAGCAACAATTAGTGATTAAAATTAGGTGAATCCCTCATATTGATAAGTAGGAATAATAATTTAATTATTTAAGAAATACTGTGTAATTACGGGAATTAATCCATCGTGATTATTATCTTCTGTGGTAATAATATCAGCAATCTCTTTTAAGGAATGATCACCATTCATCATAGCGATGCTGGTACCAGCAGCTTGTAACATAGACAAGTCATTTTCGGCATCACCAGCTGCAATGGAATTTGCAACAGGTATATTTAAGATGTCGCATAATTCTACTAAAGCATTTCCTTTACCAGCAGTACTAGAAAAGAACTCTAGATAGCGGTCATTAGAAAAAATAGCTGTGATACGGTTGTCTAAATAGGTAAGAAGAGAGGATTTAAAATCTTCTAAATTAGATTTTGAATCTAAATCGATAGCTAGTGCTTTGAAAGGTCCTTTTTCTAGTTGGGAAATAGGATTTTCATGTACAATATAAGGCAACTTGATTTTTTTGTGATATCCCTTTAGTTCATCTGTTTCAAATCGAGAAATAATATGAGTATCAGAATATGTTTGCATGTGTAGATTCCGATTAGCAGCTGCGTTTAATAGATAGTCCACATCTTCTAGGGCAAGACGTTTTTCTGCAATAATTTCTTTGGTGTCACAATTGTAAATGGTAGCTCCATTATTTGCAATAATATAAATCCCTGGAAAATCTAATCCTGCTTCCTCTTTCACAGAAATAATACTGTTTAAGGGGCGACCAGACGAGAGAACCAGTGTGTGTCCAGCAGCAATCATAGCAGTTAATGCTTCTTTCATGGATGGAGAAATTTTACTAGTAGAAAGTAATAAGGTACCATCCAAATCAGTAAATAGTATTTTAGTCACAATATAACTCCTTTTTTACAGCTTTCAAATTAGTAAGAATTTCTTCAGGAACAAAAAGATTTCCATAACCACAAGCTAAGTCTAGTTTATCTTTGGTAGCACCGTGGAAATCGGAGCCTCCAGAAATTTGCAAATCGTATTTTTTTGCAAGACGTTTTATTTGGTTTTCTTCAGAAGAGGTATAAGTGGAATATAATCCTTCGATACCAACAAGACCATTTTCTTTTAACATTTTAACTAATACTTCTAGCTGTTCACTACCTAAATGATAAAGTGTTGGATGTGCTAAAATAGGAATACCATGGGCAGATATTATCAACTGGATAGCATCTACAGGTGTTACCTTTTCACGAGAGACAAAGCAAGGGCAGTAATCACCGATATAACGCTCAAAGGCTTCTTTTTTAGAAGAGATATAGCCTTTTTCTAGCATAAAATTAGCATAATGGGCACGAGTAATCACAGCACCAGGATAGTGAGCAGTCAGTTCATCAAAGGTCATAGGGAGACCGGCAGCTGTTAATTTTTCGCACATTAATTTATTACGACCAATTCTGGCATCTACAAATTCTTGCATTTTATTGGTGAAGGCGGGGCGGTTTAAGTCTACAAAAAGTCCTACGATATGAATGTCTTTTTTCTCATATTCACTCGATAACTCCACGCCAGGAATCACTTCTAAAGTATAGCCTTCTTTTTTCTTTTCATTAGCATATTTGACAGCCTCTGGAATACCGTCAATGGTATCGTGATCTGTTAGGGCAAAAGCAGTTAGCCCTTTTTCAATAGCATAATCTACTAGTTCAGTAGGGGTAAAAGTACCATCTGAGGTAGTAGAGTGTACGTGTAAGTCAACTTGATTCATAATTTCCTCCATTTCAAAGCATCTTTTTTCATTAAAAAATAAAGAACCTAATGGATAGATTCTTTATTTATTAGTAGTATTCTATTCTGTAGCACTGGCTGTATATACAGTACGTTTTCTAGCCATCTCATCACTTGCTAAGTATTCATCATAAGTAGTAATTTTATCAATTAAGATACCATTTGGTAAAATTTCCATAATACGGTTAGCAGTAGTTTGTACTACTTGATGATCGTGGCAAGAGAATAATTCCACACCAGGGAATTTAATCATACCATTATTTAAAGCAGTAATAGATTCCATATCTAAATGGTTAGATGGTTCATCTAACACGAGACAGTTAGAACCTGAAATCATCATTTTTGAAAGAAGACAACGTACTTTTTCACCACCTGATAATACCTTAACTTTTTTGATGCCATCTTCACCAGCAAAAAGCATACGGCCAAGGAAGCCACGTACATATGTTACATCTTTTACAGGAGAGTAGCCAGTAAGCCAATCTACGATTGTGTATTCATTGTCAAATTCTTCTGTACTATCTTTAGGGAAGTAAGCCATAGAAGTTGTTACACCCCATTTATAAGTTCCTTCATCTGGTTCCATTTCACCAGTAATGATTTTAAATAATGTTGTTTTCGCTGTTTCATTGCTACCAACAAAGGCTACTTTATCTTCACGTCCTAAAATAAAGGAAACATTATCAAGAATTTTTTCACCATTGATTGTTTTTGAGATGCCATCTACGGTAAGCACTTCATTACCAATTTCACGATCAGGTCTAAAGTCGATGTATGGGTATTTACGGCTTGATGGTCTCATATCATCCAGTTCAATTTTTTCTAATGCTTTCTTACGTGACGTAGCTTGTTTTGATTTAGAAGCATTGGCAGAGAAACGAGAAATAAATTCTTGTAATTCTTTGATTTTGTCTTCTTTCTTCTTATTGGCTTCTTTCATTTGTTTTACAATTAATTGACTTGACTCATACCAGAAATCATAGTTACCAGCATACAGCTGGATTTTTCCATAGTCAATGTCCGCAGTATGGGTACATACTTTGTTTAAGAAGTAACGGTCATGGGACACTGCGATAACAGTATTATCAAAGTTGATTAAGAATTCTTCTAACCAAGCAATGGCATCTAAATCTAAATGGTTAGTAGGTTCATCAAGTAATAAAATATCTGGATTACCAAATAAGGCTTTTGCAAGTAAGATTTTTACCTTTTCATTACCAGTTAAATCACCCATCACAGAATAGTGAACATCAGTAGGAATACCAAGACCATTCAATAACATAGCGGCATCAGATTCTGCTTCCCATCCATCCATCTCTGCAAATTCACCTTCTAATTCGCTAGCACGAATACCATCTTCATCAGTAAAGTCTTCTTTCGCATAGATGGCATCTTTTTCTTTCATAATATCGTAAAGACGTTGATTACCCATAATAACTGTATCAAGTACACTAAATTCATCATACTTAAAATGATCTTGTTCTAAGAATGACAGTCTTTCTCCTGGG
>JAWXVD010000141.1:0-8878 GCA_044425705.1 Eubacteriales bacterium | reverse complement strand
AATTCTATAGTTGTAAGAGTACTAGAAGAATTATTTATTAGCTTGTTTGTTAAAAACGATATGTCCAAATTTGTTCCGAGTGAAATTGATGGACAAATGACAATATTTGATTTATAGAAAGAGAGAATATGGAGAATAAAATGAAAATTGGGTTTATAGATGTAGATGGCCATAATTACCCAAATATTCCGTTAATGAAGCTATCTGCATACCATAAAAATAAAGGAGATTCTGTCGAATGGTACGAGCCATTAATAAGTGGAGAAATGGATATAATATATATGTCAAAAGTATTTACGTTTACGTCTGACTATCCATATTTTGTTAATGCGAAAAAAGTGATTCAAGGTGGTACTGGTTACGGAATTAAAAAAGAAGATATGCTTCCAATGGAAATAGAAAGCATATTTCCAGATTATTCTATTTATTTTGAGAAAATACCAGAAGTAAAAAATACTGCATACGGATTTTTAACAAGAGGGTGTCCGAGGAATTGTGAGTTTTGCATTGTTGGAAAAAAAGAAGGATTAGTAAGTAAAAAAGTTTCGGATTTAAATAACTTTTGGAACGGACAAAAAAATATAGAACTTTTAGATCCTAATACATTTGCTTGCAAGGATTGGAAAGAAATATCAAATCAATTAATACAAAGTGGATCGTGGATAAACTTCAACCAAGGAATTGATGCAAGAATAATGACAAAAGAAAAACTTGAATACATAAAGAAAATGAAAATCAAATCATTGCATTTTGCGTGGGATAATTTCAATGACAGAGAAATGATAATTGAAAAATTTAGGCTAATAAAAGAAGTATTGCAGTATGACAGAAGAAAGTTAGTTGTATACGTTTTGACTAATTTTAATACAACTCATGAACAGGACTTGCAAAGAATATACGAATTAAGAGAGTTGGGATTCTGGCCTTATGTGATGATATTTGAAAAAGAAAAACTTCCAAGAGGTCACATTACAAAGAAATTGCAAAGATGGGTAAACGCAAGGCCTTTATTCGAAAGCGTAAAGTGGTTTGAAGATTATTTGAACAAAAAAGGAGCATAAAATGAACAATCAAAAACGAAAACTAACAATCGCACTTGGCACAATGCTGATATTTCTAACAACTGGACTACTAACCCAACCAAACCAAGAACAACCAGACCAAATCCCGACCACTTACACGTCAATCGAGGTGGAGTATGGCGATACGCTTTGGAGTATATCCCGTGCAATTTGCACTGAAAAAACTGATAAAAATATTGATTTGATGGTAGACGAAATTATTCGGGTTAATGGGTTGAAGTCGGATAAGATTGTTAGCGGAAATTATTTGATTGTACCGAATCGGTAAGCAGCATTGATTTTTATCGTTTCAAATCGTGTCAGTGGGGTTGAATCTACTGACACTTTTTTGTTGGTTTTAGTTGACGAATGGGTTTAAATAGTGTACAATTGGTATCATAACGGAAAGGAGATTGCGATGAAAACTATTAAAGAATTTGCAGATTTTATGTCTGTATCTGAACCAACAGTAAAGAGGTGGATAAAAAGAAAAGAATTAAATGTTGTTAGAATTGGTGGAACTGTTAGGATTTCAGAAGAAGAAATTGAACGATTGAAGAAAGGGGAATAATTGTATTGGAAAAGAGATACTATTGGCTAAAGTTAGAAAAATCTTTTTTTGACGATAAGCTAGTAAAGAAACTAAGACGTATGGCTGGTGGTGATACTTACTGCATCATTTATTTGAGATTGATACTGGAGAGTGCGTTAAACAATGGTGCCTTGTATTTTGACGGAATAGAGGGGAGTTTTGCAGAAGAATTAGCACTTGATTTAGATGAAAGCGTTGAGAATGTTCAGGCACTTTTGTCAATACTAATAGCTACGAACAGAGTAGAACAAGTTACCGAAGATGAATTAAAAATGATTGATTTTTACGCTATGACTGGCAGTGAATCGGACTCAACTAGACGTTCTAGGAAGTGTAGAAGCTCTAAAAAAACGTTGCAATGCAACACGATGCAACATGATTGCAACACCTTGCAACATGATTGCAACACCTTGCAACAAAACTGCAACACAGAGATAGATAAAGAGATAGAGATAGATAAAGAGATAGAGATAGATAAAGAGATAGAGATAGATAAAGAGATAGATAAAAAGAAAACACCAACCCGTCACAAAAACGGAGAATATTCTCATGTGCTTTTGACAGATGAAGAATTTATAAAATTGATGAATGATTATCCTGATGCTTATCAAACAATGATTAAGAACCTTGACGAATATATCGAGATGAAAGGTGCTAAATACAAAAATCACAATTTGACAATGAGGAAATGGGCTAGTAAAGATAACGAATTTAAGAAGGCTGCTATCAAACCAGTAAAATCGCTTTCTGATCAATGGGCAGAAGCAGTTGCAGAAGCGGAAAGGATGTAACATGAACAAAAAAGAAGTTGGACAGTTGCTTTTCGCAACACAATCATATTATCCGACATTGAAAATTAACGATATGGCAACAACTGTTAATCTATGGCACGCAATGTTAGTAGATGAAAATTACAACGATGTGATGAACGCATTGAAGCAATACATAAAAACTAAGTCAAGTCCGTTTGCGCCAAGTATAGGACAATTGCTTGAATTGGTTAGTAGAAAAACGAGTGATTATGTTGATGAATCTGTTGCGTGGTCACAAGTAATGAAAGCAATTGGAAGAAGTAGTTACTACGCAGAAGAAGAGTTTAAGAGACTTCCATACGATGTTCAAAAAGCTGTAGGAACATCATCACAACTAAGACAGTGGTCGGTTACGGCAGATTTAAACATGAGCGTTGAATCATCAAACTTTTACAAGCGACTTTCGTCAGTTAGAGAACGAATGAAAGATGATAAAATAATGGGTGTTTCTGAAAGTGTAATGATTGAAGAGAAGAAAGTGGAAGCGATTGAGATGGTTGAAGAGTTTGAAAACGTAAGTTCAGAATCAATTGATAAGTACGTATCGAAATTGAAAAGGAGAATCGAGGAAGAAAGATGAAATAAAGCGTTTAAATGGCTTAAGCAGTGATTTAATCGTGTCAGGAAACTATGTAATCGTACCAATATATGACGAGGTGGAATAAATGGTTAAAGGAATAAAAGCAGACGAGTGGCGAGAAGTTCCTGGTTATGACGGAAAATATCAGATAAATTACATGTCAAAAATGAGAAGAAAGCTTAAAAACGGCGAATGCAAAGAAATGAATCCATACACGAAAAGGAATGGGACTAGAGTAATAAAACTGAATGGAAAAGAAATGAAAGTTTCAAAAATTATGCAATTAACTTTTATCGGAAAACTCAAAGACGGCTATGTAATTTACCATAAAAACGGAATAAAACACGAAGACTATTTAGGGAATTTAGAAGTAATATCAAGAAGAGAATTAGGGTTAAGAACTGGGCAAATATCAAGAGTTGGAACGACTATTGCAAAGATAGATTCAAGCGGTGAAATCGTTGAACTCTACAGGTCAGCAAGGGAAGCAGGGCGAAAGAACTTCATGTCATATCAATCTGTTTTAGATAGGGCAAATGGCAAGGTTAAAGGCATATTTGCTTCTGATGGATACGCTTATGTTTATGACAATTTTAAGGATATTGAAAATGTGATTAAGAGAATAAAAGGTGCAGGTGTGAAGCATGGATGATTGTAAATTAAGATGTATTGATGGGAATGGTGGGTGTGCTACTACGGGTAGGATTTACAAAGTGAAAAACAATGAAATTAAAACAGATGAATGCAAGTATAGCGTTGATGATTGTGAAAACATTGAAGAGATAAATAGATGTTTTGCGTCACAGTTCGAATTAGTAAAAAAAGAACCATTAAAAGTTGGGGATTGGGTGATTACGAAGAAGAGAAAAAAGATTGACGCATCTTTATCACCTTATTGTTTCAATAAAATGAAAATAAAAAAACCAACAAGAATAGTTAGTTTTTTAAGTGGGGATGCACGAGTAGAAAAAGAGGAACTTTCTTGTTATTACTACGATCCAAAATGGTTGAAAAAAGTTGATGCGCCGAAAGAAAAGGAGAATAAAGGAGAAAATTATGATAATAGTAAATCAACAAAATACAATAGCAACTAGCTATTCACAAATAAATTACGGAGAGTCCGAAAAACGATTTTATTTTGTTGGAGTAACATTGAATGGCTCTGAACAAATATTGGGAGAATATAATTCACTTGAAGAAATGGAAGTAATCATGAATTATATTCGAGATGCTATTGAACACGAAGAAATAATGTATGAAATGCCAAGACGTGATGAACATTGTTGTATTGACAACACAAGCAAATAATATTAAAATAAACAAGACGTATTTTATTTTTCCTTTAAAGTTTGACTATCAAGAACGCTCGGCATTGTGTCGGGCGATTTTTGAAAAAGAAAGGCGGTAACAAATTTAACGAAAATAAAAACTTGCTAGAACGAAACGAAAAAATCAAGCGATTAACTCGCGAACGATATAGAATAGCAAAAACAAATACAATGTTGCTTGGGTTAGCAGTGCTGACATCGACTGTGACGTGGTTAATCGCCACACACTTGGCTTTTAAGAGTGGTGGTGTGCAATTTATAGGCTTAGTTGTTTTAATTGCCTTATTCTGCACATTAGACGTTATAACGATATATTTTTTGAAGCAAAATTACGAAAGAAAGAAATCATTTAAGCGTTGCATGGATTGGATGGATGAACTTTGAGAAAATGGCAAAGGATAGAAAGGAGAAGTAGAGATGACAAAAGTGAAAAAAGTTAACAAGGGTGGACAGCCTAAGAAAATTAAAAGCGAACAAGAACTTTTAGACATGTGGGAAAATTTTTGCTATTACGTGGTGGAAAGTGAATACAAGATTACACCAACTTTTATGGAATTTAAGCGGTGGATTTGCGATAATTACACGAATATAGACAGAAAGACAATATACACTTCTATCAATGAGTACTTCCCCAATTCAAAAAGCGAAGTCGAAAGAATTAGAGCAGACGTATTGACACAAGGCACTATGACAGGGAATTATCAACCTAGCATGGCTATATTCTCTTTGAAGAATTGGTGTAGTTGGACGGATAAAGTAGAATCGCATAATATCAATACGGATTCGATTACAATTGATTTTGGTGAATTTGACGATGCAGATTAAAGGTTTATCGAACTGGATAAATAAAAGCTATCACAAATATGTCGGTAGCTACTCGAATCGATTCAATGTGTATTATGGTGGAGCAGGTAGCGGTAAATCGCATTTTGTTTGTCAAAAGATAATTCTAAAAGCGTTGAATTCAAAAAGAAGAGTTTTAGTTATTCGTAAAGTCGGCAGAACGATAAGACGCAGTGTGTTTGAAATGTTCTTGAAATTAATAATTGAAATTAACGATAAAGCTAAAGCACCTGGGTTTAGCATAATAAAAAATATTAATCGTTCTGATTTTACAATTGAGCTGCTAAATGGGTCAGTAATTTTGTTTAGTGGGATTGATGATCCCGAGAAATTAAAATCAATCGTTGACATTGACGATATTGTAATTGAAGAAGCAACCGAACTGACACTTGACGATTTCACACAACTAAATTTGCGTTTGAGAAGTAAAAAACCGAACAATCAAATCCATATTATGTTTAATCCAGTGTCGAAAGCGAATTGGGTGTATAAGTACTTTTTTGAAAATGGCAAACCGAATGACACAGAAATAATTCATACTACATATCTTGATAATATTAATAATTTGCCACAAGAATATATCAACTCGCTGATTGATTTGAAAAATATAAATCCGAACTATTACAAGATTTATGTATTAGGGCATTTTGCAACACTAGACAAATTGATATTCTCAAATATTGAATTTAGAATAATTAGCGAAGAAGAAGTTAAATCGTTTCCGTTTTGGATTGGCATGGATTTTGGATATGTAAACGACCCTACCGCAATTACGTGGGGACGATATGATAAGGTAAATGCGATTATATACATTACTGGTGAATACAATCGTAAAGGCATGACTAATGACGAGATAGCAAAGGTTATTGAGGATTTAGGATATCAAAAAGAAAGAATAATAGCTGATAGTGCTGAACAGAAATCAATTGAAGAAATAAAACGTTTCGGTATTCCGCGAATTAAAGCAGCAGAAAAAGGAAAAGGTTCAGTAAATATTGGTATTGATAAAATGTTAAGACATAAATTGATAGTGGACGAAAGATGTGTTAACTGCAAAGAAGAGTTCGAAAATTACACATGGAAAAAAGATAAAAAGACGAACGAATACATAAACACACCAATCGATGCGTTTAATCATCATATCGATTCGGTACGATACGGAATACAAAGTGTTATCGGCAAATTAACAAGTTGGAAATTTTAAAAGAGGTGAAGCATGAGAAGTTACAGTGAGTTTTCAAGCGATATTTACGATATTGTAAAAATTATAGATGAGTATAAATCAAGCAGAATACGAAATGAAATGAAAATAGCAAAAAAGTACTACCAAGGTCATAATGTAACAATCCACAATGTTAAAAAAATGATTTGCGTTGAAGTGGACGGAAAGTATCAAAATGTGGTAAATCCGTTTGTGTCAAATGCGAAACTACCTGATAAATTTGTGGAAGATATGGTGCATCAGAAAGTATTTACATTGTTCGATAGAAGCCCGAATATCGAGGGAGTAAATGAAGATACAAAAAAGGTCATAAAAAATACGTTAGACTACGCATTACAGCAAATGGGGGTTGAATGTAGCTTATGTGGTGTATCGTATGCATATGTCGAACATGGAGATAAGTTAAAATACAAAGTGTTTGACAGTGAGAATTGTATCGGATTTTTCGACGATGTGTCAGATGAATTAATGGCAATGGTTCGATTTTGGAAAAGCAAGTACTACAACAGCGAAAAGACAATTAAATTCGCTGAAGTATACGAAGAGAATACGTATCGACTTTACAAGTGCGAAGATACAGACTTTGAATTGCTAAAGAAGAAATCGTACTTAGTCGATATTGAACAGAACGCAATCATGAAGAAAGAAACAGAAAAGAACTGGAAAAGTGGAATCCCAATTGTTGTAATGAAAAATGACAAATACTTTCATGCTGATTTTGACAATTCAACGCGCGCACAAACGGATATCATTGATATTGTAAGTTCCGATTTTGCCAATAACTTATCGGATTTTCAAGAAGCGTTTTGGATCATAAAAGGACTGGACGAAATCAGTGCAGCAGATATGGGCCAATTTATGCGGACAATTAAAAATACAAATAAAGCTGCTTTACCCGAGGGTGCTGACATTGACATGAAAACAATTGATATTCCGTACCAAGCACGAATTGCATTTTTAAACGAAATGAAACAAAAACGAATTGAAAATAGTGGTGTAATCAATACAGATATGGTAATGAAAGGCTCATTAACAAATATTGCAATCAAACTATCTTCACAAAAGTTAATGCTTAGAGTAAGTCGATTCGAGTATGAAGCATACAAGACAGCACTTAGAATGATTGAGTTCGCAAAGGAATATGCAAAGGACAATTCTACTGAAGAAGTTACGATTACTTTTTTCAAATCATACATATCGAACGATACAGAAGTGATTGCAAATCTAACTATGTCGATTGGTCAAATATCGCAAGAAACGTACTTGCAGAAACATCCGTATGTGGACGATGCAGAAGAGGAAATGGATAAGATTAAAAAAGAGGGTGTTAGTAAATTAAAGTTGCCCGAGGTAAAGGAAGTGGTGGAAGATGAAGTGTAATATATTTGATAGCGAGTATGAGATATTAGAAGAGGAATCACCTACATTAGCTTTAATGGATTCGAGTGGAACACGTGTAGGATTGTGCGATTACTTTGATAAAAAGATATGGATAAAAAAAGACATTAATGAGCAAGAAAAAAAGAAAACGTTATTGCACGAATTAACACATGCTTTCTTGTATGAAACCCAGTTATCTGCAAAAGAAAAATACAGCTTGGAAGAAGTTTGCGAATGTGTTGGTCGATTTGGAATGAAGATGTTTGAAATTGTAGAAGAATATTTTAAGAGTGAATAAAACTAATTAGGACAGCAGTGATGTTGTTCTTTTTTGTTGCGTTTTTATTTGAATAATGTTATATTATTATTAGGTATTAAATAAAAAAGGAGAAAAGACGAAATGAAAGAGAAAAAATTATACACTTGTGAAATTTGTTACGTAGATTACAATGACAAGGAAAAAGCAATTCAGTGTGAAAAAAGTCATAAAAAAGTAAAAGGGATTTCAAAATGCAGTTATTCGCCAATCGGACATAACACAACTGGCCATCCTAATAAAGTTGAAATTGAATTTGAAGATGGGAAAAAAATTGTATATTCAAGATAGTTAATACGTATCGAAAAAGGAGAAAGCCGTGGAAATATTATCAGATAAAAAAGTAGTAACAAGAAAAGAACATGAATGGGAAGAGATAAGAAAGGAAGTAGAATACAATGGAAGAAACAACTAAAGGCGTACAAATGATGTGTGAATGTGGTTGGAAAAAATGGAAAGAAATAGATGGAAAAGAGCATGATTCAATATTTGAAAAAGGATTTTGTTATATTAGTTTTGAAGATGAAACGAAACAAATTTTTGTCGAAGATAATTATGACGGTGGATTCTCACTGAATCTAAAAGAACTAGAAGCAATCGCACAAATCATAAAAGAAAAGGGGTGGGAGTAACATGAGCAATTCAAAAACAATGACAATAAGCGAGCCGATTGAAGTAATCGAAAAGATACGGATTGAAGCGAAACGTAAACACATGAAGATATCGGAGTATATCAAGTACTGT
>JAWXVD010000140.1:0-8918 GCA_044425705.1 Eubacteriales bacterium | reverse complement strand
CAACAGGTGAAAAGCAATTACTTACAATTGCTCGTGCTATGGTTAAAAAATCCGAGCTGATTATTTTAGACGAAGCTACAAGCTCGGTTGATACAAGAACAGAGCTGTTAATTGGAAAGGCAATGGATAAGTTGTCTCAAGGAAAAACATCTTTTATCATTGCACACAGACTGTCTACAATTAAAAATGCAGATATTATATTAGTAATGAAAGACGGTAATATTATAGAAAGCGGTAGCCATGAGAAACTTTTAAACCAAAAAGGATTCTATGCAGAGCTTTATAATAGTCAATTTGAAGAGGTATCGGATGATACGCATTAACTGATGTGATTGATAACAAGAGGTGAAACGAATGAATGCTTGCGAAAATCAAATACAGGAATTGTTATTTACTAGTACTGTTCAGTGTCTACATCAGGTCATCGACTCCGTTTATGCGATCGATATTGCAATAGCTTTGGAGCAGTTTGATAAAGGTTCCTTATTGGCTTTTTTGATATTGCTAGGTCTTGCTAGTTTATGCTTACCTTATATTTTGTAAGGATTCATAATTAGAGGGTATAACTTATAATATTTTGAGGAGACAAGCTATGAAAAATAATATCAATAGAAAGAATATTACTAGAGAAGTTTTGCACTGGGACGAAATTTGTACATTTGAAGATATGTCAGAAAATATGATAGTAGAAAATATTGGCAAGGTAAATTGAGATCTAATTTCCTATCATCAACACCTTACAGAACCGTTTATTAGAAGACATCATTATAAATTGGACTGGAGGGCAATTTCAAAGTATCAAAATTTATCAGAAGAATTGATTGAAGAATTTGTAAAGGAATTCCAAGCACATCTATTTTTCCCATCTTAACATTAATACAACACAAGCCTTACGAAAACACTGGATTTCGTAAGGCTTTCATCATTAAAAAAATGAAGTAATTGCATGACAACAACTTGACACAAGATGGGTATAATAGTTGCACGTTGACTAATATACAAAGTGCAAATAGTGCACCTGGTATATTGACATAGTGCAATATTTGCACTACAATATAATTAGAGGTGCATAATTATGGAATTAAAAGATATGAGAAATGAAAAAAAATTAACACAACTGCAAGTAGCTGAGTTAGTAGGCATTTCACTACGTTCATATAAATCTTATGAAAATGATATAGGGAAGAAGAATACTATAAAATACAATTATATTGTTGCCAAGTTAGAACAGATAAATCCGATTGATGAAAGTCATGGGATTCTTGAAATTGTAGATATAAAAACAAAGTGTTATAAAATATTTGAACAATATGATGTGAACTTCTGTTATCTATTTGGTTCGTATGCAAAAGCTACAGCGACCGAAGTTAGTGATGTTGATTTACTTATTTCAACGAATGTTAAGGGGTTACAATTTTATGGATTAGTAGAAGAAATTAGAAATACATTAAATAAAAAAGTAGATGTGTTAGGAGTGGATCAACTGAAAGATAATTTGGAATTAATGCAAGAAATACTAAAGGATGGAATAAAAATATATGGATAATGTGAAAGATGATAAATACTATGTACAGAAGATTAGTCGCGATTTAGCATTTGTTGTAGAGCATATGAAAGATGTAAATATAGAAGAATTAAATGCGAATGAAATATTACTAGATTCTATGTTGTTTCGTATGATTCGAGTTTCTGAAAATGCCAGAAAGCTATCAGAGGAATATAAGCAATCAAAAGGGAAAGTACCGTGGAATGCAATGTATGGTTTACGAAATCGTATTGTACATGATTACGGGAACGTTGATTTGAATGTCGTCTTTGAAACCTTGAAGTATGATATTCCAGAGTTATTAAAAATTATAGAGTAGTGCAATTTATATAATGGATATAAGGAGTTAAAGATGTTGATTAGACAAGAGGAAGAAAGAGATTATAATGAAATCAAGAAATTGATAAAAGCAGCTTTTGAAAGTGCTGAGCATACGGATGGAAATGAATATAATTTAGCGGACAGTTTAAGAATGAGTAATGGCTTTATAAAAGAGCTTGCCCTTGTTGCTGAAGAAGAAAATGAAATTATAGGCCATATTATGTTTACAGAGGTTAAAGTTGGAGATAACATAGGTATTGCTCTTGCGCCGTTGTCAATCTTGCCAAAAGCACAGAATAAGGGTGTGGGAACAGCACTTATGAAAACAGCCCATAACATAGCTGCGAAAATGAACTATGGATTTTCTGTGGTATTAGGAAGTGATAAATATTATCCAAGAGTAGGTTATAAAACAGCAAGTGAGTATGGAATTTTAGCACCATTTGATGTTCCGAACGAAAACTTTATGGTACTATTTTTAAATGAAAATATTTCGCATATTAAAGGAACGGTTGTATATGTTAAAGAAATATTCGAGGGCTAAATTATTATTCGGAACAGAAATGTTATAAACTTAGCAATTACCTAACACCTATTTTTATCAACTTAGCATTAACAAAACACAAGCCTTACGGAAATAGTGGATTTCGTAGGGCTTCTCTGTATAAAAAGATACAAAAGTACGTAACAACTACTTGACACAAGAGGGGTATGGGAAATTGGATTTGTTCAATACATTTGAGAATATTAGAAGGTTATAGGAGTGGGGGGTCTGCGGGTGTGGGCACCTTTATTTGTGGTGTCTTATTTTATTATTAATCTATATATTTTATCTGTTTAGAAAGATAAAATATGATATACTATTATATAGAGATGATACAAAAAGACATTTTATTAAAGGAGGTTTTGTATGTTAGTTAGCCAAAATAAAAAATGGGATTATGCACTTGGTATGATTAAAGTAGATGGATTAGAACCTTCAGTAGAGTTTAGAAATTTAGTTGAGAAAGAAAAAAAAGGCGAAATTTCTATGGATGATATTAAAAAAGAATTAGATCGAAAGTATAAAATGAAGTAAGTGAGGTGTATATGAGAGATCCTTATTTATATCCTAATAGTACAGTACTAAAAAATATGGCAGAGATAAAAGTTCAAGATCGACTAGATGAAATGGAAGCAGAGTATTGTAGCTTTCGCTTATCTCAATTAGTTATGAACACTTCAAATATTGATATGACAGTAGATGGATTATGTGGAATTCATGCTTACATCTTTCAGGATATTTATGAATGGGCGGGAGAGTTTCGTGCAATTAATATAGAAAAATCAGAGCCTGCTTTAGGTGGTGTATCGATAGAATATTCTGAATACGATAATATAAAAGAGGAGCTAGACTTAATATTAGAAGAAATGAGGCACATAGAGTGGAGTTGTTTGGACTTAAAAGACTTAACTGAAGTTTTTTCGAAAAGTATGGCAGAATTATGGAAAATACATCCCTTTAGAGAAGGGAATACAAGAACTATAGTAACGTTTTGCAGTAAGTATATTGAACAGATGGGGATATGCATTCATTCTGAGTTGTTTGAAGAAAATGCAGTATATATGAGAACGGCATTAGTAGCAGCATCGGCTCTTTTCAGTGATGAACTAGGTGATAAAAGAAATTATAAGTATTTGGAAAAGATAATTTATGATGCTTTTGAAGAAGGTGCTAAAGTTAAAGAGATAGTTGTAAATATGCTCGATAAGTATCAGATTCTAATAGAGAATAAATCTATACAAGCAGGAGTTTATTTAATAAGAAAGCACGATGGGAAGATGGAGGAAATTAGTAAACAAATATTGAATGATGAGATTAATGATTTGTGAGGGGATGAAAATGCAACTATCTGAAAATATCGGATAGTTCAAATGGAGATAATTGAATGAATGGTATGTGTGATAAGAAAAAGGGCGACATTATAACTTAGCAATTATCTAACACCTATTTTTGCTAACTTAGCATTAACACAAGCCTTGCGAAAACAATGGATTTCGTAGGGCTTCTCTGTATAAAAAGGTGGAAAAGCACGTGACAACTACTTGACACAAGAGGGGTATGGGAAATTGGATTTGTTCAATACATTTGAGAATATTAGAAGGTTATAGGAGTGGGGTGTCTGCGGGTGTGGGCACCTTTATTTGTAGTATCTTATTTTAACCTTAAGTGATTGTTATTAGAGAAAGTATATGCTAAACTTTCCGTATATAAAAAATATTCTAATTTCATTTCAGTTATATCAGTGATTGGATCAATCATTTGCAGCCCCAAAATAAAATAATAGAAAGAGGTACGTATTAATGGATAGGAATATTAGTATTATTAAAGACCTTGATGGAGAAAAAATTGTGATTATTCATGATGTCCTTTTTAAAGGGAAACGAGCTATTAACTAGTCAGAAGTAAAGAATTATTTGGAACAATATGTTGGAGAATTTTATGGGATTGTAGAATCGAATGATCTTGTATATATCGGAAATGATTTTCCAAATGAATTTACAGGTTCTAAATATACATATCAATTAAAGGGAGCAAGCGCAAAAGCGAAAGCGAATGCAGCACAAGGAATTCCAGAATTAATAGAAATTGCAGTTGGTAAATATCATAGAGATAACATAGAAAATAAGCATATAAGAAATGCAAAATATGGTTGGTATCGATATGATTCAAGATTTGCACTACCTGTATATAATGAAAATGGTGAACTAGAAAGATATAATGTGTTTCATGCTTCAATGTTGATTCGACATGCTCAAGATGGAAAGTTATATTTATACGATGTTTTGGATATAAAAAAAGAAACGTGCAACCCGTTCAAATTATAAATTCTACTTAGTCAAAACCCGCTTCTTTATGTAAGTATATTAGCATTTACGCCTATAAGTGTCAATGAGGAATTTAAGTTAGTCCAATTTGAAAATTAACGTATTGACATAGCAAGGGCTTTTGAAATGTGGTTAAAGAACTTAGCAATCACTTATATGCAACATGCACTAACGCATGAAAAAGAACGAGGACAGAATGACATTAAGCTGTATCGATTGTGGGGCAAAAGCATGCGATTCGGAAGGGAAAAAACATCCTGCATTCTGTGTGTCACAACATACGGAAGAAAAGTTGCGTGATGAAGTGAGGCAGAGATATTTGCTAGAGGAAAATAAAAATGTGATGGTGGCTAGTGCAAAAGTTGAATACGAAAATTACTGTCAGATGACACGTGTACAAGAAACTATTGAATGGGCAAAAAAGTTGCATGTGAAGAAGATTGGAATAGCTACATGTGTGGGATTACTTAAAGAAAGTCGTGTATTAGCAAAGATTCTAAGAAATCATGGATTTGAAGTGTATGGGGTCGGATGCAAAGTTGGTGAGATTGCAAAAGTTGAAATAGGAATTCCGGAAGAGTGTGCACAGATTGGATGTAATACATGTAATCCAATACTACAAGCGGAGTTATTGGCAAAACAAGAAACGGATATTAATATAGTAGTAGGTTTATGTGTAGGACATGATAGTATGTTTTATAAATATTCAGTTGCACCAACCACAACATTAGTAGTTAAAGATAGAGTTCTGGGGCATAATCCAGTAGTAGCATTATATACAGCAGATACCTATTATGCAACGAAATTAATAGATTGTAATTGGAGGGGAATACATGAGTTTCACCTATAAAAAGGCAAGTATAGATGACATTGATTTTTTGACAGACGTACGAATTGAAGTATTAAAATCTGCAAATCAATTGTCCGATGATGTTGATATGAGTGATGTGAGAAAGGAAACTTATAGATATTATCAAAATAATTTAGAAAATGAAAATCATTGCGCCTATCTTGTGTTTTTTGGTGAGGAATTTGTTGGTGCAGGTGCAGTAAGTTTTTTTGAAGTGATGCCAACATATCATAATCCAAGTGGAAAGAAGGCGTATATAATGAATATGTATACAAAGCCAAACTATAGAAGAAGAGGAAGCGCATATAAACTTCTTGATATTTTAGTGAATGAGGCTAGAAATAAAAAAATAAATGCGATTACTCTTGAAGCAACAAGTGTTGGAAGACCTCTATATGAAAAGTATGGATTTATTAGTATGAAAGATGAAATGGAACTACCAACAAACATTAGAGTAAACCTGTAAGTTAAGGGAGAATTTAGCATTCGTAATTATAAGTGTTAATGGGAAATTTTAGTGAAACTTAAAAAAATTGTGCAATTTGACTAAGAATCATATTATTGGTATATCAAAATTATAGAGTTTCTCTCTTGTACTTTTCACTTAATTGCTTTAAAGTGATAAAGTACAGAAAATATTTAGAGCATAAGGGAGAAAATCATGAAAAAACATTTATCATTATTACTGATTGCAATCATGGTGTTATCGATGACTGCTTGTGGTTCAACAAGTGATAGCACAGATGCAGAGGCAACAACAGAAGGAACAGAAACAACAGAAACAACAGAAACAGTAGAAACAACAGACGCAGAAATTCTTTATACTATAGGGGTATGCCAATTGGTAGAGCATGATGCTCTAGATGCAGCAACACAAGGATTTAGCGATGCAATAGAAGCAGCATTTCCAGGTCAAGTAGAAATTATTGTGCAGACAGCACAAGGTGAGTCGGCTACTTGTAGCACGATTATAAACGGCTACGTTTCTTCAGATGTAGACTTAATCATGGCAAATGCAACAGCAGCATTACAAGCAGCACAAGCAGGTACAACAACAATCCCAATTTTAGGGACTTCCGTTACAGAATATGGTGTGGCACTTGGCATCGATGATTTCGATGGAATGGTTGGAACTAATATTTCTGGTACTTCAGATCTTGCTCCATTAGATGAGCAAGCAGCTATGGTACAAGAATGGTTCCCAGATGCTGAAACAGTTGGTCTTTTATATTGCTCTGCAGAGGCGAATTCACAATACCAAGTAGATGTTGTTATGGCAGAACTTGAAGCGTTAGGTTACGCTTGTGAATTATATCCATTTACAGATTCTAATGATTTAGCTTCAGTTACTACTTCGGCAGTAGATGCAAATGATGTAATCTACGTACCAACTGATAACACAGTAGCAAGTAACGCTAGTATTATCTATAATATTTGTCAACCAGCAGGAGTTCCAGTTATAGCAGGCGAAGAAGGTATCGCATCTATCTGTGGAGTTGCTACACTATCGATTGATTACTATGATCTTGGTTATGCAACAGGTGAAATGGCAGTAGCTATTCTAAGTGGAGAATCGGATGTTACAGAAATGCCGATTGAATATGCACCAGAATTTACTGCAAAATACAACGCAACAATTTGTGAAGAATTAGGACTTACTGTACCAGATGGCTACGAAGCTATCGAAACAGAATAAAAATAAAAATAATAAATTATATTGATTGCCGCTTGCTCATTTAGACAAGCGGCAATTGGTGTAGGATGAAAGGAAGATAGTTATGGATATTCTTGCATATTTCGCTAGTTTAAATCCAGCTCAGTTAATTAGTGCAATGCCTGGTGCAATTTCACAAGGACTGATTTGGGGAATTATGGCAATAGGTGTGTATATCACCTATAAGATTTTGGATATTGCTGACTTAACAGTTGACGGAAGTCTTTGTACGGGTGCAGCTGTTTGTGTCATGATGATGCTTGCAGGTTTTAATGTTTGGATTAGTTTACTTGCTTCAGTGTTTGCAGGTATGGTAACAGGATTTGTTACAGGGGTACTACATACATTGATGGGAATACCTGCAATTCTAGCAGGTATTTTGACACAGCTTGGCTTATGGTCTGTGAATCTGGCAATTATGGGTAAGTCAAACCAAGCAATCAGTGGTACATCATTAGATTTATTGGTTTCGCTAGGCAATGTTAAGAGTACGAACCCAACAGAGAACCCAGTATTTATTGTAGCAGTTTTTATAGTTGTGATTATCGCAATTTTATATTGGTTCTTCGGAACAGAACTTGGTGCGTCTCTTCGCTCGACAGGAGCGAATGAACACATGTCTAGAGCACAGGGTATTAATACAAATCTCGTGAAAGTTCTTGGGCTTATGCTCTCAAATGGGTTAGTTGCTTTATCAGGAGCACTGCTTGCGCAGTATCAAGGATTTTCAGATATCAATATGGGGCGTGGCGCTATCGTTATCGGTTTAGCAGCAGTTATTATTGGTGGAGCAGTTTTTGGAAAGATATTCAACAACTTTGCACTTAAATTAGTAGGAGTAGCACTGGGATCAGTTATTTATTATGCAGTTATTCAAGTGGTACTATGGATGAAACTCGACGCAAATTATTTAAAATTACTTTCAGCTACTATCGTTGCCATTTTCTTAGCAGTTCCTTATTGGCAAAAGAAGTATGCACAATCGCATATTAAAGGAGGTAAAAAAACATGCTTGAAATAAAAAATGTTTATAAAACCTTCAATCCTAATACAGTAAATGAAAAAGTGGCACTTAATGGGATTGATTTTAAGCTTAATGAAGGTGATTTTGTTACAGTCATTGGCGGAAATGGCGCTGGTAAATCAACGATGCTTAACGCTATAGCGGGTGTTTGGCCTATAGACCAAGGAGATATTTCTATCGATGGACATGAAATTGCCGGGTTGCCAGAACACAAGCGTGCAAAGTACATTGGACGCGTATTCCAAGACCCTATGATGGGAACTGCACCTACTATGCAAATAGAAGAGAACTTAGCACTTGCTGCTAGGCGTGGAAAGAAGCGATCTCTTCGTCCTGGAATTACAAAGGTAGAACGAAAAGAATATATAGAGCAACTTAAATCATTGGATTTGGGATTAGAAGAACGATTAACATCTAAAGTAGGACTACTTTCTGGGGGACAACGCCAAGCCTTGACATTATTGATGGCTACCATTCAGAAGCCTAAGCTTTTGTTATTAGATGAACATACAGCTGCACTTGATCCTGCAACAGCAGCAAAGGTACTAGCACTTACAGATCAGCTTATTGCAGAAAATCAGCTCACTACGCTGAT
>JAWXVD010000139.1:0-9081 GCA_044425705.1 Eubacteriales bacterium | reverse complement strand
TGAGTTCTCGACCTCTGGTATCAATGGCTCTTACATAATGTGTTTCACTACCTATATCGCATCCTAATATAAGCATGTCATCATTGATAAATGAGAGCTTTGCATTCTTATCGAATTTTCCATTAGTTTCTAATTCATGCCAAGTAGAAGCTTTAAGATTGCTTCTTATTTCTTCTGCTTTTCGTATTAATTCCTGTTGTTCGAAAATACTTACTGTTACCTCTTGATTTTTCTTTGATTTACCTTTAGTATTCATTGTATATACCTCTCGTGTTTTTAGAATTTTACCAACTAGCCAGGTCAGTAATAATCTAAATTTACTTGAGGTATTTTTTTGTGTCAATCATTCTTTATATTTAAAGTATACAGGAAGCTTTACAATACTATCTAAGAAGTGCTGAAATATAAGTTGTAGAGTCGTATACGTGACCCGTATGTACGGTTCAATGAGAGGAGTGTGATTATATGGCACAAGCAATGGTTAATCTTCGGATGGATGAAGAACTCAAAAAAAATATGGAAGAAACCTGTTCTGAGATGGGATTATCTATGACAGCTGCTTTTACAATGTTTGCAAAGAAAGTATCAAGAGAAAAAAGAATACCTTTTGAAATTACTGCAGATCCCTTTTATTCAGAGGCTAATATGAAACATTTAAGAAAAGGGAATGTAGCACTTAATAATGGCGCAGGTGTTGAACATGAAATTATTGAGGTGGAAGATTAGTGAGAATTAAAAACAATGATAAAAAAATGTGATGCATTATCACATCTAAATATTTTGCATAGGAAATGAAATTAAGGGAGTTCTACTCAATGAGTAGGCTCCTATTTTTTATGCTTTTGTAATTTGTTGTTTCTTCGTGTGAAAATAAACTTGAAAATCATAAAACAAGTAATATAGAAACAAGGGGAAGCAAAGTACAACAAGCAATGTTTGTAAAAGCCCCTAAAAAAGAATAGAAGGAGGATTGACAGAGCGACAAATCAAATCGTATTTTTTATTAGATGCAGAGGATATGAAACAAAGAAGAAGGGCATATGAAATCCTAGTATAATAGAATAGAAATAAGAGACAAAGGAGAAAAGGTGCGTTGACCCTAGTATTTTAGAATTAAAATGGAATTAAGAACATAGGTAACAAAATAATTATAAAGTTGAAAAATATATTGAATAATTAATGAAATATAATTATAATGAGTGTATAAAATTAAAGATTATATAGCAATCAGCACCTAGAGATTTTGGAAAAAGATATAACAATTGTGCATAATATGAGGAGGGACTTATGGCATCATATCCAACTGGAAAATTATTTGATAGAAATCACCCAAATAGTTCGGGGTTTTATATTCATCCTTGTGCAGTAATACAGGCTAAAACCTATTATGAAATGGGAAGGAATCTGTATAGTGATATTGAGAACCGACTTAACAATGGTGACAATAGCACTGAAACATCCGTGAAAATTTATCCAGCATTTGTAAATATAGCATTTGCATGTGAAATAATATTAAAATTATTATATGAAAATGAAAATGGGGAAATGGCAAAAGGACATAAACTTTATCAAGATCTGTATTCAAAACTTTCATCAAATGCACAAAATATAATATCAGATATAACAATTAATAGTATGAAAGTGAAAGGACTAGAAGATTATAATTTGGAAAAATTTAATGAGGAATTAAAAACAAGTGAACATACATTTGCTCATGAAAGATATATATTTGAATACAAACCTAATCAACAACATGGAATTCGAGTTGCGTTTATGTTATCATTTGTAGAAACGTTGCTAAGATTAATAATGATAGAGAGAGAAAGTGTATAATGGATAAATCATAAAGTCTCTGGCGGAAACTTGCAGTGGATGATGTGCTTTTCTTTGTTCAATTTCCAATCCATCGAACAGCCAATTTAGTTGCTGCTCTGCAATTTCTTCCACTTCTTCCGCTGTTCATGGCCACTGAAATTTCATTCCATCTAATAATTTCTTGGTCGCTAATATAAATCCATTTCTATCATATCTTAGTATCGTCAAAGAATTTCTTCGCTTGTTGCAAAAGATAAAAACACATTCTCCTTCGAACGGATCTAACTTAAGTTGCGCAGTAACCAGAAGAGACAAGCCATCAATTTGCTTTCTGAAATCCGTCAAACCAGTCTTAAGCAGTATCCGTGTTGCGCAAGATGTAAACTCATTTAGCATAATTTCTGTAGCTGACTAAAAAATGCAGCAGCTAACTCCACTTCATCTAAAGATGTAACAACAACTTCACAACGATTATATATAATACGCAAGGTGACGGATGTACTAGATTCATTCATCTGGAACTTCGAAACGGGAATCTCAGCAAAAATCACGTCATCAACAGATTCATTTGAATCTATCGTAGCAAGCTTCTTTCTCCAATACTGAAATGTTGGCATCTTAATATTTTTAGATTCGCACCACTTCTTTAGCGATAACTCGCTTTCATTAAACTCTTGTAGATTCTGTTTCCAATGTTCTAATTTACTCAATATAATTTAACCTCCTAATGTTTTACGGAGAGTGTAGCATTATATTGAGCTAGTTGCACTACGCCATCTTTTTGGAGCACTTACGTATAATATACGCATTAAAAAATATTATTGTGAAAATTAAAAAGCATATTAAGTTTACGCAAATTAAAAGATACGATTAAACTAAAATGATGACAGGATGTTAGATGCGTACTCTGCATCTATAAATATACCTATAACATATTATTGTGTTGGTCAGTGTCTTGAGGTGAGCATTGATACACTTATTAAATCAAAATAAATGAATATGTAACTGCTGCCAGTTCGATAAATTAAATTGTAGGAAAGATGCAAGTATGTTAATCCTGTGACAAAAGCATACACATAAATTAATTCAAAACCATAGGGGACATTGTTCTTATATTCTCCTGTCAATTACCTAAGTTTAAACATATAGCAGGCAAAGAGGAGTAAACTTGTTTGCTTCTAATATCGTTTATTTTCGATTGCAAGAGAGTAAAAGTGGTAATCCATAGTTCTATGCTAGGAAAATAAATTATAAAGAGGAAGGTATTAGAACCAGAATTCAATATCATTTAATCAAGGATTGATGCTAGAAAGCAGAACCATCTTACACAAAAGGAATTAGTACAGAAAACAGGGATTAACCAAGCTGATCTTGAAAAAAGTATATACATATTATAGTTGGTAATGTAAACTGGGAGTATACAATATAAAGAAATTGATAAAAAATATTATGCTAGATAAGAAATTAGATATGTAGGAACTGTAAATTAAGAAGGTGGGTAAAGGTATGAGTCCTAAACAGAAGGCGGATCTAATAATATGTATATTCCTTGTAATAATATTCACTGCTGGAGCAACATTACTTTTTGGAGGTGTCTGGAAATTTCTTAAAACTATTACAATATTAATTATAATAGTTATCGTGTATTTTGGGGTTATAGCACCTGCATTGATGAAGAGTAAATATAAAGTGGCCAGACGAACTTACGATATGAATATTAAAAGCAGAAAAATCTCAGTAGGTATAATAGGTACAGATTATACCAGAGAGACAATAGAGAGAATACAGAAGGAATATGTTGTTGATCCTAAAACACTTTTTCATAATACACCTCAAGGGAAAAGCATGTTTCGTGAAGTAAAGTGGTTTTGTGGCTACCCTAAAGGAGCAATACCAGATCTAGATGATTATAGCAAAGATTATGTTGTAGGAGAAGTCGTTGAAATGCAAGATACAAACCCGAAATATAAAAATTATCAGATAATATATAATAACTTAGTATACAATGTAGATGGTAGCTACTATAATCTAGGGTGTATTGGTAATAGATTACCAACTGTAGAAAATGTGAAAAAATATGGTTGTGGTGGTACGCATGTGGAAGAATACGGAATAAACAAATATCGAATCAAAAAGGATATTAAGGAATTAGGATTTGATGATGATGAGCGAAGAATAAATTCGTATAAACGAAAACGAAGAAAATTTGATAGCACCTCAGGATTCGAGCTTAAGATAATGCTGTTATATCGGAATTATACGAAGCCGGCAGACAACGTTCCTTTTCTCTTTCGTTATAATAATAATCCAGAAGGGAAAAGTCAATTTAAGTTTATGAAAATACATTTAATTATCCCAAAGGAGCGATACCAGATCCAGATAATTATGATAAGGACTATGCAGTTGGTGACATAATCGAACTGCCAAATTTAGATGGAGAATCATCAGAATATATTCTTTATAAAAATGTTGTATTTAATTTAGATGGTAGTTATTACAAGATGGTGAAGCATGATCCACAAGAACTTCCAACGTTAGATATAGTAAAAAAATATGTTGCTATGGGGAGTGTATTAAATAAATTATATGATAAGTAAAAAGCTACTGATAACGTATATTTTGTTGGGAAATGGATTATTTGAAAAAGGTTAGTAGAAAATTAGTAATATTGGATGAATACATAATACTGAGTTGAGATAGGCACTTTGGAGAGACGTGAGATGTTTTCTTTTATCAAATACATCATTTTATTCCAATAAAAAACTACCACCTACAGTATGTCGTAAGTGATAGTTCTTTTTAGTTTAACAACATTGCGATAGCCTTTATTCCATTTGCAACAGTAATACTATCTACGGTAGAAAGCTGTTTGCCTATTCGTTCACAATTCCAAAAGGTGTCGTTATAATCAGCTAGTTCACTCCCTACTTTCCATGTGGGAATACAGAGATAATTCCCATGCCTAGTTTCCCCAACAATAAGATGAAAGCTACTTCCTCTCCCTGTAACCTCAGCTTCAAATCCATTGTTTCGTTTTTCGTAAGCTACAATTTGACCTTTCCAATGCCTATTTTCTTCTTTTCTCGCATCAAAACATGATTTGCAAGTTACAAGAAGTTGGAATAGAATACATAGAAAATAATTGTATGGAGTTGTAGGTGTTTGGAAATGCAACTGTGCTATGGTTGGAGAGAAAAAGAAGGAAAGGGACTTATTATGAATAGAACGCTGGTATATTACAATGAAAATGCAGAACAATATATCCAAGACACTGCAAATGTAGAATTTTCAAAAACACAAAATACTTTTCTTGATAGGCTACACTCAGGAGCAAGTGTTCTTGATTTTGGTTGCGGCTCTGCACGAGATGTCAAATATTTTATAGAGCGAGGATTCAAAGTAGAGGCAATAGATGGTTCGATAGAGCTTTGTGATAGGGCAAGTAAATATACAGGAATAAAAGTGAAGTGTATGCTGTTTCAAGAATTAGATGAGATTGGAAAATATGATGGGATTTGGGCGTGTTCCTCTATTTTACATTTATCCAAAGAAGAGCTTAAAATAGTTTTAAGAAAAATGAGTAGGGCTTTAAAAGATAATGGCATTATATATACATCCTTTAAGTATAGCGAGTTTGAAGGTGAAAGAAATGGGAGATATTTCACAGATTTTACAGAAGAAGAATTCGGGGAATTTCTAATAGATTTGTTAGAGATTGAAATAGAAGAGCAATGGATTACAGGGGATGTACGACCAGATAGAGGGGATGAAAGATGGCTCAATATAATTCTACGGAAAAAATGGAAGTGGGTATGGAAAATATAGAATTAACAGATGTGATGCTTGGTGGACAAGACAAAAGAATGCATCTATATTATCAGATTATTCACAGTTTGAAAAAAGCGAATCATGTAGATATTATTGTGTCCTTTTTAATGGAATCGGGAGTCAAAATGATTCTAGCTGAATTAGAGAATGCGTTGAATCGTGGTGCAAAAGTTAGGATTCTAACGGGAAATATAAAAAGTTTTACGCATCATTCGAGGAATTATTTAAAAATCACTCTATTGTAATTGATGATGAGGAATTAAAAAGATATTCTAAGACTTGGCATCGCCCAGCACTGACTAAGGATTTGGATAGATACGATGAATTAGAAGAAGATGCAAATACTAATGTACAACTGTTATATGAGCCACGAGGTGCACAGATAGAAGCATTGTGTGCATTGGAGGAAACTAGAAATGAAGGTGCTAGTCGATCTCTGGTACAAGCAGCAACGGGGATAGGGAAAACCTATTTGGCAGCATTCGACTCGAAAGCATTTGGAACGGTTTTATTTATTGCTCATCGAGAGGAGATATTACAGCAGGCATCTACATCGTTCTATAATGTTAGAAATTCTGAAGATTATGGCTTCTTTGATGGTAAGACAAAAACGATAGATAAGTCAGTTATATTTGCTTCGGTAGCAACATTAGGAAAAGCAGAATATTTAACAGCAGAGTATTTTGGAAGAGATTATTTCGACTATATTGTAATTGACGAGTTTCATCATGCAACGAATCAGCAATATCAAAGAATAGTAGAATATTTTAAACCTAAATTTTTACTGGGGTTAACTGCAACACCAGAGCGAATGGATAGGAAGAATATTTATGAGATATGCGATTATAATGTTCCTTATGAGATTTCGTTAAAGGAGGCGATTAATAAAGGAATGTTGGTTCCATTTCATTATTATGGAATCTTTGATGATACGGATTATTCCAAAATACATTTGGTTCGAGGGAGATATGATGAGAAAGAATTAAATGAGACGTATATAGGAAATGCTTATAGGCATGATTTGATATATAAAAACTATTGTAAATATGGATCAAAAAGAGCGTTAGGGTTCTGTTGTTCGAGAGTGCACGCAGAGGAAATGGCGAAAGAATTCTCGCAACGGGGGATACCATCCGTTGCGGTATATAGTAATGCTAGTGGAGCATATTCAGTAGATAGGGGAGACGCTATTCTGAAATTAAAAGCAGGAGAAATTAGAATTATTTTCTCTGTAGATATGTTTAATGAAGGTGTAGATATTACTTCAGTAGATATGGTTCTCTTTCTTAGACCGACAGAATCTCCGATTGTGTTTTTGCAACAGTTGGGGCGTGGTCTTAGAAAAGATAAAGGAAAAGAATATCTAAATGTGTTGGATTTCATTGGGAATTACGAAAAAGCCGGCAAAACTCGATTTCTGTTAACTGGAAAAAGTAATCGAGGAAGTAGTGGAGAAATAAGAGAATATAATCCCGCGGATCGTTCTGCATTTCCAGATGATTGTATGATTGATTTTGATTTGAGGTTAATTGATTTATTTCAAGAAATGGATAAAAAGAATTTGAAAGTCAAAGAACGAATACAAATGCAATTTGCTAGAGTAAAAGATTTCTTGGAGAAGATACCAACTAGGTTAGAACTATTTACATACATGGAAGATGATGTATATCAATTGGCAATTACTCATTCAAAAGATAATCCTTTTAAGAACTATATGGCATTTCTCAGTGAACAGAAACTTCTGAATGTGGAAGATGAGAAACTTGACAATAATATTGGCAGAGAATTTATTCACCTAATCGAAAATACTAGCATGTCGAAGGTGTATAAGATGCCAGTGCTTATGGCATTTTACAATCATGGTAATGTGCGTATGTCAGTTACAGAAGAAGAGTTATTGGTAAGTTGGAAAGAGTTTTTTGGAACAGGGACTAACTGGAAGGATTTGGAAAAAGGACTAACATATGAGCAATATGTAGCTATGAGCGATAAAGAGCATATAAAGAAAATTATGAAGATGCCAGTACATTTTCTACAAGAATCAGGGAAAGGATTTTTTGTGAAGGAAGAGGGAGTAGCACTTGCGTTAAGAAATGAACTTCACGATATAGTTGGAAGTGCGACATTCGCATCACAGATGAAAGATGTTATTGAATATAGGACTATGGATTATTACCAGAGAAGGTATCGAAGTGAAAATATTGGTTAAATATTAAAAGTAGATGCAGATGCAGTGGACTATGCATTAATAGGCTTATGTAAGAAAGGTGACATTGTGGTATCCCAGGACTATGGAGTGGCAGCAATGGCATTGGGAAAAGGTGCATATGCCATTCATTAATCTGGGAAATGGTACACCAATGAGAACATAGACATGATGTTGATGGAGAGGTATGTGAATAAGAAAGCACGAAGATCTTCTAGTAAGCATCATACAAAAGGGCCTAAGAAAAGAACTTAGGAAGATGATTATTGAAATAAATTAAAAAATGGTAGATTATAAAAGAGTTCCCTCAAAAAATGGAACTATATAAAGGAAAGCTAGCAGCTTTGGCAGAACAGAAATAGATTGTGAAACGATTATACTTTCTATTAATCCTACACCAGAAATGTATCATCAATATTGGCTAGAAGATATGATTGTTATTGGAAAATTGGTTACGGAGATCCCTAATGGAAAAGATATTACAATGAATATTTGTATACAAATAAGAGCAGTAGTTGGGGTGATTCAAAAGTAAATGAATTAATGGAGATTATGCAAAGGAAATGAATATGGATGAAATCAAAAAAGAAATAATGAATATAAAACCCACAAATGAAGAAATGTATTTATCAATAAGAGCTCGTGTTGTAAATGCACAGTGCCAAGTCTATAGGGCTGTAAATTCAGCAATGGTTCTTGCGTATCATGAAATAGGTGAGCAGATATATATAGCTTGTGGAGAAAGTGATAGAGCAGAATATGGAAAGAATTTATTAAAATATATATCTGAGCAATTAACGGCAGAGTTTGGAAAAGGTTTTGATATTACAAATCTTAGAAAAATGAGACGGTTTTACTTAATGTTTCCAATTCGAGACACACTGTGTCTCGAATTGAGTTGGTCACATTATAGAACATTGATGAAGATTTCTGATGAAGAAAATCGTAATTGGTACATGGAAGAATGTGTAAAAAGCAATTGGAGTGTAAGACAATTAGAAAGACAGATTAATACGATGTTTAGAGAAAGGCTTGTGGCAAGCAGAGATAAAAAGGCAGTTGCTGCAGAAGTATTTGAAAAAGAAGTGAAGCCAGAATATGAAACTATTGTGAAGCTTCCTGTATACTTTAAATATAAAGAATGATTGACATAAAAAAATACCTCAAGTAAATTTAGATTATTACTGACCAGGCAGTTGGTAAAATTCTAAAAACACGAGAGGTATATACAA
>JAWXVD010000138.1:0-9134 GCA_044425705.1 Eubacteriales bacterium | reverse complement strand
ATGCTGCAAAGTGTGTGCATAATAGTGATTATAAATGTCATGCAGAATTTGTAGAAATTAAAGGCTGTGGAGCTAATAATTGTAGGGAAACAGCTTGTGCAACATTTAAAGAAAGATAGAAATTAAAATCAAAAGGCTTCTATTCCTTAAGGGGAGAGAGGTCTTTTTTGATTGGGATGAGCTGTTTTTAAGATCAAAAAGGAAATCAAGTAAAAAAAACTAGTATCAAGCGTTTTTGAAAATGTCCTGAAATAAGTAAAAAAAACTAGTTGACAAAATTACTTTATTGAGGTAAAGTAGCTTTAACAAATAAAAACCGTTGAGAAAGACGAGTAGATTATAGTATAACATGAAAGAGAGTGGCGAATGGTGAGAACGCCGTATGGAGTATATAGTTGAATGGACTTTTGAGGGCTACCTGAAATCATAAGAGAGTATGGCTAGTCGGGAACCGAACCCGTTATCAATCAGGAGTGTATGTTAGTACATGAGTAAGTGGGCATTGTATGTCAATTTGAGTGGTACCGCGATAATATTAGTATATATTACCGCCTCAAACCTTTGGTTTGGGGTGGTTTTTTTATTGCTCAAAGGACTGCGAATCTTATTTGTTATATTCAGAATCAACTGAATAGCACTCTTATTTCAATGACTAATCTGAAATGGCTTGGCTAATAGTTACAGTTTACACGTGACCTGTAACTATACAAAATCCATTTAAAATTGCCTACGGCAATGGGATTTTTGTACTGATTCATCATTTTCTGTGTGAACTGTAACGGCTAATAGTCATTTCAAACAACTAAAAAGGAAAGCAATTAGGAGGAAAAATTATGAACAAGAACATGAACAAAAAAATGGTGGCAATGGTAACAGCAGTAGCGATGATGGGAACTGTAATGATGGGATGTGGAAGTACGGAAGATGATGGATATACAATCGGTATTTCACAATTTGCAGAACATGCATCTTTAGACAACTGTAGAGAAGGCTTTATAGAAGGTCTTGCAAATGAAGGATTTGTTGAAGGAGAAAATTTAACAATTACTTATAAAAATGCAGCAACAGATACAGGTACAGCAGGTCAGATTGCAGATGTATTTGTTTCGGATAAGGCAGATTTAATTTGTGGTATTGCAACAATCAGTGCACAAACAGCATATAATGCAGCGATGGATGATGGAATTCCTGTGATTTTTACAGCAGTAACAGATCCAATTAGTGCAGAACTTGCAGATGCTGATGGAAATCCAGTGGGAGAAGTAACAGGAACAAGTGATGTATTGGCAGTAGAATCACAATTAGAAATGATTCGTACCATGTTACCAGAAGCAAAAACATTAGGAATTATTTATACAACAAGTGAAGTGAATTCTGTATCGGCTATAGCAGAATATGAAGCATTAGTAGCAGATTATGGATTTGAACTTGTAACCAAAGGAATTACAGCAACCTCTGAAATTTCACTTGCAGCAGATGCGATTTTAGAAGAAGTAGATTGTATGACAAACTTAACAGACAATACAGTAGTAGCTTCGTTAGCAACAATTTTAGAAAAAGCCAATGAAAAAGGTGTGCCAGTATTCGGTAGTGAAATTGAACAAGTAAAAATCGGTTGTCTTGCAGCGGAAGGCTTAGATTATTTTTCACTGGGTGTTCAAACTGGTGAAATGGCAGCTAAAGTATTAAAGGGAGAAGCCTTAGCTTCAGAAATTCCTTTTGAAACAATTACAGAATGTGAATTATATTATAATGCAGCAGTAGCTGAGTTATTAGGACTTAGTATTTCAGAAGATGTTGTGGCAAATGCAGCAGAAATTTTTGATACAATTGCAAGTGAATAAAGAAACACAAGTGTTACAGGTCTGTGTGAACTGTAACACTTATGTAGAAATAGAAAGAGATGGGAACATAGTTATGATCATTAGTATACTAGAACAAGGTTTGGTATATGGCATTCTTGGAATGGGTGTATATATTACGTATAAAATATTGGATTTTCCAGATTTAACAGTTGATGGAAGCTTTCCGCTAGGTGCAGCAGTAACAGCAGCCTTATTAACAAGGGGAGTGAATCCATATGTCACATTATTTGTAGCATTTTTAGCTGGAGTTCTAGCAGGAATTTGTACAGGATTAATCCATGTGAAATGTCATGTAAGAGATTTGCTTTCTGGTATTATCATGATGACAGCACTATGGTCCATCAATCTTTATATTGCAGGCACCTCAAATGTAGCTCTATTTTCACAAGAAACTATTTTTAAGAATACATTCATAGAAACTATGATTCCAGATAGTATTAGTAGGCACGCTACATTGATATTGATTATTATCATCACCATAATTTGTAAACTTTTGTTGGATGGGTATTTAAAAACAAAATCTGGATTTTTGTTGCGTGCAGTTGGTGATAATGACATGTTGGTAACTTCTCTAGCGAAGGATCAAGGGAATGTAAAAATCTTAGGCTTAGCCCTTGCTAACGGTCTTGTTAGTTTGGCAGGCTGTGTGTTTGCCCAAGAACAAAGGGTATTTGAAATTTCTATGGGAACAGGAGCTATTGTCATTGGTCTCGCTAGTGTGATTATCGGTACTACATTTTTTAAACATATTTCTTTTATGAAAGCAACAACAGCAGTATTAATTGGTTCTATTATTTATAAAGCTTGTGTGGCTGTGGCAATTAAACAATTTGAACCACAAAGTATGAAATTGATTACTGCCATCTTGTTCTTAGCTATTTTGGTGGTTAGCGCTGGACGAAAAAAGAAAGTAAATGGGAAAGGCTAGAGGAAAAGACATATGTTAGCATTAAAAGGTATTGATAAATATTATAATCCCGGAACCATTAACGAAATGTGTTTGTTTGAGAATTTTAATCTGCAGGTCAATAAAGGTGAATTTGTTTCTGTTGTAGGTAGCAATGGTTCAGGAAAGACTTCTATGTTAAATATCATTTGCGGTAGCATTCCCATTGAGGCTGGCCAAATAATGATTGGTGAACAAGATATTACAAAACAAAAAGAATACATTAGAAATAAAAAAATTGGTCGTGTATATCAAAATCCATCTGTTGGAACTTGTCCATCCATGACTATTCTGGAGAATATGTCATTGGCTGATCATAAAGGAAAAGTATATGGCTTATCACTTGGAGTGAATAAAGCCAGAAAAGCATATTATAGAGAAGTGTTGAGTCAATTAAATTTAGGATTAGAAAACAAAATGGATATAAAAGTAGGATCCTTGTCGGGTGGACAAAGACAGGCTATGGCACTATTAATGTCAACCTTATCCCCTATTGAATTTCTCATTTTAGATGAACATACAGCGGCCCTAGATCCAAAAACGGCTGATTTAATTATGGAATTAACGGATAAAATCGTAAAAGAAAAGAAATTAACCACGATTATGGTAACACATAACCTGCGGTACGCTATCGAATATGGAGATCGCCTTCTGATGATGCATCAAGGACAATGTATCATCGATAAATCTGGTAAGGATAAAGATACGGTGGGAACAGACGATATTTTGAAGAAATTTAATGAAATTAGCATTGAATGTGGAAATTAGAAAATGATAAAGCTAAAAAACCTGCTTATATGCAGGTTTTTTTATTGCACATAAAATAAGGAACGTGTGATATGCATTGTTTTTATATACGGAAAACAAAATATGTGGTAACATGGAAACAGTTCAGCCATGTAAGAAAAAATAGTAAGTGACGGATTTGAGGTGCTGGCTGAACTGTTTCCATAGAAAAAAGCCATGCAAGAAAAAATAGAAATTGGCGTGTGAGTTTAGGAGAATTAAGGGATGGGTTTAGGAATTGGTATTGATACAGGAGGCACATATACAGATGCTGTTCTCTATGATTTTAATAAAAGAAAAGTGATTGCAAAAGGAAAAAGTCTAACAACAAAAGAAGACTTAAGTGTAGGAATTGGCAACGCCCTAGATACCTTACCAGAGGAAGAAAGAGGCAAGGCGGAGGTACTTTCTTTATCCACAACATTGGCTACAAATGCTTGCGTAGAGGGAAAGGGCAGTCGTGCGAAATTAATTTTGCTAGGTAGTAGCTATGAAATATTAGACTCTATAGGTGCAGAAAAGGTTTATGGCTTAAAAAAAGAAGACGTACTTTGTCTACAAACAAAAAGTACCTTTGATGGTACCATTGTGGAGCATCCCAACTGGATTGCGGTGTTAGAAGAGCACAAGGAATGGTTTGAAGATGCACAAGCATTGGCTATTGCCGACGTGAATGCTGTACATAATGGAGCTATTTGTGAAAAAGTAGCCAAAGAAGAAATTGGGAAAGTATATCCTGTTCCTTTTATAAAAGCCAGTGAATTGGTGAATAATCTGAATATGATGGAACGTGGAGCTACAGCCTTGTTAAATGCAAGATTGCTACCTATTATAGAAGAATTTATGGTGTCCGTAAAAGAGGCTCTTGTTCATCGAAAGATGGATATGAAAACTATGATTGTGCGCAGCGATGGTAGCTTGATGATGGGAGCAGGTGCGGTGGTACACCCTGTACAAACTATTTTAAGTGGACCAGCAGCCAGTATTATTGGTGGTAGATATTTGGCAGACTGTGAAAATAGCTTAATCGTGGACATGGGAGGCACTACAACAGATATATCTATCGTAAAAAATAGACAACCTGAAATGACAAAAGGCATTCAAATTGGTGGTTTTCGGACACAGATAAAAGGTGTGTTTATCGATACTTTCGGATTAGGTGGAGATAGTAGAATCCTTGTAAAAGAGGGAAGGGTGAGTTTTGATACTAGAAGAGTACAATCGCTCTGTGTTGCCGTTGAGCAATGCCCTAGAATGAAAGAGGACTTAAAGAAATTATTGGAAGAAATAGTATTAGATGGATATCCAAGATTTGAGTTTTTATATTTGGTTAAGAAACCAGAACATTTAGAGGTATATACAGATAGAGAAAGAAAATTGATATCACAATTAGAAGCAGGCCCTGTGATGCTTGGTAGTGGTATCATAGACATCTATAATATGAAAAGCCAACGTTTAGAAAGCGAAGGAATTATTATGAGGTGTGGTTTGACGCCTACTGATATCATGCATATTAAAGGTGATTTTACGAAATATGATAAAGAGGGGTCCATATTAGGGGCAAGATATCTATTAAAGGCTTTGCCAGATTTTAATGATTCGGAAGAAGAGCTAGTTCGACTTTGTGATCATATCTATGACTTGGTATGTAAAAAATTGTATGAAAATATAATACGTATCCTTTTACTCAATCAATATCCTAAAACATTTGGTAAAATGGTAGATAGCCAAGTGGGAGAGTTGATTCGTCAAAGTTGGGATGAGAAGAGTGGGAATGATTTTCTGACACATTTGTTTCGTACAAAGGCTACTTTAGTGGGAATTGGTGCACCCATTCATGTGTTTTTACCGAAAGTGGCACAGCGTTTAGAGACAGCTTGTGTTATACCTGATCATGCAGAAGTAGCCAATGCAGTAGGGGCTATGGTAGCAGATATCAATGTTAGCGTAACCATAGAAATTACATCAGGGTATTCTGAAATAGATGAGAATCCATTTAAAGTATATGGAAGAGCGGGCAATGAAGCTTTTGGAAGTATTGAAGAAGCCATAGATTTTGCAAAAAAGGAAGCCATGGAACTTGTGACGAAGGAAGCTAGAAATAGAGGAGCCTTAGGGGAATTAATGATAAAGGCAGAAGTGAATCCTCATGTTGCATATTCCAATGAAGGTTCTAGTATTGATTTGGGAACAAATGTGGTGGCATATGCTTCTGGTAGAATATAGGGTGATAAATAAGAGTTTTCAGTCATTACTAGACTGGGTGATGGCTATTGGTAGACAAAATAGTTAAGATAAATTAAGAAATAGAGGTTAGTGAAAAGATGATAAGTATTAAAAATTTAAGTTTTGCATTTCCCGATAAAGAGTTATATGATGACGTTTCTTTTTCTATTGAAAGAGGACAATCTCTTGCTTTTATTGGAAGTAGCGGTAGTGGAAAAAGTACATTGGCAGAAATCATATTAGATGATGATAAGTACATGTATGATGGTAAGATTGAAAGAGAAGATTCTTATAAAATTGGATTTGTTAGTCAATTTTATGATGTGGATTTGTCAAAGGAAATTACTGTATTCGAATATATCGCCCAAGATTTTGTAGCATTGGAAGCGAAGATTCATGGACTTTGTGAAGAAATGGGAACCACAGATGATTTAGATGAGGTGATGGAGGAATATCAAAAAGCACTAGATAAATCGGAAGCAATTGATGGTGACAATTATGAAAACAACATCAATAAGAAATTAAATCTTGCTAATTTGTTCCAGCAAAAGGACTTAGACATTTCTAAATTGAGCGGTGGAGAATATAAATTGATTCAAGTAATTAAGCAAATGTTGACCACACCACATTTTGTGATTATGGATGAGCCAGATGCCTTTTTAGATTTCGATAATTTGAAAGCATTGAGAAATTTAATTAATTCCTATAAAGGAACCATGTTAACGATTACCCATAGTAGATATTTATTGAATCATTGTTTCAATAAAATATTACATTTAGAAAATAAAAAAATCCAAGAGTTTGAAGGGAACTATATAGATTACAATTTTGAATTATTGGCTACAAAAGTAGAATTACAAGAGTTGGCATGTCGTGATACAGAGGAAATTGAACGTAACAAAATTATGATTGATAAACTACGTACCATTGCAACACATCATGATGCGGCAGCCAATGGACGTTCTTTGCATGCAAGAGTAACCTATGCACATAGACTGGAAGCTAGAAGAATTAAGGATCCTTATATTTGTGTGGAACAACCTGAAATTATATTAAAAGCTGAAAATGTGAAGGCAGAAGAAACTGTGTTACGTGTTTCTGATTTAGACATCGCATTTGAAGAAGTATTGATGAAAGATGTGAATTTTGAAATCAAGGGAACAGATAAAGTGGCAGTAATCGGTGCTAATGGTACAGGAAAAACTTCTTTGATTCGAGAAATTTACAAAAATTCGAATCCATCCATTACTTATGGAGAAGATGTGACGGTATCTTATCTTTCTCAGAACCAAGGAGAGATGTTTGAAGAAAATAGTAGCATATATGATGCCTTTTTTGACTTGGGATTTCAAACATATGATGAAATATCATCTTATTTGCTTAAATTTGGCTTTCCAGAAGAGAAAATGAATCAAAAGATTTCATCTTTATCAGGAGGAGAAAAAAATATATTAGGATTGGCAAAAATCTCTAATCAAAGCTCCAATTTTTTGATTTTAGATGAGCCTATTAGCCATTTAGATACGTATTCGCAAATTGCATTAGAAGAATCCATTCGGAATTATAATGGTGCATTATTAATGATTTCTCATGATTTTTATTCTATTGTAAATTGTGCGGACTATGTACTGATTATTGAAAATCAAACAGTCAGAAAGATGCAGATGAGAAAATTTAGAAAAATGATTTATGCCAGCCATTTTGATAAAGATTATTTGCAATTAGAGCAAAGTAAAAAAGAATTAGAAACAAAAATTGAACAAGCATTAGATAAAAAGGATTTTGAAAGTGCTAAGGTATTAGTAGAGGGATTAGAAGAAATAATCACAGGCATGAAGAATTGATGAAGTGTCTGAGAAAATGAGAAAGAGATAAGGGGAAGATGCATGGAGAGTAAAACACGCCCATGCATCTTTTTAAATACCTCTTATTTCATCATCTCAGCATAGGTAATTAACGTTACGTTGCAAAGCTCACTAGCCCTATCTATACAGCCTTTTGTAAATCCGTTTTTAGCAAATAAATAATAGTGTTTTTCATGATAGTGGAGTAGCCCACTGCGTTTTATTAGCGTTTCAAGGACAGATAAATCTACTTTTTCATTGGTCCATTTGCACTCGGCAAATAGGGCGGAGTTGTTATCAGCTACACCTAGAATATCAATTTCTTCTTGGTTCTTTGTTTTTGGGTTGTTGCCCCACCATCTACCGATATCAGAAAAATTTACAGGGCAGTTTCCAACTAATAACTGATGCCAAAGATATTGCTTGCAGATTTCCTCAAAAATACTACCCATATAATCAGACAGGTGAGGTTTGATACGATTGTAAGCAAGCTCAGTTGCACCTCGAGATATTATCGAGAGATTGGAAGGAATAAAGCGATACCAAAATCGAAACATATTATCTTCAAGAGAATAGATGGTTTTTCTCGTGGTTTTTTCGTTGAAGGGCAACTCTTTTTTTACAATCCCCAGTGATAATAAGTTTTTAATATAGGTAGCACACACACTACTTTCTTCTCCAACTTTAGAAGAAATTTCAGACATCTTCGTATAACCTGTGGCAATGGCAGTGATAATTGCGTTATAAATAGCCGCTTCTCTAACTTCTTGTTTTAGTAAGTTTGTGGGCTCCTCAAAAATAAAAGAAGTAGGAGATAAAAAAATATTTTTGATATTGTCCTCAATGGATAAGGTATCGTCTATTTGTAGCATATATTGTGGAGTTCCGCCCAACATACCATAGGCAAGTGCTTTGTCCACATCAGAAAGATTTTTAAAATACTCACAGACATCTCTGAATTCAAAAGGCTGGATTTTGAACTGTGCAGTTCTGCGACCATAAAGAGGTGCCTTATAAGCAAGAACATTGTCCTCCATATAAGACATGGAAGAACCACAAAGAATCAAAAACATATTTGAATTGTCCTTGTATTGGTCTATGAGCAATTGTAAAGTAGAGGCCAGACTCTTAGATGTCCTTGCAACATAGGGGTACTCATCAAAAACTAAAACAAGTTTTTCTTTTTTTGCAAGTTCAAAAGTATATTCCAAAGCTGATTGAAAGGAGAGAAAGCAAGTATCCACATCAATGTTCTTTTCATAACCTAAGATGTTACGGCTGAAGTTTTCTAAATTTTGTTTTTCATTGGTTTCCACACCAGTAAAATAAATAGCTTTTTTATCGTTGATTGCTAACTTCCCATATTTTACCTACTCAACACATTCAATTCCAATTTAGCAATCTGAAGTGTTGAGTAATCATTAAAATACCTCTCTATCTACTTTCTAGAAATGCAAGGATTTCAGC
>JAWXVD010000137.1:0-9193 GCA_044425705.1 Eubacteriales bacterium | reverse complement strand
CGATGTATATGTTCTTTTCAATAGGTGTTGCACCGATTAACTTTCGTCTTAGCTTTATAAGAGAAACAATGCTATAAATTGCCATCATAGAAATACCCAAACCCCAAACCAAAGTTCCGATTGCGACAGGAGCTTCTAGTGGGTCAGCTACCAGTTGTTCTTCACCTTGTGGCAAATTTTCATTGATTGCCTCATTGATAATTGGGAAAGGTAAATCTACTGACGGATATTCCGTATGAACAATATCTTGTGGTATTGGCTCTGTGTTATTTGGTAGAAGTCCAATCGCACTCTCAAAAGAAAATGGACACAGCAAGCGAACAAGAACCACTGCCCATAGTACATATGAAAATATCTTAGGTGCTTTTTTCAGTAGCAACCTTGCAATTAATACAAATATGATAACATAACTTGCAATTAAGCTCATATTTAATATGCTGGGTAGCAACTCATACATAAAAAAATTCATACTTAACCCTCCCTATGCTCATCTATAAAAGCCTGTATTTCGTCTATTTCTTTATTTGATAATTTCTTTTTCAGAGAAAAGGAAGCCAAAAACTTCGGCAGCGATCCACTGAATGTGTCCTCAATAAATTTCTCGCTTTGCTTTGACATTAGTTCTTCTTTTGAAATCAGAGAAGTAACTGTCTTTCCATCTTTCTGAAATATTCCTTTATCAGAAAGCCTACTCAATATGGTATATGTGGTAGACTTGCTCCAACTAAGATTTTCTGAAGCTAAAGCAATAAGTTCTCTTGTCTGTAATGGTTCGTTCTGCCATATAATATCAGCAAATCTCATTTCTACTTCGCCTAGTCTATATTCTTGCATATATGTACCTCCATTTCGTCTACACTATGTCGACCTTAATATCATTCTACTCCTTGTAGACGTTTTTGTCAAGATATATGAATGTGATAATGATATATTGATTTATACTTAGAATATATAATACTTTCTTTTACGCTTTTAAATAGAGTTAATCTGGTAAGTTAAAGGGAGTATCAAAATGAACCCCCCTCCCGTCCACAGCAGACGAAGAAACAACTACTTTCTCCATATCACCAACAGGTGTTTTTCCAACTTTCATAAGCCTAAATAATTTTCTCAAAAAACTGTCACTGGTGCTTTTATCACTATGTTTCAACAAGTGAACCGGGGGTATTTCTTCTTTTTGAACTGGGGGTGTTACTTGGTCTTTTAGTTGCTTCTTTTCACTTTTCATCATATCAAAACTAATATGTTTCACTTCACATTTCTTGTTGTGCTCTGTGGCTTCTTCTAGCTCCACACAGCTCACTTCTTCACTTGTGCAATCAATGACATCATCATGTTCTAACTCCTCGCACAGCTCGTTTAAAGGCTGTTCCTGTGGCAATGTTAAAGTGTATAGGTTGCTTGTCTGCCCACCATTCTTTGAGAGAGCAAATCTTGCTTCACGTTTCAAGAAACCTCTTTCTACCAATTCTTTCATAGCTCTTTTCACAGTAGAAATACTAATATGTAACTGCTCTCCGATAGTCTTAATGGATGGAAAACAAGTAAATGCCTTATTATCTGCTCTATCTACTAAATACATGAGTACACTTAATGCTCTGCTTTTCAGATCGGTATGATATACCATTTGTTTGTATTCAAATAAATTTGATGCTGTCATTGTTGTTGTCATATTTAAAATACCTTCCTTCTATGATTTATTGCAACTTTGCATAACTTGCAAAGTTCTGGGTGAACTTTGTTCACCCTTCCTCCAAATTTAAATATATCTCTCTATCATCTTCTTATAATTTACTCTTGCTAATTCACTGTTCATAAAATCTGGCTGATACACAGGTTGTAATACTTCGTGCATTTCATTCGCAAACACATTTTCATATCGTTCCATTGTTTCTTCTGCAAAAAATGTAGGGGAAATGTAAATACTTGTTTCTCTTAGCTCTTTTAAACTTAATGCTGTATAAGGAAGCTCATAAATCTTAACCCCACAGGCTAATACTACCTCTTGCATATATTCCAAATTGCTAATAATCTTCTCATTTAGGTTACCAAAGTCATACACTTCAAAATTACAAGGTTGTTCTGGCGCCGCTTTAGAAAATTGCATACTATCTACTTCAAAACTTTCTTTCACACCAGCTAAACCATATTCTTTAGCGATGTATGGCAAAATATTGCTTTTATTTGCTTCAATATAGCAAGCTGTCGCACCTACTTTACCTAGCCAATTTACAAGGCCTAAAGCAAAAGTAGTTGTTCCAATTCTATTTTGAGATCCAACCACACCAATACGCACATTTCTACATTTGAAGTTATAATGCTCATGCTTAGGTTTCGGCTTTACTCTCTCACTCGCTTCATAACGATTTAAGCCATTTACACTCAAACAATTTACAATATCTCTTTGGATTTCTACCAAATTGCTTGAAGTAATAATATTCCCAACACCAATTGAAAGAAGTGCTTTAAATAGCGATGATGTTTCCTCTAACCCCTCACAGATAACTGTGATTCGTGCATCATACATAGTATGAAATTCTTCAATCGCATGAACGAATGTCTTGTCATCATTTACTACAATTTCTTTGTTAATCACAATTTCTGCAAAATGGGAATAGTTCGCCATATCACGAATCACAAAGTTCTTCATGTCAATGTTACCCTCGATTTTATGTAAAGGGTATGCTTCTTTTTGTTCTAATAAAAAATCCAATAAATTGGTTGTCTTTGCATTTGTCAAATATAAAATCATATTATTTCGCCTTTCTACTTTCCAATAATCCAAAATGGACCGCCTGCAGTTGCTCCGTTACTCGCTTCATCTATAATGATACTTAAATCCCACTCTTGCTCACTTCTGCTATAACTCGCAGGATCTGCAACAAGAATTTTACCCTCACTTGTAACACCTCGCAAAACAATAAAATGCCCACCTGTGGTGAAATGCCCCTCACTCATAATAGCCACCACCAGTTTACCACTAGCTAAGGCATCTACAATTTTCTGTGCTTCGTTTTTGGTAGCTCCCTCGCAAGTCAAACCATAGGCAGTAGCTGCATTAGGTATCAAACTATGATAAGAGCCATTGCCCTCGCACCTATAACCATTCTCCACTGACCAAGCACATAGGAGGGTAGGATCGTGAGCTTCGCCTGTAAATGTACTGATAACGATTGACATAGATGTAGGACCACAACCTGCCTGCCCAATGGTTGATGAAGTTCCATACATCATATCTGCCCACCTTTCATCAAGTTGGTTGTAATAGGATACTTGTACTTCACCATCAGTGAAAATAACACCCTCATAATTCTGTCCATACCCATTGACATAATCATCTTCATAAATCCCTAGATTTTGATTATATCCGTAGTCCATTTGAAAATCTTCCACTGCTGTTAATTCATCTGGTAGTAGCCAATCAGCAAAGATAGATAATGGACTTGTAAGAATATATACAATAAGGGCAATTAACACAAGTAATGTAAGTACAGGTGTTAGTATAATGATAAAAAATGTACGTCTTTTTTGTTCGTCTTTTAATGTTTCTAATGCTATTAAAGCCGCTTTAATGGCTGCCGGATTTGCCATTATCTACCACCCCCATTCACACCAAACATATTAGACAAAGGATTGGCATTGATTGTTCGTTCTAATTGATTACTGCTACAATGGGTATAGATCTCAGTTGTGGCCACCGAGGTATGACCGAGGATTTCTTGTAAACTTCTTAAATCAGCATTTCCATACTGATACATCAATGTTGCTGCAGTATGTCGCAATTTATGGGTAGATATATTTCTATGTTCTAATCCAGCTTTTTTAATGTATTTTTTCACAATATCTTGTACTGATCTATTGGTTATACGAGTTAAGTTTTTGGTAACAAATAGTGCATTTGTTGAGGGATTAAGTTTTTTTCTTTCTTCTAGCCATTCATTGATAGCTTTTTTAGTAGCAGGTGTTAAAAAAATTCTTCTTTCTTTATTGCCTTTACCAATGATATTCAACGTATCCCCTGTTACTTGGTATACATCTATACTCGTTAATTCTGATAAACGAAGCGCACAATTCAAAAACATTGTAATAATTAGGTGATCCCTTGGCGATTTCTCGCATTCAATTAAAAGTCTAATAGATTCTTCTAATGTAAGATATTTCGGTATCCTCTTGGGAATTTTAGGTGTTTCAAGTTCTTCAGCAATATTTTGTTCTAATACATGAGCTTTCGTTCTTAAATACTTCCAGAATTGCCTAATAGACACTATTTTTCTTGAACGTGTACCTGCTGAGGAATTTTTATCATTTTGACAATGTGAAATAAAAGAATACATATCATTGAGTTCAATGCTTCTTAAATAATCAGCATCTATATTAGATAAATCATATTTAGCAATATCTACTTCTCTTTTTTCATTCATAAATTGAAGAAACATCAAAATATCAGTCCTGTATTCAATCACAGTATTAAGTGACCTGCCTTTGATTACAGTTAGATAGTTTAAGTATTCTTCGAGCAAAGGAAAACTTTTATAATTTTTCAAAGCCATAAGGGGAACTCCTTTCGATTTGTTCATAATTGATGACTTGATTCGTACCACTTCATTGTGGTAAAATATATTTATATATAAAAATGCTCCCTAGAATTTAGAGAGCATTGGTGTATGAAGATAATTTTGATTACCTCGTAAATATTAAGTTGCGTTGGTGGTCGTAGGAAATTTATATAATAATGATTGTAGCTGTCTGCATTTAGTAGGCAGCTTTTTAAAATATTTTTAATTTTTTGTAACGTTTCGAACTTTCAATAGTTATTTAAGTATAGGAGGTGAAAAGGTGTGGAGTTGGAACAAATATATGAACTATATTTTAGAGATGTTTATAACTACATATATGGCATTTCTAAAAACAAAGCAATGGCAGAAGATATTACTCAAGAGACATTTTTAAAAGCTCTGAAAAAAATAAATAGCTTTGATGGTTCAACAGATATTCGTGCTTGGCTTTTCACAATAGCAAAAAATACATATTACACTGCTATTAAACGTGAAAAAATATATACCAATACGGATGGGTTAGAAAATATGGTTGATAATCATCATTCTATTTTAGATGGTTTAATTGACAATGAACAATCTATGCTGATTCACAAATATCTTCATTCGATGGATGACCCATACAAAGAAGTATTCATGCTTCGTTTTTTCGGAGATTTGTCATTTGAGAAAATAGGTATTATTTTTGAAAAAAGCACAGGTTGGGCAAGAGTTATTTATCATCGAGCTAAAAATCAAATATTAAAGCGAATGGAGGAACAAGAAAATGAAAAATCGTGATTGTAGTATTGTCCGAGATCTACTGCCACTATATGTCGATGATGTTATCAGTAATGATACAAAACAATTTGTAGATGAACACATAAGTGATTGTATTAGTTGTAAAAAAGAATTTGAGCTATCTCAAAAAGAGATTACTACTAAAGATACTTCACAAACAAGAAACACAGATATGGAGGTTATAAAAAAAATGAAAAAGAAATTAACTCGTAAAAATTTGGTTGTGGGAATCACTACAGCTATTTCGGTTTTAGTATTAACTTTAATGAGTGTATTCATTGTATTTTTCTATGGTATTCCAGCTTCTTCTGATGATGTTAGCATTGAAACGGAATATCAATACTCTGATCTTTGGTATTTAAACCAAGACCTTGTGTTTACTATCGAGCTAAAAGATGAAAGAGCAATGTTTACCAGTGTGGAAGATATTTACGAAACAAGTTCAAATGGAGAAGAAGTTTGGATTGGAACAGTTATTGATGTGAGAAAATCTCCAATTAGCCGTCAATATCAATCCACTGGTCATATGTTTGGATGCACGATTGATGAAAATCATATCGATGTTATTAAAGATAAAGATTTCACAGTGACATTTGTTTTTGCAGATAAAGAAATTACTTATTCCGGGTTGGAGCTTGGTATTTTAGAACCACAAGAAGACCTTAAATATATGCCAGAATAGATTTAATAAAAACTATTAACTGTTGGTAGTTTCAAAAAGGTAAAGAACCTATTGTGAACAAAACAGATACAAGAAATTTATATAAGAATTAGTGAGGAAAGTTATGCGTGAAGAACTTTTGTATGAAGAATACACAGAAGATAAAAAACATAAGTTTATGATTTTTCAGCATGATAATGCTTTTGATTTATGGATTCAAGATTTTGATGAGGACTGGCAAGATTATTATGATAGATGTGATGGTCGACATTTAATAGACTCCTTTGAGAATGCAAAAAAATTGGGAAAACAACTTATTTAGTTATAAATACTTATTATGAGCAGTTGACGGTATAAAGGAAAGGCTGCTCGATTAAGTAGGCTAACAAAGCTTATCTCGAAGTGCAGATGAGTTTTGTGCTAATCCGAGAAATTTATATAATGGAGGATAGCTATGAATTGCCCAAAGTGTAATAATAAGATGTCAACAGGATATTTACAAACAGATAAAATTATAGCATTTAATAAACAAAGACATAAATTTTCTTTAAATCCAAAAGATGAAGATGACGTGTTGATTGCCAAAAATATTACAAGAGGAAATGATTTTAATGGTTTCATTTGTAAAGAATGTGGACTTATAGTTTTTGATTACAAGAATTCTCTTTAACTATTCTCATTATGAGTAAAAACGATAAAAAAATTTATATTAGATTAAGGAGAGAAAGCATTTGAAAACAAATAAAATTTTTGATACTTTTGTTGATTGTTTTAACTTTATTGTGATAGGATATTTGCTTATTAGTGCAATGTTATCATTTAGAAATAATCCTATTTACGTAGTGTTTTTTGCATCAAATATATATTTAATATCAATATTTTATTCTCGCATTAAAAAAAGGTGGGACAAAAAATTAAGGGTTCTGTTAATAATTGGCAGTTGCTTTGTTGTGCTAACAGTATTCGTGTTTTATTTTGACTACTTGAGAATGTCTTTACCAACATTATGAGCAAACATTGTATGGCACTGCTTTATCCATTGCTATACGCAAAATAAAACCATTCAAGAAGTTGTAATTTTTGAGTGGTTGAACATATTTTATAGTTTACGAGGTGATTATAGTGAACGATATTGTTTTTGATAAAGAATACACTTACTCATACAGGGACAAATATAACGAACAATGTGATTGTGAGCAATGTATACTTTACAGAAGTCTTTTTCCAAACGAATACAAGGAAGTTGCAACTTTCTTATCTCAATATGGTGTGAACATAGATTTCCCACTTGAAATATTGGATAATGGAATAGATGATAAAACGCTAAAGCGAAATTATATCGCTTATTATGCAGTTAAAGGTCAACTCCCAAAAGACAAAATGAATATGATTATTAGTGATGTGGATATAACAATGCGAAATGCTGCTGTAGCGAAAGAATCATACTCAAATACTGGCATGAAAACACCATATTTTGTGATTGAGTTAAGTAATATCTTATTGCCAGACAATGAAAATGCTTTTAAGGAAGCCGTTAATATAGGCAGAGAAATAGAATTCGGCTATAATGGACAACATTTTTTTGAAAGTCGAAAAAGTAGTACCGAGTGGTATATCTACTGCGAAGAAACAAAGGAAACCCAAAAGTTTTCATCAGCACAGGAGCTAATAGACAATACTATCTTGCAAGGGTGTAATATCAACAACTTATGGGAAAAGATTTCGCTTGATTGTATATTATGAGCACACCCTTTAGCAATTCAAAAAACAATACGTGCTGTAAACAAAAAATTATTTTATGCAACAAAAGTAGCGATAAAAATCTACATCGCTACTTTTTTCTTGCACATTTTTTGATAGATATTCAAATATCAAGCAGTGCCGTTATCTACCACCTGCACTACCCATATACTTCATCTTGTACTCTGGAATTTCAAAGGTGATATGAAGTCGTTTTGCTCCAACCATAAAGAGTGCATGACCTCGTTTTCTTGCGAGTAAGAGTTCCTGCTCTGCTTCCGTTAAATCATATAGCTTCGCTGTTTCTTTCAGATTGGGACCATCAGTACCAAGTAGAATTTTATAGCAAGGCACATCAAGAAGTGCCTGCCCATATTGTTTAATGCTTTCACTTAAAAAATCAATAACGCTGTGAGAAATAATCGCCAATGCGCCCTCGTATTTTCTAGCTCGTTTCATAACATTTCTTAAATAGACAAGAGATTGTGGCACTTTCTGGTCAATCATTAAATAGGCTTCATCACAAATTAAAAGCACTCGTTCCTCACGATTTCTACTCATTTGTTCCCAACAATAAGTTAAGATATTAAAATACTGTGTTCGCTTGATATGATCGCTTGTTTCTTGTAGTTCATGGGTATCAAGGCAAATAAAGTTTGTGTTTGGGTTAATGGTACTATGTCCATTCCATAGAAAACTATCTGAACCAGTTGCAATATCCGTTAGTAGCATGGCAAGTTCAGCATAGACCTGTCCACCAAATTCATTTGGTGTTCTTGTATCTGTCGATGCTTTATCTTCCACCAAGTCGTACAAGTCTTTGAAAATTGGAAATGCACTAGGCTCAAACATGGAAACATCTGTTTGCCAATTGATACCAAACTTTTCATACAATTCTACAAGGCACTTCTTCAAAACTGCTCTTTGCATATCTGTAATGGATGGAATATAAAGATGAAAGAAAATCTCAAGATTTTTCATGTGTAATGCTAAATCGTTAAGACCGTAACCCTCATCTTTATAAAGTCTTTCTTCTCGTTCTTCTTCATCATCACGAGGTGATGGGCGAACCTGCAATGGGTTAATCATTCCCTTAGATCCACCAACTGCGTTAATTAAGTCACCATCTAAATTTCTACATAAATCTTTGTACTCAGATTCGGGATCGATTACAAAAATTTTAGTACCTTTCATATATTCTGATTGCAAAATATGTTTAATAGCTGTTGATTTACCTGTACCGGAGTTTCCCATAATAACGAAATTGGTATTGGTTCTATCGTTGCCACGTTTCCAAGGATCCACGATTACTAAGCTACCAGCAGCGTCCTGTGCGAAATAATATCCTGCTCCATCATTAAAACCTGTGGAAGCAAATGGAAAGCCACCGATAAAAGTTGAGAATGGTACAATTCGTTGTAAAATGCTTTCAATCTTTGGTTGAGTAGGAAAGCTA
>JAWXVD010000136.1:7367-9196 GCA_044425705.1 Eubacteriales bacterium | reverse complement strand
TAGAATTTGCAAAATAAGGAGAAAATAATTCACAATTGGAGAAGATAATGCACGTTTCACGCTCGAGAGCTGGTGAGAATAATTCACAAAAAGTTGGTGATAGCAATTCGCAAATCAACACGTACTTTCATTTCCACATCTGTGTTACAGTACTTACATTCTGTACCAGAGATGCGATTTTCTACCGTATCTCTCCATGTGTGCCCACAACTACACTTCCACCAAACCATAGCCTTGCTTGTTACTAATACCATAGAAGGTTTAAATTCCCTATTCTCTTCTGCCCACTCATCTAATAATTTTGAATTTTTATATTTTATACAATATGTTTCTAGTGTCATATTTTCTCCTATTCCGAAGGGTTTACGCTGAGGAACCTGAGCCAAATATCAAATTTGGCTCTAGGATAAGTAGTATTTGTGACGCTTCGGCACAAATACTTGGGTAAAAAATAAATTATTGAATTTATTTTTCACCCTTTCCTCCATCCAAAATTTTTATCGCAAAATACTACATAACATTCATTATGTGGTATTTTGTTAACTATAAACAATTCTATATTCTGAAAATACGGAATACATACAAAACTTTAGAACACATAATAGACCAATATATAAATCAAATATATGTTGGTCTGGTTGTTATACCTATATGCTTTTTATTATGTTGATTAATGGGAAATGATAACTTATTCTTGATTATTATTGAAATGCTATTAAAATAGGTTTATAATATAGTTTGCATAAATAAAAAATACCACATAATGAATGTTATGTAGTATTTCTTTGCGCTAACAAATAATGACTTAATTTATCAATCTGTCTTTCGTGATCTTCTCCTGTTTCCATAAGATAAATACGCGTTGTATTAATATTGGAATGTCCTAATATATCAGCTAATTTATTAATATCCTTTTCTATATCGTAATAAGTTCTTGCAAAAAGATGTCTTAAATTGTGTGGAAAAACCTTACCTTCTAAAACATTTGCTGATTTACAAAGTTTCTTCATCATTTTCCAAATATTAGATCTATCTATAGGTTTACCGTTTTTTGTTTTAAATACAATTCCCTCAGTAATATGGTTATCTTTACAATATTTTATTAAAAGTTTTCTTAAGTATTTGGGGATTAGAACAATTCTTTGTTTCCCCTTGCATATAACAGTTGCTCTACCATTATATAAAGCGTTAATAGTTATATATTCTAATTCCGAAACTCGAATTCCAGTTAAGCCTATTGTTTGAATAATAAAAAATAGTCTTTGGTTTTCTATTTCTTCCGCAGCTTCTAATAATCGTCGATATTCAGCATCTGTCAGCTCTGTATTAGGATTAGTAAAAATTTCTTTTTGTATTTTAATAGGTTTTAACTTTAAATTTCCTTCTTCTAGAAATTCTAAAAATTTATTAATACTAGCCAACATAGAATTCACACTTCTGGGTTTATACTCCCTTACTAATTTTTCCTTAAATGCAAGTAAATTCTTTTTACACAACTGGTTATCTAATGAACTCTCAAAAAATAACTTAACATCTCTTATATATTTCTTTACCGTGTGACCACTTTTTTCTTCATCGTATAGATATGTTTCAAAATCATTCAATTTTAATATGTAATCCATAATTTCCCCTCCTTTTCGTAACATTCAGACACAATATCATCAATTTGATTACACTACGTTTATACCAATATAACCTATTCCACGAAATTTTTCTTCCTATTCAAAAAAAAACCTATTCCAGATAATTCGCAATGAACGTATCTGGAATGGGTTCCATTCTTTATATCTATGCATTATTTCACTGTCAGTTTAAGAAAATTAAAAATT
>JAWXVD010000136.1:0-7267 GCA_044425705.1 Eubacteriales bacterium | reverse complement strand
ACTCCCTTAATCGTCACCAAAATCTATTGTCTAAGTTCAATCCCTAAACTTTCAAGACCGTTTAAGATTTTCTTCATAGCACCTGAAACATCGCTTTCTTCCAATGTTCTGTCTTTCGCACGGAAAGTAATTGAGTAGGCAACTGATTTGAATCCTTCTTTAATTTGCGATCCTTCATAAATATCAAATAATTTATAACTTTCAAGGATTTTACCACCACGTTGTGCAACCATGGCTTCAATTTGTCCTACAAGAATTTCTTTTGGTACTACCATACTAATATCTCTTGATACTGCAGGATATTTTGCAATTCCTTCGTATTTTCTATCAAAAGTAGCAAAACTTTCAACACATGGCATATCAAGTACAGCTACATAAGCCTTTGTTCCAATGTTATAGTTATCGGCTACGTCTGGATGTACTTCTCCAAGGAAACCAACTACTGTATTTTTGTAAAGAATACTAGCTTGACGTCCTGGATGTAGGTATGATTTTCCAGAGTTTGGATCATATGCCACTTTTTCTTTCATTCCAATTGCTTCGAAGAATTCTTCTACTACACCTTTCATAGTAAAGAAATCACCATCACCATAGAATCCTAGTGTAAATTGCATTCTTTCATCTGGTAATTCAGTCAATGGAAGTGCCTTTGGTAAATATATATTTCCCATTTCATAAAGACGAACATCTTTATTTCTTCTATTATAATTAGTTGCTAGTGATGTAAGAATACCATTTAAAGAAACAGTTCTCATAACAGAGAAATCTTCTCCCAATGGATTTGCAATTACGATTGCTTTTCTAGCATCATCTTCTGCTGGTAACATTAATTTATCGAATACTTTTGGACTTTCAAAAGAATAACACATACCTTGTGAGAAACCACAGAATTCTGCAATGTCTCTAGCTTTTTGTTCAATTCTTAATTTAAATGGTAATTTACCAGTGGTTGCTTCACCCTTTGGAAGTGTTGTTGGTATTTTATCGTAACCATAAAATCTAGCAACTTCTTCTGCTATATCTGCAATACCTTCTAAATCTTGTCTGAACGAAGGAATGATAATTTCATTTGTTTCTTCGTTTAAAACAAGCTCTAAACGTCCAAAGATTTCTACCATATCTTCTCTGCTAATATCTGTGCCTAGTAAGCCATTGATTCGTTCTACATCAAAGGTGATTTTATTTGATTCTTTTAATGGCTGGCAAACATCTACCATGCCTGAAACCACTTCACCACAACCTAATTCTACAATCAATTGACAAGCTCGATTAATGGCATCTTCTGCATTTCTAGGATCTAGACCTTTTTCAAATTTACCAGAAGCATCTGATCTAAGTCCTAATCTCTTTGCAGATTTACGAATGTTTTCACCACTAAAGGTAGCTGCTTCAAATAGGATTGTTTTTACATCATCAGTAATTTTTGAATTTTCACCACCCATGATACCGGCAACACCGATAGCTTTTTCACCATCACAAATCATTAGGATTTCAGAATCTAATTTACGAATTTGTTCGTCTAATGTTAGGAATTCTTCTCCGTCTTTTGCACGTTTTACTATGATTTTACCGCCTGCAATGGTTTCTAAATCATATGCATGCATAGGTTGACCATACTCTTCCATTACGTAGTTTGTAATATCTACTAAGTTATTAATAGGACGGATACCACTTGCTGCAAGACGTCTTTGCATCCATTCTGGAGATGGTCCAATTTTAATATTAGTACAAACTCTTGCACAGTATCTGCTACAAAGGTCAGCATCTTCTACTTCCACACTGATATAATCTTCTACTTTTTCACTATTTTCTTTTACTTCTACTACTGGTGCAACAAAAGGTTTATTAAATGTAGCTGCTGCTTCTCTAGCAACGCCAAGTACGCTATAACAATCTACACGGTTAGATGTAATTTCATATTCGAATACAGTATCACGAAGACCTAATACTTCAACAGCATCACTTCCAACTACAGTATCTTCTGGGAAAATATAAATTCCATTTTCTGGAGCAAGTGGATACATTTCTTTGCTAGAACCCATTTCTTCAATGGAACACATCATACCAAAAGAATCTACTCCTCTCAATTTACCATTTTTGATTACGATACCATCTGTTGGTAATGGACCGCCGTCATGACCGCCTGCCACTTTACCACCATCTACTACAACAGGTACTTTATCTCCTACACTTACGTTTGGTGCACCAGTTACAATTTGTAATATTTCTGTACCGATATTTACTTGACAAATAATTAATTTTGTAGCATCTGGATGACTTTCAATGGTTTCAATTTGTCCTACAACTATTTTTTCTAAATTTTTATCTAATCTTTCAAATGTTTCTACTTTTGTGCCTGTTAAGGTCATTGCATCTGTATATTCTTGTGCTTCAACCTCAAGTTCTGGCACATATGCTTTAATCCATGATAATGCTGTATTCATATCATTCTCCTCTACTTATTTCATCTATTATCCTATTATTCATAAATTTTTATATTTTAGTAATCACATGGAATAACATTGTAATAGGCTATATATCAAACTATTAATGTTTCAAACTAAATGACTCTTATAATCTAAAATTCATGGTTTATATCATACCAACAAATTCATTTACAAACTTTATCAATCTCATTAGAATTGTTTCAAGAATCGAATATCATTTTCATATAACAATCTCATGTCATCAATTTCATATTTTAATAAGGCAATTCTCTCTAAACCAATACCAAAAGCAAAACCCGAATATTCTTCTGGGTCAATATTACTCATACGTAGTACATTTGGATGTACCATACCACAGCCTAAGATTTCAATCCAACCTGTTCCTTTACAGAAACGACATCCACTTCCACCACATTTGAAGCAAGTTACATCCACTTCTGCACTTGGTTCTGTAAAATTAAAGTGATGAGGTCTAAATTTAACTTTTGTTTCTTCTCCGAATAATTCTTTTGCAAATTCCGCTAATGTACCTTTTAAATCAGCAAAAGTAACGTTTTTATCAATAACAAGTCCTTCAATTTGGTGAAATGATGGAGAATGTGTCGCATCAACTTCATCTGAACGGAATACTCTACCTGGTGCAATCATACGAATTGGTAATTCGCCATCTTCCATGGTATGCACTTGCACACCTGAAGTTTGTGTACGAAGTAAAATGTCTCCATTAATATAGAAGGTATCTTGTTCATCTTTTGCAGGATGGTTAGCAGGAATATTGAGTGCTTCAAAGTTATAATAATCTGTTTCTACTTCTGGACCTTCTACAACTTCATATCCCATACCCACGAAAATTCTTTCTACTTCTTCCATAGCTATTACATTCGGATGACGATGTCCAACACTATTTTTTTTCGCTGGTAAAGTTACATCGATGACTTCTAATTTCATTTGTGCTTCTCTTTTTGCACGTTCCATTTTTGTAATGGCTTCTTCTAAAACTTTTTCAATTTCTACTCTAGCTTCATTTACCATTTGACCTACTTTAGGTCTGTCTTCTGGCGCTACGTTTTTCATATTTTTTAATACTGCAGTTAATTCACCTTTTTTCCCTAATACATTTACTCTTACCTCATTTAGTTTTTCTAAAGCATCAGAATTTTCAATCTGTGCTAAGGCTGAGGCTTTGATTTGATCTAACATTGCTTTCATTGTTTCTCTCCTTTTGGGTTATGATTTCATTACAAATAAAAAAATCCCTAGTATTATAAAAATACTAGGGACGAAATATCTCCGCGGTACCACCCAAGTTCCTGTAAACTTACAGACTCTCATAAGACGTAACGTGTCATCTCCGTCTCAACCTACCATGTCATCATGTCTCTTCACTTTATAACGAAAATTCATCTTCACTTCAATTGAGCTGCTCTGGTGTGAAATTCACTCTATATTTGTACTGGGGAAAACTTTCAGCCGATGATTCTCCCTCTCTATCAGAAAATATATCGCTCACGGTTACATATGACCTGCACCTTCATTGCATTTTTGACTATTGATATCATAACGTATGACTATCTATTGTGTCAAGATATTTTTACTAATGTTTTCATTAGCACTTGTCTGCTATTTTATATAGTTACTGTAACAGGGCAATGATCACTTCCCATCTGATGAGAAAGGATGGTTGCTTCTTTAATTTGTTCTTTTAATTTCTCTGAAACAAGGAAATAGTCGATACGCCAACCTGCATTCTTCTCTCTAGCTTTAAATCGATAACTCCACCAACTATAGGCACTTTCTAAATCTGGATATAAATATCGGAAAGAATCAATGAATCCTGCCGCTAACAACTCTGTCATTTTCCCTCTTTCTTCATCGCTAAAACCTGCATTTTTTCGATTAGCTTTAGGATTCTTCAAATCAATTTCATTATGGGCTACATTTAAGTCACCGCAAATTACCACAGGTTTGATTTTGTCTAATTCCGACACATATGTACGTAGTGCATCTTCCCACTGCATACGATAGTCAATCCTAGCCAATTCATTTTGTGCATTAGGCACATATAAATTCACCAAATAGAAATCATCAAATTCTAGTGTAATCGCTCTTCCTTCTCCTGTATGGTTTGCATCTCCGATATCATAACTTACTGATAATGGTTTTACTCTAGTAAATACTGCCGTTCCACTATAGCCTTTTTTTATGGCACTATTCCAATAATCTTCATATCCCTCAATTCTAATATCAGCTTGTCCCACCTGCATTTTTGTTTCTTGAATACAGATTACATCAGCATCTACTTCTCTATATAAATTTTCAAATTCTCCTTTAGAAACACAAGCACGTATTCCATTTACATTCCATGATACTAATTTCATCATTATACCTATCACTTTCTTCATCTTATTGTTTTTTATCTTTTCCTACATATTTATCGCAGTAAATGGCATGATTATTCATAATTCCAATTGCCTCCAAATAGGAATAACATGTTACCGTTCCCATAAACTTGAATCCTCGTTTCTTCAAGTCTTTTGAAATCACATCAGATAATTCATTTTTAGTTGTCACTCCATCAAAAGGATGATAGACTACTTTACCTTCTGTAAATTTCCACAAATAATTTGAAAAACTTCCGAACTCCTCTACCACTTTTAAATATGCTTTCGCATTTGCAATGGTTGCTAATATTTTAGCTCGATTCCTAACGATATCTTTGTTCTCTAGCAACTCTGCAATTTTATTTTCTTCATATTGTGCAATCTTTACGGCATCAAATCCATCAAGTGCTTTTCTAAAATGCTCACGTTTCTTTAAGATTAACAGCCATGATAAACCACAGTGAAAACTTTCTAGAATAAACATTTCAAACAAATGTACATCATCATAAGATGCCACACCCCATTCCTTATCATGGTACTCTTGGTATATCTCTGAATTTTCAAGATTTGGCCAATGACATCGTTCCATAATAGTCTTTATCCTTTCTTTCAAAAAACAAGTTACCTTAAAGTAAATTTACATCTTAATAAAATTAGATGTTTTACCTTTTACATCTAATTCCACTTGATAAAGTTGTCCACCATTTCCTTCTGCATCTGAAGCTGTTGTAATAAACAGAGTTTGCATATTTTTTCCACCAAAAGCACAGCATGTAACACATTGATCTGGCATTTCAATTCTATCTAATAAAATTCCTGTTTTTGAATCGAAACATAATACACAACTTCCACCCCATATCGCTACCCAGATATTACCATTAGCATCCATACAAAATCCATCTGGCCCACCTTGCAAACCACTCAAATCTACTGCTACACGAATTGGCTCGATCTGGTTTTCAATCTGTTCATATTCATATATTTTTTTAGTTGGTGTATCTACATGGTAAAATTTACCATGATACCAATCCATTCCATTTGGTATTGTCATACCATCTATACTTGAGGTAATCTTTCCTTTTTCAATACAATAAAAAGAACCCATATTATCTTCACGATTCACGCTAGCACCATCTTTTACCATAGTTCCAACCCATAATCTTCCCTCACTATCACATTTACCATCATTAAATCTTAAATGTGAGGCAATTCCTAAATCTGTCAATGGTGTGATTTCACCTGTATTCAAATTCACTCTAACTAAGTCACTGTTTTTTGCACAAATAATGTTTTCTTCATCTTCTATGGCTAAAAAACCAACGGTTCCACCAATATAAAACTCTTTTAGTAGATCTGATTCTATATTTTTTTGGTATACTGTTTCTCCCATAATATCCACAAATAAAATATCACCAGTATCTGCTTTCCATACAGTTCCTTCACCTAATTGCAATTTTGGTGTATCTATTCTTTTTAAATCCATCTTCATTTTAATAACCACGCCTTTCTCTCAGTGTGACTCTCTTAAAGCTCTTCTCCATTAGATTCAATCACCTTTTGATACCAATAGTAGGAGTCCTTCCTATAACGATTTAAGGTTCCTTCCCCTTCTGTTTCTTGACGATCCACATAGACGAATCCATAACGCTTTTGGTATCCATTTAACCAACTTAATAAATCTGTAAACGACCAAGTACAATATGCTAATACACGACATCCATCATCGCATGCTTTTTTCAATTCTTCAATATGTGCTTTTAAATAGGCAATTCGATATGGATCATGGATTTTCTCATCTTCCAATTTATCGAATGCTCCCAGTCCATTTTCTGAAATAATAATCGGTAAATCATAACGGCTTGTAATATCACGGCAACATTTTCGAATGCCCATAGGATCAATTGTCCAATCCCAGTCTGTGGAATCCAAATATTGATTTTGAGGATTTTTATAAAGACCTGGTACTCCCTGTTCTTTTGTAGTTCCTTTTTTTCCAGAAGTATTGATACTGTAATCAGTTCCTACACCATCCACTGGATTATATTCTACCACTGTTGATTGATAATAGTTTACTCCCATAAAATCAATCAACGTTGCTGCTTCTTTCATGATTTGTGCATCACCTGCCATAAAATCTGGTGCTACATGAAGTGATTCTAAATATTTCATTGCACTACGTGGATAGCGTCCATAAGCATAAACATCCATCCAATAGTAATTTTGCAAATCATCAAAATCAGCTTTCGCCATAGCATTTATAGGCTGACAATCCATTGCATAACTAGGTCCGAAGGCGAAACTAGCTCCAACTTTTGCTTTAGGATACATTTCTTTAAGTATTTTTACACTTTTTCCATGGGCTATATTCGCATGATGATTCACTTGATAAAAAGTCTTCATATCATTCATTTTTCCAGGTGGATGCATCCCTTGTAACCA
>JAWXVD010000018.1:0-40090 GCA_044425705.1 Eubacteriales bacterium | reverse complement strand
AATTATTATAATGACTCAAAAGGTACCAACCCAGATGCGGCCATGAAAGCAGTTCAGGCAATGAACCGAAAGACCATTGTAATCGGTGGAGGATATGATAAAGAAAGCCAATATGATGAATGGATTGAAAGCTTTGGTGATAAAGTTATTTGGCTTGTTCTATTGGGGCAAACAAAAGAAAAAATTGCAGCATGTGCAAAAAGCCATGGATTTCAACAGATTATTATGGTAGAAACATTAGAAGAAGCAGTGCAAGCTTGCAAAGAAAAAGCAAAATCAGGGGAAGCGGTTTTATTGTCTCCAGCATGTGCTAGTTGGGGGATGTTCCCAAATTTTGAAGTACGAGGAAGAAGATTTAAAGAATTAGTAATGGCAATTAAGGAGTGATGCTGTGGCAAATCAAAAAAATAGAAGGTCAAGAAGATATGAAAACGATCTTGATTATAGTTTGATTTTAATTGTATTATTTTTACTGGGGTTTGGCTTAATTATGATTTATTCGGCAAGCTCATATGATGCATCCATTGATGAAAAGTTTGGGTACAACTCTACATATTATTTAGAGAAGCAATTATTTGCAGTGATATTAGGATTGTTGGCAATGGTATTCGTAGCACAGATTCCCTATCAAATTTGGAAACGATTTGCTGTAATATGTTATGTGGTATCAATTATTTTGATCTTATTGGTATTAACGCCCTTAGGGATTGAAGCCAATGGTGCTAGACGTTGGTTGAATTTAGGTATTTCAGTGCAACCAGCAGAAATTGCAAAATTAGCAATTATCATTTTTTTAGCAACCTTTATTTGTAAACTAGGAAAACAAATCAATATTACAAAGGTATTTTGGATTGTGTTTTTTTCATCATCGCCTTTAAGTATTTTAGTATATGTTATTACAAGTAATTTAAGTTCAGCTATTATTATTTTTGGTATTGGAGTACTGATGCTTTTTGTGGCTAGCAAAGAATATAAAAAGTTTGTTTTGATGGCTTCAGCTGTTTTGGCTGCTGTTGCTGTTTTAGTAATATATTTAGTACAGCTAGATACCACAAGTAGTGATTTGAGTTTTAGAAGTACTCGTATTTTATCTTGGTTAAATCCAGAATCCGATGCTACGGGTACAGGATTTCAAACATTACAATCTCTATATGCTATTGGATCAGGTGGAATTTTTGGTAAGGGACTGGGAGAGAGCATGCAAAAATTAGGTTTTTTGCCAGAAACACAAAATGATATGATCTTTGCTATTATATGCGAAGAATTAGGACTGTTTGGAGGAATCGCTATCATTTTATTATTTTTGCTATTAATATGGAGATTTATGGTGATTGCTTCGTTTGCACCAGACTTATTTGGTTGTTTGTTAGTAGTGGGGGTTATGTCTCATATTGCAATTCAAGTTATTTTAAATATTGCTGTTGTTACTAATACAATTCCAAACACAGGTATTTCACTGCCATTTATTAGTTACGGTGGTTCTTCTGTATTATTTTTGCTGATTGAAATAGGAATTGTTTTAAATGTAGCAAAGGGTAGGCGAATAAGCGTAGAGGAATAAAAAAGATTGACGGTACAAGGTACAAAAGAAAATTCTCATTATATAATAGATATAGATAGGTATTTTAACGGTAACATGGGTTGATTGTTTCATGGTTGCTGTTTGCGCTGATATGGTAGGAGGTATTTGCTTGAATTCTATTTCTGTTCTAGGTGGGAATCAATTATATGGGAAAACTTGCATCCAAGGTTCAAAAAATGCAGTATTGCCCATACTTGCAGCTACGGTATTGATACAGGGAACAACGATTATTCATAATTGTCCACAAATTTCAGACGTTACCCATATGTTAAAATTATTAGAAGTGATGGGGTGCCAGGTAAAACAGGATAAAAATGTAGTTAGTATTAATGCTAGCAATATAACAAGTGTCATACTTCCAGAAGAATATGTAGATAAAATGAGATCATCTATTATTTTATTAGGAGCCCTCTTAGGCAGAATGGGAGAGGCAGTAATAGGATATCCTGGCGGATGTACAATTGGTGAAAGACCTATCGATTTACATAAAATGGCGCTTGAAAGAATGGGTGCCACATTTGAAGAAGAGAATCAAGTTTTGGTGGTTAGAGCAAATGAGCTACAGGGAATAAGAATTACATTACCTATTGCTAGTGTAGGAGCAACCGAGAATATTATATTAGCAGCCGTAACGGCAAAAGGATACACACAGATTTTTAACTGCGCTATGGAGCCTGAAATTGTTGCATTATGTACTTTTTTAAATAAGGCTGGGGCTAAAATTTATGGAGTTGGAACCAATCATTTAGTCATTGAAGGAAGTGAAAATTTACAGGAAATAGAATTTCAGATAGAGCCTGACCGTATTGTGGCAGGTACTTATCTATTAGCAGGAAGTGCAATTGGTGGAGATTTTTTCTTAGAAAATATGCCTAGTAGACAACTCCATCGAGTGATACAATATGTGGAAGAAATGGGAGTTATAGTGAAGCGAGAGAAAGAGGGGGTACGCATTACAAGGCAGAGTGGATTGCAAACAATTCCTTTTATTGAGACAAAACAATACCCTGGATTTCCCACTGATTTGCAATCACCAATGATTCCGCTCTTATTATGTGCAAAGGGACAATGTAAGATAAAAGAAAGTATTTTTTCAAGCCGTTTCGGAGTAACAAAGGAGTTGAATCAAATGGGGGCAAACATTCAAGTGATTGATAATTATGCACTTGTGAATGGAACAAGGGAATTAAAAGGCAATCATGTTTTTGCGCAAGATTTACGTGGTGGAGCTGCGTTAGTAATTGCAGGTATGGTAGCAAGTGGAAATACAATAATTTCAAATATTCATTATATAGAAAGAGGATATGAAGACATTACACATGATTTATATGATTTGGGGGCCAACATAAGGAAGGTTTCATCTCGGTGGGTATAGATTGAAAAAAACTTTTTCAATTAGAACTTTGGGGAAATGATGGATATTAGTGTTTACGAGAAAGAGTTAAAGATGAAGAAAATAAAGGTAATATTCAGTATCGGTGTGATAGTAGTTTGTGTTATGATTGCGTTATTTGTGGTAAACCAATACTACACAATTCATACGGTTACTGTAGAAGGCAATATTAGCTATACAAATGAAGAAATCATAGAGTTTGTTATGAATGATGCGTTCAGTCAAAATTCACTCTATTTAACCATGAAATATAAAGTAACGGAAATGAAAGATATTCCATTTATAGAAATGATAGATATTAAAATACTTTCTCCGGACAGTATCAAGATAATCTGCTACGAGAAATCTATGGCAGGTTATGTGGAGCATCTAGGAAGATATCTTTATTTTGATAAAGATGGTATCGTCATAGAAAGTACAACAGAGAAGGTGGTAGGAATTCCGCAAATTACTGGTTTGACTTTTGAATATATTGTTTTATATGAAGTATTACCAATATCAAATACAGAAGTATTTCAAAAAATATTGGATATGACACAGCTTTTAGAAGAACAAGAATTAAATGCTACAAAAATACATTTTGACTCTAATTATGAAGTGACACTTTATTTTGACGAAGTGAGAGTGAAAATAGGAGTCGGTGATAATTTGAATGAAAAAATCGTGAAATTAAAATATATACTACCAGAATTAGAAGGGAAAAGTGGTATTTTAAGAATGGAAGATTATACTAGTGCAAGTAAGGATATTACATTTGAATTAAATTGAGTTAAATATTAGATAAGTATCAACAGATTTTAATAAAATTCCATGTTATGGAAATGAAAACATTTTTTTTTCTATTTTATTTAGAAAAAGTGAAAAAGTTATTGATTAATTGCTGAAAAAAATATATGATTGAAAGTAGAAGTTAATGTGAGGAGGAATCGTTTTGTTAGAAATTAAAAATAATGATGCAGAATCTGCAGCTAAAATAGTAGTAGTTGGCGTTGGTGGAGCAGGTAACAATGCTGTAAATAGAATGATAGATGAAAATATAGGCGGTGTAGATTTTGTTGGTGTGAATACTGATAGACAGGCACTACATATATGTAAAGCACCTAATCTTGTGCAAATTGGCGAGAAATTGACAAAAGGGCTAGGAGCAGGGGCAAAACCTGAAATTGGAGAAAAGGCTGCTGAAGAAAGCAGCAACGAAATAGAACAAATTTTAAAAGATACAGATATGGTATTTGTTACCTGTGGTATGGGTGGCGGTACAGGCACAGGAGCAGCACCAGTAGTAGCAAAGATTGCAAAGGAAATGGGTATTTTAACAGTTGGTGTTGTCACCAAACCTTTTGCTTTCGAAGCTAGAACACGTATGAACAATGCTCTTAGCGGATTGGAGAAATTACGAGAAAGTGTAGATACTATGATCGTAATTCCAAATGATAAGATATTAGAAATCGTAGATAGAAAAACAACTATGCCAGAAGCATTAAAAAAAGCTGATGAGGTATTACAACAAGCAGTGCAAGGTATTACAGATTTAATTAATTTACCAGCTGTCATTAACTTGGATTTTGCAGATGTGCAAACAGTCATGAAAGATAAAGGAATTGCACATATTGGAATTGGTATTGGAAAAGGTGATGATAAGGCCACTGAAGCAATTAAAACTGCAGTTGAATCACCGTTATTAGAGACAACTATTGCTGGGGCTACAGATATCATTATCAATGTATCAGGAGATATTTCCATGTATGATGCAAGCGAGGCGGCATCCTATGTAAAAGAAATTACTGGAGATGATGTTAATATTATCTTTGGTGCCATGTATGATGATTCACAATCAGATTTTTGTAGAATTACTGTTATTGCAACAGGTATTGACGCTGTACAAGGACAAGCTAACAGGACAGTGGGTTTAAGTAAAAAAACAAGTTTACCACAAGGTCATCCAGTAACTAACGTTACACCAGTAAGACCTCTTAATACAGTATTGCCACAAGGACAAGTAATCACTCCAGGTATGGCGAGAATACAGAGACCTGAAGATTTACGTAGCAAAGTAGAAGAAAACACATTGAAAATTCCAAATTTCTTACAGAAAAAATAAAGTAATAAGAATGAAAATAAATTTTTACTTTCAATATCTGTGATTTCACTCTTGCGAGTAAGCACAAGCACTTAACTTAATGATGTCGAATATTCTAAAAAAAAGCGAACAAATAATAAATTTGTTCGCTTTTTCGACGTGTTTTTCAAGTATAGTATCGTATACTTGAAAAAGTAAGGAGGGATACATATATATACCATATACATAGATAGTCTATTTATTTTAAATTTTATTATGATATTTTGGGTATTAGAGTTAACAGCAACAATTTTGGGAAATGTGGTTTCACATGCTAGAATCGTAATTGGTTCAGGGATTGGCGGATTATTATTTTGTTGTATTTTTGTTGGAATATCTGCACCAGCGTGGATAAAATTAATACTAGGTTGTGGAATCATTAGTATTTTTATTATAAAATATGTTTTCTCTATGGAATGGAATCTATTTATTTTAAAAGTCACAGTATTAGCGATAGGCTGTGCAGTTATTTTTGGAGGATTACTAGAAGTAATATGTAAATACTTTCCAGTTCTAAAAATGCAAACAAAATATCTGATTTTAGTGGCAACCATAGTAGGTGGATTCATTCGGATGGGAATACACATGCTATGCGGGTATGAAAAAACAGGATGCTGTCAAGTTATCATTACGGTAAAAGGGAAAGCATTAAGATTTACAGGAATATTAGATACGGGAAATGGATTGATTGATCCCATATCAAAAAAGCCAGTATCTGTAATAAATGGGATAATGGCACAGCAACTGGTGACATTGTGGAAACCAGAAAAATTAAAGATGATTCCCTTTTCTACAATAGGTGAGAAGGGACTTATGGAAGCATATGAGATTCCATTTATGATTCTTTTGATAGGCGGAAGAAGACAACTTGTGAAAAATCCAGTTTTGGCAATCGCAGAAGAAATGGAAAATGAAAAAGAAAAATATGATATCATATTACATCCTAAGGTAATAAATAGAGGAGAATAATAAGTATTTATTGGGATGGTTAGCGTCTGTGATTTCACTCTAGTAAGCAGGTGAAATTACTAGACTTAAAAATGGAAGCGGAAAAGGAGAAAATAGTGACGTTAAAAGTAGCGATACCTGGGAAATTACAATTTAAAATGGTAAAAAAAGAAAATAAATTTTGGGTAAATACTAAAGGGGATATTCATTACATAGGAGGCACGGAAGTATTACCCCCACCCTTGGATGCAACAGAAGAATTTCAGGTTATTAGTGATTTAGGGGGAGAATTTGAAAGTAAAGCTAAAAAACAATTAATCGAGCATAATTTAAGACTGGTAGTATATATTGCAAAAAAGTTCGATAATACAGGTATTGGTGTAGAGGATTTAATATCCATTGGAACAATTGGTTTAATCAAGGCAATTAATACCTTCAATCCAGAAAAAAATATCAAATTGGCAACCTATGCATCTCGATGTATTGAAAATGAGATATTAATGTATCTTCGAAGAAACAGTAAAACAAAACTGGAAGTTTCTATTGATGAGCCATTAAATGTAGATTGGGATGGTAATGAGTTATTATTATCAGATATCTTAGGAACAGATGAAGATATTATTTATAAAAATATTGAAAATGAAGTAGAACGGAATCTGTTAAAAAGAGCTATTGGAAAACTGAACGAGAGAGAACAAGTGATTATTCGCCTTCGATTTGGATTGAATCAAGTAGATGGAGAAGAAATGACACAAAAAGAGGTTGCTAATTATCTAGGAATCTCCCAATCATATATTTCTAGGTTAGAAAAGAAAATTATGAAAAGATTAAAAAGAGAAATGATTAAAGAATAAAATGGAAGTGATTTGTGAATGATTCTTAATAGAGGAATATCTATTGGAAGGAGTCATTACAAATGGTACAAGGAAAAGTAGAAATATGTGGTGTGAATACAGCAAAGCTTCCACTGTTGAAAAATGCAGAAAAGGAAGCTTTGTTTTGTAAAATTGAAGCTGGTGATATGGCGGCTAGAGAGGAGTACATCCATGGGAACTTAAGGTTAGTTCTCAGTGTAATAAAAAGATTTCATTCTTCAGGAGAAAATGTGGACGATTTGTTTCAAATTGGATGTATCGGTTTAATTAAGGCCATTGATAATTTTGATACAAGTTTACAGGTGAAATTTTCTACTTATGCAGTTCCTATGATTATTGGGGAGATTAGACGATTTTTAAGAGATAATAATGCAATCAGAGTGAGTCGTTCGTTAAAAGATACTGCATATAAAGCGATTTACACAAAAGAAATGATGACAAAAAGTAATTTGAAAGAACCTACAATAGAAGAGATAGCAACAGAAATAGGTATTGCAAAAGAAGATATTGTCTACGCCCTAGATGCCATTCAAAACCCTATGAGTCTATATGAGCCAGTCTATACAGATGGTGGTGATACGCTATATGTTATGGATCAAATTAAAGATAAGAAAAACAAAGAAGAGAACTGGGTTGAAAATATCTCTCTCAGTGAAGCCATGAAACGTTTGAATGAAAGAGAAAATGAAATCATTGAATTACGTTTTTTTCAAGGGAAAACACAGATGGAAGTGGCAACTATGATTGGTATTTCACAGGCACAGGTTAGTCGGTTAGAAAAAAATGCATTGAAGGTTATGAAAAACTACTTGAGCGCTTAATCAGATATAAAGAGATACATCAAGGGATTCCGAGAGTACATTGCTTCAGGAAATGGAAGAACAGAGCATGATGGATGCGCATATATTAATAATAAAAAGTTGGTATGTGAATGCTATATTCTGAATTGAAACGAAAGGAAGTCATTAATACAAGAGATTGTAGAAGATTAGGGCGAGTCATAGATGTTGAATTCGATGAATGCCAAGGATGTATTTGTAAAATTTTTGTGGCATGCCATGGTAAATATACAAATTTATTTGGATTTGAACCTGAATTGGTCATTTGCTACAATGAAATAAAGAAGATTGGACCTGATATTATTTTTGTAGATATATGTTAGGAAAAATCCAAAAAAATTGACAGACAAATAACAGTACAGTATACTTATCCTAAGGAAGCCGTTAACAGAGGTAGAAGAGAATGAGCAGAGTGTCTCTTAGGAGCCTGCTAGACTTTGAGAAAGTGATAGGTATCGTATGAAATGTCCGTTTTGTAGCCATGAGAGTACACGAGTTATTGATTCAAGACCAGCAGAAGAAAATAATACAATTAGGAGAAGACGTGTTTGCGATGAATGTGATAAGCGTTTTACTACCTATGAAAAAGTAGAAACAATACCTTTGGTCATTATAAAAAAAGGTGAGAATAGAGAAACATATGACCGGTCTAAAATGGAAGCAGGTGTGTTGCGTTCTTGTCATAAAAGACCAGTTAGTGTAAATGAAATTACACATTTGATAGATCAAGTAGAGACTGAGATTTTTAGTCTAGAAGAGAAGGAAATCCCTAGTGATGTGATTGGCGAGCTAGTGATGAATAAATTAAAAGAGCTAGATGCAGTTGCATACGTTCGTTTTGCATCTGTATATCGAGAGTTCAAAGATGTAAATACGTTTATGGATGAATTAAAAAAGATGATAACACATAAGGAATAAGAAGAAAAATGAATGCAGAAGAAAAAAAGGAAAAAGTAGAACAGGCAAAGAAAAGAATAGAAACAGCAAACAAATTTCGATTGGCATTTTTATTGATTGCAGTGGTAATATTAGCCCTTATGTATTTTGGGGATAAAATATTAGAAGGTGTGATTTGGTACGAAAATATTTCTGGTTATGCACTGTACTTTGTTGGATGGATTTTGATTTTTATGTTGATTGCAACATTTACAAAATTATTCCTTACTATAAGATATAATCAAATGATAAAAAAATAATATAAAACTGAATACTATTATTACAAAGGGTGAATGTAAATTTTCACTCTTTTTCTATTTGGTTTTGTTGGATAAAAATGGAAAAAATGAATTTGATTATTTTTTAACAAACTTATTGACGTTTTCCACAAAAAGAGATAGAATAAGTCGAACCAAAATTAAATTTTTGGTAAAATTAAAATTTTGGTAAAATTAAATATAGCGAATAAGGAGAAAGAAAAAACATGAAACGAAAAGCAAGCTTTTTACTTTTAGTTACTGTGTTATTGACACTATCTATTGCACTGAGCGGATGTTCAGGTGATAAGACGGGAGAGAGTTCTTCTCAGATTACCATTGGTATACCTCAAGATATCGAAGATAGTCTTGACCCCCATGTAGCAGTAGGGGCAGGAACGAGAGAGGTACTATTTAATGTGTTTGAAGGTTTGGTGAAACCTGATAGCGATGGTAATTTAAATCCTGCGGTGGCAAGCCAGTACACAATTTCTGATGATGGTCAGATTTATACTTTTACATTACGAGATGGTATTCAATTTCATGATGGAAGTTTGGTTACAGTGGAGGACGTAAAATATTCGATTGATCGATGCGCCGATACTAGTAATGGAGAACCACTAGTACCGGCGTATTCTATTGTAGAAAGCGTGAATATTATAGATGATGCAACGGTAGAAATTGTATTATCAAGTGCTGATACGGAGTTTTTAGCCTATATGACAACGGCTATTATACCTGCATCTAATACAGAAACTGATACAAACCCAATTGGAACAGGACCGTATCAATATGTGTCTCGTTCGATACAAGAAAACATTGTTGTGACTAAATTTGAAGATTACTGGGGAGAGCCAGCTAATATAACAGATGTTACGTTTAAAATATGTGCCAATCCAGACTCTGTTGTTATGGATTTAGAAGGTGGATCTATTGATATGTATGCAAGACTTCCACAATCACAAGTAGATGAATTATCAGATAATTTTACCATTATAGAAGGTACTATGAATTTAGTGCAAGCTATGTATTTAAACAATGAAGCAGAAATCTTCCAAGACGTTAGAGTAAGACAGGCACTTTGTTATGCCATAGATCCAGATGGTATTATGGATATGGTATCTGATGGAAAAGGGACAGAAGTAGGGAGCAGTATGTTCCCAGCATTTGAAAAATATTTTATGACAGAATTAAATGATACTTACAATCAAAATATTGAAAAAGCTATCGAATTGTTAGAAGAAGCTGGATATCCAGATGGGTTTACTATGACAATCACAGTACCTTCTAATTATCAACAACATATTGATGCAGCACAAGTATTGGTGGAACAATTAAAACCAATCGGAGTAGATGCACAGATTCAATTGGTAGAATGGGATAGTTGGTTAAGTGATGTCTATTTAAATACCAATTATGAGGCAACGGTAGTAGGTGTAGATGCCAGCAGCTTAACAGCCAGAGCCATGTTGGAACGATTTACGTCTACAGCTACAGATAATTTCATTAATTATAGTAATGAAGAATACGATACTGCATTTGCTAATGCTACAGCTTCTGTGGATGATGATGTAAAAACAGCATATTATCAAGAATGTTTAAGGATTCTTTCAACAGATGCAGCCAATGTATATATTCAAGATTTGCCAGAATTTGTTGCATTAAATAGCAAGTATGCAGGATATGAATTTTATCCATTGTATGCACAAGATATTGCAAAACTTTATATTGTGGAATAGGTCAGAGATGGGGAGGTAAGAAGTTGAAAATCGTAATACAAAAAATTATGGCTATGATAGTTACATTGTTGGCAGTTTCCTTTTTAGTTTTCTTATCTTTCCAAGTAATATCAGGGGATCCAGCAGTTTCTATGCTGGGTACCCAAGCAACAGAAGAGAAAGTAGAACAGCTTAGAGAAGAGATGGGGTTAAATGACCCTTTATTAGAACAATATGGAAGCTGGCTTAGCGGATTTGTGCAAGGAGATATGGGAACTTCCTATAGCTATCAAACATCGGTAACAGAAATTGTGTTAGATAAATTACCAATTACTATTGTATTAACGGTTCTTTCCTTTTTGGTGATTATAGTACTGGCTTTACCGATAGGAATTTATTGTGCAAAACATGAAGAGAGCAAGGTGGATCGAGCCATTTATATTATCAATCAAATCATTATGGCAGTTCCCCCATTTTTTTCGGGGATTATCATCACCTTGTTATTTGGATTGACATTTCGTCTGTTTACACCAGGTGGTTATGTATCCTATCAAACAGATATGATAGGATTTCTTTCCTATTTGATTTTTCCAGCCATTGCAATTGCCTTGCCTAAGGCAGCTATGGCAATCAAATTGTTAAGAAGTTCCTTATTAAATGAAAAGAAAAAAGAATATGTGAGAACGGCTTACAGTAGAGGAAACTCCTCAAAGGAAGTATTTAACAGGCATGTGTTAAAAAATGCTATCATTCCAGTTATAACATTTCTAGGAATGGCTTTGGCAGATATTATTGCAGGTAGTATTATTATTGAGCAAGTATTTAGCATTCCTGGCATTGGAAGAATCTTGTTGACAGCTATTTCTAGTAGAGATTATCCAATTGTACAAGCTATTATAGTTTGTATGGCAGGCTTTATTTTGACAATTAATTTAGTAGTAGATTTTACTTATAGATGGGTAGATCCAAGGATTCAGGATGAAAATTAAAAAATTTCATGTAACCAGTAACCAGGGATGAGGATTAGTATGGAAATGAAAAAAAAGAAAAATTTTAATTTTATCATAGGAAGCATGATTACAGGAATCATTGTATTCTTTGTGATTTTAGGATGTTTTTATACACCTTACGATCCTGAAATGATGGATTCTAGTCAAAAATTAGCAGGGGTTTCGTGGGCACATTGGATGGGTTGTGATAATTTTGGCCGTGATATTTTCAGTCGTGTTCTAGTAGGCAGTAGAAATACATTGTTTGTGGCAACATCCACCGTTTTAATCGGTGCCAGTATAGGAACTATGATAGGGGCAATCACCGGATATTTTGGTGGTCTTCTAGATGAAATATTGATGCGTATTTTAGATACTATTTTTGCTTTTTCAAGTATTTTGTTAGCACTTGTGATGATAGCGATTTTAGGTGTTGGAATGAAAAATGTTATCATTGCTTTAGGCATTGCCTTTATTCCAAGTTTTGCACGTATTGTACGAAGTGAATTTATGCATTGTAAAAATCTGGATTATGTAAAAAGTGCGAGGCTAGCAGGTGTCAGCCACTTGCGAATCATGTTTGTTCATATTTTACCTAATATACGTACTATTTTATTATCAGCTATTATGATTGGATTCAATAATGCAGTCATTGCTGAAGCAGGAATGAGTTATTTGGGAATTGGGGTACAACCACCAGATGCAAGTTTAGGTAGTATGCTATCAGAAGCACAAGCCTATATATTTTCTACACCAACTTATGCTATGTTTCCAGGGATAGTAATGATTCTTATGATTTTAGGATTTAGTTTGTTAGGAGAAGGATATGCTAGAAATTAAGAATTTAAACATAGAATTTCATGATAAGAGTGTGCCAGAAACTGTAGTTTATGATTTTAATTTACAAATGACAACTGGTGAAATTGTGGGTATTGTGGGAGAATCAGGCTCTGGAAAAACTATGACCGCATTGGCAGTGGCAGGTTTATTGAATCGTAAAGATATGAAAAAAAATGGCCATATCTATTTTCAAGGTATGGATATTTTAGAGTGTAGCAGAAAAGAATTAAGAACTATACAAGGAAATGATATTAGCATGATTTTTCAGGAACCTATGGTTTCTCTTAATCCTGTAAAAAAAATCGGATGGCAGGTGGAAGAATGTTTACTTTTGCATACTGATTTAGGAAAAGAAGAACGGAAGCAAAAAGCATTATCTTTACTAGAAGAAGTTGGACTAGACCAACCAGAACGTGTCTACCGCTCTTATCCCCATCAATTATCAGGTGGTATGAGACAGAGGGTGATGATTGCAGCAGCCATGATATGTGAACCTAGATTATTGATTGCAGATGAGCCAACAACAGCTTTAGATGTGACCATTCAAAGTCAAATTATTCAATTATTGAAAAAAATGAATGAGGAAAGAAAAACAGCTATCCTATTTATCTCTCATGATTTGAGTTTGGTGAAGAAATTATGTCATAAAGTGATTGTTATGCAAGGGGGATATATTGTAGAAGAAGGGCAAGTAGATGAAATTTTTCATCATCCAAAAGAAGAATATACAAAAGAATTAATTGCAGCAATTCCTAAATTTGAAAAGCTAAAGTAAAAAGTGAAAATGGAAGATAGGTGTGGAGATGGGAAAACCTGTATTGGAAGTGAAAGATTTGAATGTTTCCTTTTATGAAAATCAAAAAGGGTTTTTTAGTAAAAAGAAAAAACGTCAAGTCTTAAATCATATAGAATTTACAATAGAAAGCGGAGAGATTGTAGGATTAGTCGGTGAAAGTGGTTGTGGTAAATCTACATTAGCGAAAACTATTTTAGGGTTAAATAAAAAATTTGAAGGAACTATTGAGACTTCTTGTAAAACACCACAGATGGTTTTTCAAGATCCCTATAGTTCATTGAATCCTGCCAAAAGGATTGCTTGGATTTTAATGGAACCACTGAAAATGCATCGAGAATTAAGTAGAGAAGAGATGCAACATAAAGTGGACGAAATGTTAGAAAAAGTAGGATTGCCGAAAGAGGTAGGAGAAAAATATCCCAGTCAGCTATCTGGTGGTCAACGACAAAGGGTAGGGATTGCAGTAGCCTTAATGTTAGAGCCTACTTTCTTAGTGGCAGATGAACCTGTTTCTGCCCTAGATGTGACCATGCAAAAGCAAATTTTAAAATTATTGAAAACCTTGCATGAAGAAATGGAATTAGCAGTTTTATTTATTTCTCACGATTTGCGAGTGGTGTATCAATTATGTGATCGTGTCATGATTATGCAGCATGGTAAAATAGTGGAAGAGGGAAGGGTAGAGGAAGTATTTGCTAATCCACAGCATGCATATACAAGGATGCTTCTAGATGCTGTAGAGTGAAAATGATATTTGTCACTTCAAGTGAATTTTAAAAAAAGAAGGGAAAGGATTATGTTTTTAGAAACTTTTTATCCTCAAGAATATGAAACATCAACCTATGTAATCGATTTTAATAAGAAATATGAAGAAGGATTTAGAGGCGTGATTTTTGATGTAGATAATACTTTAGTGCCTCATGGAGCACCAGCGGATGAAAGAAGTATACGGTTATTTGAAGAGTTGCGTAAATTAGGATTTTCAGCAGTTTTACTGTCTAATAATAAGGAAGAACGTGTAAAAACATTTCATAATCAAGTGGGTGCACCCTATATCTATAAGGCAAACAAGCCTTCCAGAAAGAACTATATCAAAGCTATGGAGATGATGGGAACAACAAAGGAAACTACGTTATTTGTAGGAGATCAGCTTTTCACAGATGTATGGGGGGCAAAGAGAACAGGAATCCATAATATTCTCGTTATGCCAATCAATCCCAAAGAAGAAATTCAAATCGTGATCAAACGATTTTTTGAGAAAATTGTGTTATATTTTTACAATAAGAATGTAGGGCAGATAGTGAAAAAGGAATAGATAAAGGGCAATGAATTAGATTTTTAAATGGAAATTTGTCTCTTGTGAGGAGGAGTCATCAGATTGAGAGCGGAGGAAGCATCACTATGAAAATGAAAATCAATGGAAGAACAAAAGTCTGTGGTGTTATCGGTAAGCCTATTGCCCATACCATGTCACCAGTGATTCATAATACATTGGCCTGTGAATTGCAGGTTAATTTAGCTTATCTACCATTTTTGGTGGAAGAAAATATTGCCAGTGCTATAGAAGGGGCTTATCATTTGGGTATGCTAGGATTAAATGTGACAGTGCCTTATAAAAGTGATGTAATCGGGTCTCTTAGCGAAATAGATGAATTAGCAGAAAAAATTGGTGCAGTCAACACACTAGTAAGACAAGACACAGGATATAAAGGATATAATACAGATTTACCAGGGCTTTATCGTGCTATGGAAAGTGACGGTGTGCATATTGCAGGGGAAGAAATGATTGTACTAGGAGCAGGCGGAGCAGCTAGAGCCGTTGCATTCATGTGTGCTGCATATGGTGTGAAAAAGCTGTATCTTTTAAATCGTAATGTAGAAAAGGCTAGACTGGTAGCAAAAGAGGTGAATGATAAATCGGAAAGAGAATTTGTGATACCTATGGCATTGGAGGAATATCCACAGTTGCCTAATAAAAAAATGATTGCGATTCAAGCCACTAGCGTAGGTCTTAGTCCTAATGTAGAAGATGTGGTAATTGCAGATTCTGCATTTTATGATAAAATACATACAGGCTATGATTTGATTTATAAACCAACTAATACAAAATTTATGGAATTAGTAAAAGCCAATGGTGGAGTAGCCTATCATGGATTAAAAATGTTGCTATACCAAGGAATCATTGCATTTGAATTGTGGAATGAAACAATCGTACCAGAAGATTTAGTCAATATGGTATATCAAAAGATGAAAGAAGAAATGGGAATCAATGAATAATATTATTTTAATCGGTTTTATGGGCTGTGGTAAAACGAGCGTAGGGATTCGCTTATCTTATAAAGTGAAAATGACTTTTTTTGACACAGATAAATTAATTGAAAACAAAGAAAAAACATCTATTACAGAAATTTTTGCCACAAAAGGTGAAGCAGAATTTCGAAACATGGAAAACTTATGTATCAAAGACTTGTTAAAAGAAAAAAGTAACCATGTGATTTCTGTAGGTGGTGGATTACCTATTCAAGAACAGAATAGAGCATTGCTACAAGAATTAGGAACAGTGATTTATTTAAAAGCTAATGTGGATACTATTTATGAAAGAGTCAAACATGATACGGCGAGACCTTTGTTACAAGGAGAGGATCCCAAAGGGAAAATTGCAGAATTGCTTGCAAAAAGGGAAAATATTTATGAAACAGTGGCGGATTATATAGTTGTAGTTGATGGAAAAAATTTTGGGGAAATTTTAGGAGAAATTGTAGATTTAGTACCACAATAAAAAAGTATCCATATAAGCTTGTGGCTCATACATCTTGGTGATAGGAGCAATGATTGAATGTTTTAGAAGAGGGGAGATGGTTGTATGAAAATTTTAGTGATTAATGGTCCAAATTTAAATTTTTTAGGGATTCGAGAAAAATCTGTTTATGGGGCACAAGACTTTGCTTATTTAGAAAATTTATTACAAGAAAAAGGTGTGAAAGAAGGATGTGAAGTCATTTCATTTCAAAGTAATCATGAAGGAGCTATCATAGATAGAATTCAAGAATCGTATTTCGATGGAACCCATGGCATTGTCATTAATCCAGGGGCTTTTACCCATTATAGCTATGCCATTCGAGATGCCTTAGCCAGTATTGTTGTACCAAAGGTGGAAATTCATATTTCTGATATTACAAAACGAGAAGAATTTAGAAAAATTTCTGTAACAGCACCTGTTTGTGATCAACAAATTTATGGAAAAGGTCTAGATGGGTATATCATGGCGATTGATTATATTTTAGAACGGAAATAAAGTAACAGTTCAGCCATCACCTCAAATCCGTCACTAAAGTGACTACTTTTCGGTGAGGCAGAGCGCCATATAAGAAAAAAGAATAAAAATTCTCTTAGTGAGCAAGCTCCCACGCGAATTTTTATTCTTTTTTCTTGCATGGCTGAACTGTTATCAAAAAAACCTTGAAAAAAAAGGTAGAATGGTATAAACTAGTATAGAATTATATCGGATAAGATTTAGGAGGAAAATTGATGATTTCAGCAGGTGATTTTAAGAATGGTATTACTATTGAATTAGACAATAGTATTTTTCAAATTATCGAGTTCCAACACGTAAAACCAGGTAAAGGTGCAGCGTTTGTTAGAACTAAACTTAAAAATATTTTAAGTAGTGGTGTGGTAGAAAGAACATTCCGCCCAACAGAAAAATTTCCACAAGCACGTATTGATAGAAATGATATGCAATATTTATATTCTGATGGTGATTTATTCCACTTTATGAATGTTGAAACTTATGATCAGATTGCTTTAAATGAAGAATCTGTAGGTGATGCATTAAAATTCGTAAAAGAAAATGATATGTGTAAAGTATGTTCACACAATGGCAAAGTGTTTGCAATTGAGCCACCATTGTTTGTTGAGCTTGTTATCACAGAAACAGAACCAGGCTTCAAAGGTGATACAGCACAAGGTGCTACAAAACCTGCTGTTGTTGAAACAGGAGCTACTGTTTATGTTCCACTTTTCGTAGAACAAGGTGATACAATTAAAATTGACACAAGATCAGGAGATTACCTCTCAAGAGTGTAGTTTTGTAAAAATAATCATATTATGAGCTTATAAGACAGTCGAACCCTAGAAACGGGTGAATGCTGTCTTTTTTTGCGTAAATAAGGCGGCAGATAGTTAATACAAACTAAAGGTCTGTGATTTTACCCTTGCAATCAAGTGAAATCGCTGGACTTAATCACAAAGTCTTATTGGAAAAGGAAGGTATGATTATGAACGAAACGAAAAATGATATTACAATAGAAGAATTTACTGAAAAGATGAAATATGCATTACAAAAATACTATGGAGAAGAATATAATATTATTACGCAAAAAGTGCGTAAGAACAATGATGTAGAATTACATGCAATCACTATATTAGAAAAAGGGGCACATATTTCTCCTACGATTTATTTGGAACCATATTATGAGGCATATTTAATGGACAAAACATTCTCGGCTGTAGTATTAGAGGTTGTAGAATTATATCAGAAGAATCAGGTGAATCCAGAATGGGATTTTACGTTCTTTGAAGAATATGAAAAGGTAAGACCTCATATTGTCTATAAATTAATCAATTATGAAAAAAATAAAACAAGACTAGAACAAATTCCACACCATAAAATATTAGACCTAGCAATCATATGTCAATGTTTAGTGCAACATAGTGTGCAAGATCAAGGGGCTATAGTCATTCGAAATGAGCATTTAGAAATGTGGGACATCACTTTTGACACAGTTTTTCAAGATGCTGAGAAGAATACGGAAAAACTTTGTGGATTTGAAGTGAAAAATATCAATGATGTGGTACAGGAATTGTTTCAAGAGGAAACAGATGAAACGGATTTAAATGAGGAACAAATACCGAATATAGGAGTTATGGTTCACAATAATCTAGAGGGTAATCGTAAAGTATCTATTGAGAATACCATTTCAAAGGTAAAGGATGATAGAGACATCAGTAATGTTTATATGTATGTGTTGACAAATCAAAAAAGAGTCAATGGAGCAGCTACTATTTTGTATAAAAATTTATTGCAAGAGATTGCAGAGCAAATGAATCGAAACTTTATCTTGTTGCCCAGTTCGATCCACGAAGTTATCGTAATTCCAGAGCAAGATGATTTAGAAGTTCAAAATTTTAATGATATGGTAAGAGAGGTCAATGAAACACAGTTAGAACCAGAAGAGGTTTTGGCAGACCATGCATATTATTATTCTTTGGAAAAAAGACAACTGTCACTGTTAGAACCAGTAGACTATGGTAATAAGGGTTACATCTAGAGAAAAATGGTGATACAATGAAAAGAGGCTGAATACTTGTTATATAAAGTTATCAGATTAAGAGAAAGGGATATATGATACCATGCAAAAAAGAACACAATTAGAGGAACATTATAATAAATTTAGCGAGGAAAAGAGATTAACGAGAAGGCACGGACAGGTAGAATTTTTGACTTCTATGCGATATATAAAAAAATATTTAGAGCAATTGGAAGTTGTAAAAGAAAAAGGAGAAATTTCCATCCTAGATATTGGTGCAGGTACTGGTCGATATTCTGTTGCCTTAGCTGAAGAAGGCTATGATGTGACAGCTATTGAATTGGTAAAGTATAATGTAGGGATTTTAAAGAGAAAATCATCTACGGTGAAAGCCTTTCAAGGGAATGCATTGAATTTGAAAAAATGTGAAGATGATAGCTTTGATGTAACATTGCTATTTGGCCCTATGTATCACTTGTTTCAAGAGGAAGATAAGCTGAAAGCATTGGAAGAGGCAAAACGTGTAACGAAAAAAGGTGGCATTATTTTTGTGGCCTATTTGATGAATGAATATAGTATTTTAGTCCATGGATTCCGTGATAATTATATACTAGAATGTATGGAAAATGGGCAGGTAACAGAAGATTTCCATGTGCGAAATACGGAAAAAGATTTATATGATTATGTAAGAATTGAGGATATTGACAGACTAAATGAAACGGTAGGATTACAAAGACTTCAGATCATAGCAGTTACTGGTGCCGCTAATTATATACGACCAACGCTACATAATATGGATGAAAAAACGTTTGGAGCCTTTATGGAGTATCATTTTGCTACTTGTGAGAGGGCAGATTTAATGGGAATGTCTTCCCATACTGTGGATATCTTAAAGAAATAATCCTGTAATTGACAAGCAAAATAGAATTCTTTATACTGAATTTGCAAGCACTTGTTGAACAAGTTGATTCTTCAAGGAGCTTAGCCTAAGAATGGAGAAAAAAGTGAAAAAACCTTTAATTATTCAAACAGATTTTGGAACAGTAGATGGTGCAGTCAGTGCAATGTATGGTGTGGCGTATAGTGTAGACGAGAGTTTAAATATTTCAAATTTAACTCATGAGATTCCTCAATATGATATTTGGGAAGCTTCTTATCGTCTGATTCAAACTGTAAAGTACTGGCCAGAAGGCAGTGTATTTGTCAATGTAGTGGATCCAGGAGTAGGGTCTACAAGAAGAAGTATCGGTGTTAGAACTATGGATGGAAGATATATTATTACTCCAGACAATGGAAGTTTAACACATATTAAGAGAATGACAGGAATTGATGAAGCACGCATTATTGATGAAGAAATTAATCGTTTACCAAATTCGGGAGAAAGCTATACCTTCCATGGTAGAGATATCTATGCTTATACAGGAGCGCGTTTGGCAGCAGGAGTGATTGACTTCACAGGAGTGGGTCCTAAAGTTGATGTAGATTCAGTGGTTGAATTACCGATTGTAGATGCTAGACATGAAGGAGATGCAGTGTGTGGCACAATTGATGTATTAGATGTTCGTTTTGGTAGCTTGTGGACAAATATCAGTCGTGAATTATTTAAAGAATTAGGGATAGAGCACGGTGGTGGTGTAGAAGTAAGCATCACAAATGAAACAAGGACACTTTATAAAAATATATTAGTTTATGCAAAGAGTTTTGCAGATGTGCATGTAGGCGAGCCTCTAGTATATGTGAACAGCTTAGATTGTATAGCTGTAGCAATTAATCAAGGAAGCTTTTCAAAAGCTTATAATATTGGTACAGGAACAAACTGGAAGATAGCAATACGCAAAGCTCCAAGAGTGATCTATGAATAGAAGATTGACACTTTGTAGAGAAAGAGATCAAGAAATTTTACTTACCTATTTAAAAAAAGACCCAGTGAGAAATACCTTTCTCATTGGGGATATTTTGAACTATGGATTTGACAGTGAGATACAAAGTGTATGGGCAGATTTTGAATATAAAGAATGTAAGGCCGTTTATTTATGGTTTTGTAATAATCTTTTGATTTATAGTGAAGAAGAGAAGCTATATGAGGATTCCATGGAAGCTATACTGTTGATGAAAAAGCCGAGTCAAGTTATGGCAAAGAAATCGCACTTAGAACAGATGCAGCCATATTTAGAAAGTTTCAGTATTCATAGCAAAGATCTTTTTGCACTGAACAATAGAAAAAAAGAGACAAAAACTAGATACCAATACAAGGTTGCAACGAACCAAGACGCAAATCGTATTTATGATTTTTTGCAATCAGGTGAATTAGCACCTTTGTATGCTGCCAAAGAAATGGTAGAAAAGCGTATTGAGACAGGAGAGGGTGTCCATTATTTCATGGAGGAAGAAGGACAAATCGTTGCACACATAAACAGTGCTGCCGCAACACCATATAGTGTTATGATAGGAGGTCTGTTTACTAGAGCTGAAGATAGAGGAAAAGGATATGCTAGTTTTCTGGTGGAAGAATTGTCCAAAAGGCTAGTAGAGGAAGGGAAAACTCCCTGTTTGATTTCTAATCATTTGTCAGAAAACAACTTGTTTTTAGCATTAGGATTTGACAGAATTGGAGAATTTACGACTTTAGAACCTAAGGAGAAATATCTAGGAGGAGCGGGATGAAAAAACCAGTGATACAATTTGAAAATTTTAATTTTCAATATTTTAGTCAAGCAGAGCCGACTTTGAAAAATATTAATTTGACCATTTATGAAGGGGAAAAGGTGCTGATTGTAGGACCTAGTGGAAGTGGTAAAAGTACATTAGGGAATTGTTTGAATGGACTCATACCTTTTGCCTATAAAGGAGAAGTTAGTGGAAGTTTAAAAATTCAAGAGATAGAAACAAGAGACTCTAGCATTTTTGAATTATCTAAGAAAATTGGTACTGTACTGCAAGATTCAGATGGACAGTTTATTGGACTGACAGTGGGAGAGGATATTGCGTTTACCTTAGAAAATGATTGCGTAGAACAAGATAAGATGAAAGCGATTGTTGCAGAAACTGCTAAAGTTGTAGATATGGGAAATCTATTACAAGCATCTCCTTTCGAATTATCAGGAGGACAGAAGCAAAGAGTTTCTCTAGCAGGCGTTATGGTGAATGAAGTAGATGTTTTATTGTTTGATGAACCATTAGCGAACTTAGATCCTGCTACAGGAAAGACAGCAATTGATTTAATTGATAAAATCCAAAAACAAATGAAAAAGACCGTGGTCATTATTGAACATAGGTTAGAAGATGTGCTTTATAGAAATGTGGATCGTATTGTAGTGGTATCAGATGGTATCATTGTTGCAGACATGACACCAGATGAATTAATGGCAGCAAACATTTTACCAGGGCTAGGGATTCGGGAACCACTTTATGTAACTGCTTTAAAATATGCTGGTATTGAGATTACAAAAGAGCACCAGGCAGGACGATTAGAGACATTGAAATTAGACCAAGTGAAAGAACAAATGCTAGCTTGGAATGATAGCCAACCCATGGCATCTAAGACTGTTTTACAAAAAGAATTATTGCAAGCAAAGAATATTGATTTTCAATACACAAAAAAACGTAAAATTTTACAGGATGTGAATTTTACAATTTATGAAGGCGAAATGGTCAGTATTGTAGGGACTAATGGAGCAGGAAAAAGCACCTTAGCAAAAGTGATATGTGGATTTGTAAAACAGGATAAGGGAGAACTTTTATTTGAAGGGGAATCCATGGATGATAAAACCATCAAAGAACGTTCCGATAAAATAGGCTATGTAATGCAAAATCCTAATCAAATGATATGTAAGCCTATGATTTATGATGAGGTAGCACTGGGATTACGAATTCGTGGAATACCAGAAGAAGAAATTGTGGATAAGGTAGAGAAGGCATTAAAAATATGTGGATTATTGCCGTTTAAAAACTGGCCTATTAGTGCGTTGAGTTTTGGGCAGAAGAAACGTGTGACCATAGCTTCTGTGCTTGCCATGGATCCTAAAATGTTAATTTTAGATGAACCGACGGCTGGACAAGATTATTATCACTATACAGAAATTATGGAATTTTTAAAGAGCTTAAACGAACATGGAGTTACCATCTTGATGATTACTCATGATATGCATTTAATGCTAGAGTACACAGCCCATGCGATTGTGATTGCAGATGGGCAGAAGATAGGTGATAGTACTGCAGTAGATATTTTAACAAATGTAGATATTACGAATAGAGCGAATTTAAAGATTACAAGTCTTTATGATTTGGCAGTAGCCTTAGGAATTGACGATAAGGAACGCTTTGTACAAAACTTTATATCATATGAAAGAGAGGTGCTAAAAGGTGAAAAGTAAATTATTTGATTACGTAGAACGTGATAATATGATTTTTAACTTATCAGGATTGACAAAATTAATTTGCTTTATCCTACTTACTTTTTCGGTAATGTTTACTTACGATATCAGAAGTATTTCGTTTATCTTAGTATTTTCTTTTACCGTGTTGAGAGCATCAGGGATTACATTTTCACAAATAAAGGTGATGATGTACTATGTAGTTGCATTTTTAATTATGAATTTTGTGTTAACCTTTATTTTCGAACCACAATATGGTGTGAGTATTTATGGAACTTCTCATGAGATTTTTCGATTCAATAGTTACTTCATTGTGACCCAAGAGCAATTATTATACCAAGTGACAAAATTTGTAAAATATGTCTCAGTAATCCCCTTAGGAATGATTTTTTTATTAACAACAAATCCCTCGGAATTTGCAGCCTCTCTTAGTAATTTAGGTTGTAACTATAAAGGCGCATATGCAGTATCCTTAACTCTTCGATATTTTCCAGATATGATTCGAAATTATAACGATATTTCATTGGCACAGCAAAGTAGAGGTTTAGATTTATCTAAAAAAGAAAAAGTTATGACGAGAATCAAAAATATTATGAATATATGTATTCCTTTGATTTTTTCTACATTAGATCGAATTGAAATGATTAGCAATGCCATGGATTTAAGAGGATTTGGAAAAAAGAAAAAACGTACTTGGTATGCTAAGACACAAATGAAAAAGGCAGATATTGTCAGTATTATTATCTGTAGCATGATTTTAGGTTGCGTATTATACATTACTGCTTTTATCAATAAGGGAAGATTTTACAATCCATTTGTATGATAGAATATAGGTTACAAAATAAGATTTTTCAACCAGCAATTTGTCTCTTACGAGAAACCCCTTTCATAAATGAAAGGGCTACAAGTTGCCAGACCGAGAGAAAGTGATGATTATTATTATAAATAAAAGAAGGAGAAATGTATCGTGAATGATACATAAATAAAGAATGAGTAAATTTGATAAACCAATTTTAGTATTTCAAACAGATTTCACATACTTAGAGGGAGCAGTTAGTTCTATGTATGGGGTAGTAAAAACAGTAGATAGAGAATTAGAGATTTTTGATGGTACCCATCAGTTACCACAATATGATACTTGGAGTGCAAGTTATCGCCTCTATCAAAGCTTACAATTTTGGCCAGAGGGAACTGTTTATGTTTCTGTAGTGGATCCAGGAGTAGGTACGGCGAGAAAAGCATGTGTAGCGAAAACAGTGGATGGTTACTACATTGTAACGCCTGATAATGGAGCCTTAACCCATGTGAAAAATTTAATTGGAATCGAAGCGGTTCGAGAAATTGACGAAACGGTGAACCGTTTGCGAGGAAAGGGAACGGAAGGGGTAGCGATTTTCCATGGACGTGATCTATTCGGATATACTGCTGCACGTCTTGCAAGTGGAATCATTGATTTTGAAGGGGTAGGACCAGAATATTCTGTAGATGAGATTATAGAACATCCAATCCTTGAACCAGTTATTGAGGCAGGGAACGTAAAAGGTATTTTTGAAATTAATGATCCTAACTTTGGGAATTTATGGACCAATATTCCATTGGATGCATTTCAGGAAGCTGGATTTGCATATGGAGATATGGTGCATGTAAAAGTTACTTGTGCAGGTGAAGTGAGATTTGATGATACTGTTCTTTTCCACCAAAGCTTTGGATTTGCGAAAAAGGGTGATCCAATGATTTACAACAATGAATTGATGAAGGTAGCCATGGCTGTCAGCCAAGGAAGCTTTGTAGAAAAATTTGATTTAAGTTATGGTTCGGAATGGGAAATAGAGTTCACAAAATAAAAGAAGTATGGTAAGATAAAACAGTGGAGCACGTAACATTTCAAAATGAGATGGTTACGAAAATATATCAAATATGATGGAGGGTTTTACAGATGAAAAAACTATTTAAGTTTGACACAAAAACAATCGTAGCAACAGGTCTAGGAGCAGCTTTATTCACACTTTTATTTATGTATGTTAAAGTGCCAAGTTGGATTCCAGAAACACAATTACAAACAGCATATGGCATCAGTGCATTTTTCGGTGCATTATTTGGACCAGTAGCAGGTGCTTTAATTGCATTTATCGGACATGCTATCTCAGATTCAGTGCAATACGGTTCTGCTTGGTGGAGTTGGGTAATCGCTTCTGGTGTATCTGGTTTTGTTGCTGGATTTGCACACTTAAATTTAAAAATTGAAGAAGGTATTTTTGGAACAAAAGATGTGGTTCGTTTTAATGCATTCCAAGTTGTTGGTAACATTATCGCATGGGTAGTTGTTGCTCCAGTACTTGATATTGTTATTTATGCGGAACCTGTAAATTTAGTATTTACACAAGGTATCATCGCAGCGATTTTAAATATCGTAGCGACTGGTGTGATTGGAACATTATTATTGATTGCTTATAGCAAAACAAAATCACAAAAAGGAAGTCTTTCGAAAAATTCGTAAGCAATTATTACTTGAAAAGTAGAACTTTTCAAGAGGAAATTTTGGGAGATTGAAATAGTTAGACTGCGAGCAGGTGTGAATTCAAACAAAAAGAGTTAGAAATCTATAAATTTGGTTGCTAACTCTTTTTTGTTTGTATACTGTCAACAAGGTCAAGTGATAATAGAGAAAAAGGCGTTACAGGTTGTGTGAACTGTAACGAAAAGGCGAAGACATGATAAAAAATATAAAAGAAAATATTGAAAAAGTTATGGTAGGGCAAGGTAATACAATAGATTTATTATTAACAGCGATGTTGGCAGAAGGTCATGTACTGATAGAGGATATGCCTGGTACTGGAAAAACAGTATTATCATCTAGTATTGCAAAAACAATTGATGGTACCTTTCAAAGAATTCAATTTACACCAGATTTATTGCCATCAGATGTAACAGGATTAAATTATTATAATCAAAAGATAGGGGAATTTGTATTTAAAGAAGGACCAGCTTTTTGTCATATATTGCTTGCTGACGAAATTAATAGGGCTACACCTAGAACTCAATCAAGTTTATTGGAGTGTATGGCAGAAAAGCAAATTACAGTAGATGGAGTAACGAGAACATTAGAAAAACCGTTTCTAGTCATCGCTACACAAAATCCACTGGAAACCTTAGGTACCTATGCGCTTCCAGAAGCACAGCTAGATCGTTTTCTTATGCGAATTCATATGGAAGAATCATCTAAGGAATCGGAACTTGCTATTTTAAAACGATTTATGACAGGTGAACCTTTAACTATATTAGAAAAGGTAGCATCTATTGAAGATATTGTGGTTATGATTGAGGAAGTGAAGCAAGTATATGTGCATGATTTGATTGTAGAATATATTGCAAATCTTGCTATAGAATCTAGAAAAAAATCTTATGCACAAGTAGGAATCAGTCCAAGAGGTTCTTTAGCGTTATTAAAAGCGACAAGAGCTTATGCGTATATACAAGGCAGACAATATGTCATTCCTGAAGATGTAAAAGCATTAGCAGAACCTGTTTTAGCACATAGAATGAAAATTACAGATGGATATTCCTCTATAAAAGAGCAAAAAGCAGTGATTGCACAGTTGTTACAAACAGTTCCTATTACAACGGAGGAATGGAATCAATGATAGTAGTAATTATTTTTTTTATTGCTTTCATATTATACGTGAGTGTTAATGTTATTTATCGAAAATTTTGGGATAAAAAGTTAAAAGTAGAAGTGTATCTCCCTAGTGAAAACGTACATGAAGGAGAACGAAGCAATATCAAAGAAATTATCATTAACGATAAATTTCTTCCACTTCCTATTTTAGAAATATTTTTTCAATTAGACAAAGGGCTAAAGTATACGGATATGGCTAACTCAGCTGTTAGTGATAAGCTATATCGAAGAGATGTTTTTGCTGTAGGAATCAAAAGGAAAATTAGTCGAACCTTTGAAATTATTTGTCAAAAGAGAGGATATTATAAGTTAGAAAAGATTGAAATGATGTCTTCAGATTTATTTTTGATGGATAAGCATTTGGGAAGTAAATCCTGTTTTTCATCTTTTTATGTATATCCTAGAAAAGTAAAAAGTGATAGGATAGCAACTCCGTTTTCAAGAATTATGGGAGACTTGTTGGTAAAGAAAAAACTGTATGAAGATCCTTTTGCATTTGGTGGAATTCGCAATTATACAATGACCGATCCTATGAATCGTATTAATTGGAAAGCAACTGCAAAATCACAGGATTTGGTGGTTAATATGTATGATTCTTCTATGAATTCAAATGTATTCATCTTATTAGATACATATGGGAATCGGAGTGTATTAGCTGAAGATTTAAATGAAGAATCTATCCGTATTGCATCTGCTTTGGTAGAACGATTGCTAGTACAAGGGGTAGAGGTTAATTTAGAGACAAATGGAATTGATTGTAGAACAAAAGAAAGAATTGTGCTTAATGATGTAAGAGGATTAGGCATTTCAGTGATTAAACAAGAATTGGCAAAGCTAGAAAGAGTTGACCAGTTATCTATGGACAGTTTACTAAAAGAAGTGCCAAAAGATACCTATGTAGTTTTGGTTTCTAAAAATTTAGAATTAGAGAACATAGTAAAACAGAATCTAGAAGATTTTTTATGGATTATTCCGTATCAATATATAAAACCGCAAGTAGAAGGAATACATAACCAATACATAACATGGGAATTAGAGTCAGGTGATTTGACTGAGTAGGGTGAGGTAGAAGTGAAAATACATGTGAATAAATACACGATTTACAAATATATTCCACATATTGTATGGACGTTACTCATTTCCTTGGGATATGCATTTTTAGAAACCAAGGTAGATGAGCTTTTAGCGATGGGAAATGGAGTGGAACTATACTACATACAAGGTCTATTCTTTATATTTCCCTTGATTATTTTCAAAATTGGAATGAAAAAATTAAAAAATATAGGCCAGTTTATTTTTTTAGGACTTTTTGTATCTGTTGCGTTTTATATCATTACAGGCAGTATACTTTTTGTGGTGATTACAGTCTTTTTGTGGGTCATTAGATTTTCAAATCGTCTGCAGGGTATGGAGGGGAGTCTAGATGATACCCATTTTACTTTGTTATTAGCTATTGTTGCATATATCCTGTTATGTGGTGTTACAGAAGATATCTTTTTACAAAAAATGGCAATATATCATCTGATTATAGGCTCATTATTATCCTTTTCATTTCATGGATTATGTCGTTTTGAAGAGTATATTAGAATCCGTCATGAGAAAGCTAATATGCCAAGAAATAGGATTTTAGATACAGGTATTAAAATCTTTTTTATAGTGTCAATTCTGATGTTGTTGTGGATGATACCCGTTATACAGTATCAATATGAATTTTTTGCGATTACAATGCCAGAATTTGAAGCAGTAATGCTTGAAGAAGAGGTTTATGAACAAGAAGAGCAACAACAAGGAGGAATGGATTTATCAGAACTTGTTGGTGGAGAACAGGAAGATTCTAAATTGAAGGTTCTGTGGGAAATACTTGAAAAGATTATGATTGTTGTCTTCTATGGAGCATTGATATATATCATAGTACGAGCTGTTTATAAAATTATCGTCACCTTTAATCAAGTACAGTTTGAAAAGAATGATACGATTGAGTCAAGTGTGGATGTGAATGATGAAATTTTAAAACGAGAGATTAGAAAGAAAAAGTGGTACGAATTTTTTGATTTTAGTGAGGATATGAAAATTAGAAGAAGATACAAAAAAGAATTAAAGAAACATGGACCAAAGCATTGGCAAACACCAGCAGAGATGGAAGAGATGGCTAACCTAGAGATAGAAGAATTACATGATTTATATGAAAAAGTTCGATATGGCACTAAGAAAAAGTAATTGATAATATATAGAAAGCATAGTTTTCCTACAAATGTTTTATACTAAGAAAAAAGGTGGAGGAAAACTATGCTTTCAAAAAATTTTGAGGAAAATAATCAAAAGATAACAGATACATTGGGAATAGGAAAAAACTTTGATGTATTATATAAGCCTATTTCTATAGATGGCGTACAAGGGGGGCTATATTTTATTGATGGGTTTGTAGAAGAAGCAATTTTAGAGAAGCTGTTAGAATATTTTCATAACTTAAAAAAAGAAGATTTGCCAGAAAGTAGTGAATCATTAATAGAAACCATAGTACCTTATGTGGAGGTTTCCTTAATCAAAACACAAAAGGAAGCTATTCAAAATATTCTATCAGGAGTAACAGCCTTTTTTATAGATGGGTATGATGTTTGTATTGGCTTAGACTGTAGAAGCTATCCAGCCAGAAGTGTAGAAGAGCCATCCAAGGATAAAACTTTGCGAGGTTCTAGAGATGGATTTGTAGAGACCATTGTATTTAATACGGCATTGATTAGAAGGAGGATTCGTTCATCTAACTTAGCAATGGAAATCTATACGGTAGGAGAAAGTTCAAAAACAGATGTAGTATTTTGTTATATGAAAAATCGAGTAGATGCTACATTTCTAAAAAAAATGCAAGAAAAGATAAAAAATATTAGGCGGGATGCCTTAACCATGAATCAAGAAAGTTTAGCAGAGTCCATTTATGCGGGAAGATGGTATAATCCATTTCCCAAGTTTAAATATACAGAAAGACCCGATACGGCAGCAGCATCTATTTTAGAAGGGAATTTAATTATTTTAGTGGATAATGCACCACAGGTTATGATAGTGCCTACCTCTCTGTTTGACATTATGGATGAAGCAGATGATTATTATTTTCCACCTATTACAGGTAGTTATTTAAAGTTATCTAGGTTTTTGATAGGTATCGTGACTCTGTTTTTGACTCCAGTATTTTTGTTACTGATTGAAAATCCCCAATGGATTCCAAGAGAATTGGAATTTATTATCATTACAGATACTATACATGTTCCTATTGTGTGGCAATTTTTGATTTTAGAACTGGCAATAGATGGATTGAAATTAGCGGCTATTAATACCCCAAATATGTTAACCACTCCCCTTAGTGTTGTGGCGGGTATTGTATTAGGACAATTTTCTGTAGATTCTGGATGGTTTAATTCAGAAGTCATGCTCTATATGGCCTTTGTGGCAATCGCTAATTATACACAAAGTAATTTTGAATTAGGATATGCATTGAAATTTATGAGAATCTTACTATTACTCACTACATCTGTATTTGGTATTTGGGGATTTGGCATTGGCACAATTGCAATCTGTATGATTATGGCAACGAATAAAAGCGTATCGGGAAACATGTATCTCTATCCCTTAATTCCTTTTCAATATAAAGAATTAAGAAAAAGATTATTTCGGAGTTAACATGGCTATCATATCACTAGGTAAAGGGCAAACAAACTCCATTTGAGAGCCAGTTATCGGGTGGGGAAAAGATATCTTATGAGAATGTAGTGATTGCCTATTGATTTTCGAAAAATCAGGGTAATATAAAAAATCGCCTAATAGGGGATGATTAATATAAGCAAAATGAACCCTAATTTGATGGGTGCGCCCAGTGTCTAAGGTGACAGAAAGAAGGGAAAGACCATTTCGATAAGACAAAGGTTTATAATGGGTGATGGCTAATTCGCCGTAAATCCAGTCTACCATTCGCTCTATGGTAGAATCATCTACTCTAGAAATAGGTGCATATATGGTATCTGCTTCTTCGATTGTGCCTTTGACAATAGCAAGGTATTCACGTTTAATCTGCTTATTTTTCATAGAAGCAGATAAAAAACAAGCACTAAAAGGATTCTTTGCCAAAATAAGTAAACCAGTAGTATCACGGTCAAGTCGGTTGATAGCACGGTATACAAAAGATTGATTTTTTGATTGAAAATAAAAAGCGGCAGCATTTGCTAAAGTATTTTTGTAATTGCCTTGAGAAGGATGAATAGGCATATTAGCAGGTTTGTTGATAACAAGAATATCTTCATCTTCATAAACAATTGGAAAGGGTAAATCTGTAGCCACGATATTTTCAGAAGATTGTTCTAATGGTAAAGTCAAAGTTATCACATCACCAGCAGATAATTTTTGGGTGGTGTAGATTAGTGTGTCATGCAAGGTAATCCCATTTGGAGCTTTTTTTAATTTAATGATTAATTTAGAAGAAAGGCCTTTCTTTTTTAAGAAGGTTTCTGTTCTCATCCCATCTTCATCTGGGGAAACTTGGTATTTTAATTGTCTATTCACGTGTTTATTATAGCAAGTCCTATCGGATATATTTTGTGTATTCTCTTTATTCATAATAGATTATTTCCTTTACAAGAAGTTATATTTTGATTAGTATATATGGTAGAAGCGTTTATATTTTTATCATAACGAAAATAAGATAAAAAGGCAAGAAATGTTTGCTTTGAATCATTCCCCGTTACTGTTCACGCAGTAACGAAATGTAACAATATTTTGACTTTTGGTAAAAATGTCACTTGTATTTTCTTTAAAGATTGGTTAGAATAAAGTAACATAAGCAAGAATTCTAACGACTTTGTATCTATGGACTTTACATGGCATATGAAAGTATCTATAAATCTATCCGCATCTAGGAAATGAGAGAAGTTTTCTCGCTTTACAAATACCCCATAATAAAAGCAGAAGAAGGATAGAGAATATTTTTATTATTATTTTAAAATATGCTATTTCTTGCAGTAAATGGTTTTGTCTCTAAATAGCTATCGTTCTTCTGTGCCAACAACTGTATAAGGAGAGAAATGTTTGAAAGAGGAACAAAGAAAAACGATTTTATTATTTCAGCTAACTAGCGATATTTTTTTCAGTAAGGTACTTGAAGATATAGAAGCTTGTGAAGAAGTAACAAATATTATTACGGAAAAAGAATTTAAAATCAAGGAAGTGAAGTCTCAGTATTCTATTCGCCAACTGGCAAGCCATTCAGTGGTATTAGATATTTTAGCGATAGAAGAAATGGCTACAAGAATCCATTTGGAGATGCATCCGCAGAACAATGAAGACCATATGAAGAGGATTCGCTATAATTCGGCTTGCGTGGATGTGGAAATTTTAGAAAAAAGTAAGGAATATAAAGGATTATCAGATGTGCATGGGATTTATATTTCGAAAAAGAGATTCGGAGGCACTAAAAAAGGAATTAGTAAGATTAAAAGAGTGTTTGAAAATACAAATAGTGAATTAAAAGATTTAAAGGGACAGGTATTGCTTAATGAAGTGGAAGCTCCTAATGGAACTTATGAGTATTATGTAAATTTAAATGGAAAGTGTGACACATGGGAACAAACGGAATTACTAAAGTATATGATAAATTCAGATGGGGTATTAGAACATAAAGCATTCCCAAATTTGGTGAAGCGAGTGAGATTTTTGAAAGAAGAGCAAGGAGGAATAGAAATTATGTGTGAAATATTGGAGAGAGAAAGAAAAATCGGAGAAACACTTAATCGTATAAAAATCATCAAGAAACAGCTACAGAAGCAAAGTGGAATTGATGAAATAGCAGATTTGTTAGATGTAGAAAATACATTTGTTTTAAAAGTAAAAGCATTGTTAAAACAGTTTCCTATGTTAACGAATGAAGAATTAGTAGGAAAGTTAATATAATTTTTGAATGTCTGAAAATTTGATACAAATGAAAATTTAAATTTGGATAAATTGTTAACTTCCTAGAATTTTACATCTGTACAAAACCAGATCTAAAAAAATATAGATTTTCCCATAAATGGGCAATTTAACTTACTTTTTTATGTTTTTTGTCATAACTGATTAAGGCGTAAATACATCTCGGCGGAAAGGTGGCATGTATCTTGATTTTTTAGCAAAAATATCCATAAACGAAGGAAAAATTGCTTATAGAAAAAAGAGAAACTGAATACGTTTATCATGAATATGCAAGAGTGTATACAAAAGGACTCAATATTACCAATTTCAAACGTGTAATCATTGGCAAGTGTGATAAACAAGATTCTATTAAGATGATGCCCAACGAACACTATTTGTAATATTTTTGAATGAAGATATTCCCGAGATGAATAAACGAATAAAGAGAAGTAGTTGCCTTCGCATTGATGCATGATTTTCCAGAAGGAGATATACAATACTTTCGTAATACCTATGAATGGTGTGTGAAGATGGGATTGCACCTGAAACAGAGCTAGATAAATTACGTTTACATATTTTACATGGAAGGACATAAAAATGTAGTAACTGCTCAATCATTCAGATGAAAAAGCAAAAGAAAGAAAAATATAGATGTATTAGAAAAGTGATCAAAACAAATAAAACTATGCTTGTGTCTACAACTGATATAGGAATGTATGAGGGCAGAAAATGTACTTTTTTCTCTTGTTGTAGTATGGATGATTTTGATGAGGAAATATTCTCGTAAAATTTATTTTGTCCGTGTAGAAAGTGGCTCAGAAAATACAGCAGTTTTATTCATATAAAGGGACGCTCCCGCTCGATTAAAAACGTTAGTACTAACATTTGAAAGAACCAAATGTAAGTACTAACGTTTTTAGACGCCCTAGATATGAATAAAACTGCTGTATTTTCATATCTAGATAGTTTTAGGACAAAATAATAATTTTATGATGCTAGAGTTTAAAGAGTATGTTGCAGGAATAAGTAAAACTTAGTTTTTTGGTGAAAATTAATAAAAATAAATAGTAAATAATATGTATTTTATACATTGTGCTATTGGATAAAATATGTTATCACACGTATTAAGACAGACATCTGATGAATTATACAGAGGAGGGAAACGTGGATAGAGGTAAGAATATGTTTAAAAATGTTAGACAAGGTTCATTAGCTAAAATTGTTATGGAACAAATTAAAGAGGCTATGATAAAGAAAAAATTACGTCCCGGAGATAGACTTCCAACAGAAACAGAATTATGTGAAAGTCTAGGTGTTGGAAAATCAAGCGTTCGCGAAGCAATTAAAATGTTGGAAGTGTTAGGTGTTGTACAGACAAGGCAAGGTGATGGTACATATATTGCAACTGGAATTAGGGAAGATAGTGTTAATCCGCTATTATATCAACTTTTAATTGAATGTGGTAATAAAGGGGATATTTTAGAATTACGTACACAGTTTGAACCAATGTATAGTTTATTAGCATTAGAAAAAGCAACAAATGATGATGTTGAAAAAATCAAAACTGTGCATTTAGAATTTTGTGAGAAAGTTAAGGCAGGAATCCAAACAGCAGATGATGATTTGAGTTTTCATATCGCAATCTTAAATGCGACACATAATCCGTTTATCATTAGAATCGGTATGACTGTTTTACAGCTTTTTAGAGAATCTATTGAAATGTCAATGGAACAAATCCCACAAAAAGCAGTTTTAGATCATACAAGAATATATCAGGCTTTTACTAAAAAGGACAGAGAAGAATTGTATCTAGCTATTGTAGATAGTTTTGAAGCATGGAGTTCGCTTATTGATGAATATTAAAGGAAGGGAAAATTAATATGCTAATTAGAGAAAATATAAATAGTAAGTTAGTAGTTGACAGTGATGGGACAATATGTTTTTGGGATATGACAACAAATAAGTCATGGAGTTTTAATAATACTGGATGGATAACTTTCGAGGATGGTACAAAAGAGACATTGGGAAACGCTGAATTAGAAGAAATGGCATCAGGAGTAAAAATGCATTTTGAATCAGAAGGAGAGTATCCGTTTGTTGTAGAAACAGAATTAAAATTAATGGATGATTGTTTAGAAATAATTATTTTGAAAATTCAAGGCACTCAATATGAGAGTGTAGAATATCCAGCACATCTTTTCAATTTTGAATCTGGAGCATCAGATAGCTATATTACAGTACCTTATAAACAAGGATTGATTATTCCAGGACGCTTAGATGCTGGATTCATGAGATATATGCATAATACTTGGGCTAATATTTCTGATATAAATACTACCATACCATTTGAATCATATAAATTAAATATGACATGGTTTGGTGCGAAAAATAATGATTCTTCAATATTTGCATACATGGATACTCCTGAAGATGCTAGTTTACATATAATAGGAAATGCTGTAGTCGATGAAAATGAAGAGGTTGTTGATTCACATCAAGGCATAATTCCAGGAACGAGGATTTGCTCATTGACACCTGTTTGGAATGCGAGCAGGAGAAATTTTGGATATAAAAGAAAATTGAAAGTAGAGATTCTCAAAAATGGATATGTAGGAATGACCAAGCGTTATCGTGAATTGGCAATAGAAACAGGACGTTTTAAATCTTTACAAGATAAAATCCAAGAAAATCCAGAAATTGCGAAACTAATTGGAGCCCCAGATATAAAAATTTATATATATACGAATCGACCTAATATGCCGTTTTACCGTTCATGGTCAGAGCCTATTTTAAATGGATATACTCGTGTACATACAACTTTTAAACAGGTTGAAGAAATGGCAGAATCTTTAAGAGATGTTGGCATTGAAAATGCACTCGTTTTATTAGGTGGATGGAATCGTATGGGTTATGATAGAGAGCATATTGACATGTTACCAGCAGCAGCGCCTGCTGGCGGAACAGAAGGATTGGCAAAAGCAGCAAAGAAAGTAATTGATTTGGGTTATATTTTTGCATTGCATGATAATTATCAAGATATTTATTTAGATTCGCCTTCTTACGATGAAAAATTAGTGATGAAGCATCCAGATGGAACAGTAAAACTAGGGGGAGTGTGGGATGGAGGATTGTGCAGATTGGTTTGTTCAGAAACATCTTTGGAATTAATTCGCAAAACTGTAGAAGAACTTTTGGAAGATGTTCCGGTTAGTTCATATTATTTAGATACAATTACATCAGCATTATTATATGAATGTTATGATGAGGAACATCCACTCACACGTTCAGATGACAAAACAATGAAATTACGAGTACTTGAATATTTGAAGAGTAAGAACCTTATTATAGGAGGAGAAGCAGGAATAGATTGGGCGACATCACATTGTCCATATTTTGAAGGACTACCAGGTGATGCTTATGGCTATTTTTCAGGAATTGATTCGCCAGGATTTGGTATTGCTACACCATTGTTCAATCTTGTATATCATGATTCTGTAATTTGTTATTGGCAACATGGACAACCTTTTGGTAGGGAAGATCATGAAAATCATTTGTTGCATGATTTGCTTAGTGGACAACCTTCTAGTTGGAGCTTAGTTTATGATCAATGGGAAGATTTACTCCCAATGATTAAACAGTGTTATGATTTATTAGGGAAATTACATAAACAGACAGCCTTTAGTGAATTAATAGTTCATAATTTTTTGACAGAAGACTTTGCAGTGCAAGAAAGTTTGTTTGGTGATAATACAAGGGTGCAAGTGAATTATGGTATCACAACATACCATTGTGAAGAGTATAGTATTCCACCGAAAGGATTTAGATTGTCTATTGTAGGTGAAGGGGTGATTTCAGGTAATTTTAGCCGTTTGGCTCAAATAAATAAATAAAAAAAGAAAAGGAGAAGAAGGTATGAAAAAGACACTAGCATTAGTATTAAGTATGTTACTCGTAGTGGGGACACTTTCTGGTTGCTCAGCGGGGACAGCAACAACATCGGAGAGTACAGTGACAGAGGTAGAAACAGAACAAGTTTCTAGTACAAATGAAGAGGAAACGATTTATTTGGAATATTGGATTGCAGGGGATCCCTCTAGAACACCTGTTTATGAGGCATCTATTGAAGCATTTATGGTTGAAATCCTAATATAGTTGTTAAGGTTGTTGAGGAAGTAGGGGATAATACTGAAATTCAACAAAAATTGATGACAATGATTGCTTCGGGTTCAGCACCAGGTGTTATACATGTTGACACAATGTATGTGGCGGACATGGCAAAAGCAGGAACCATTATTTCTATGAATGATTTCGAGGGAGCACAAGAATTAAGTGATAGTATATATGATGGAGTACAAGAGTCACTTTCAGAAGCGTCAAAAAAATATGATGAATTGCTAGCTGGAGAATAAATTTATTAGCTAGGACACGATTTGTGTCCTAGCTATATAGAAGGGAGAACTGTATGTTTAAAATAAAAAAACGAACATTAATAGGATACATTTTTTTGTTACCATTTGTGTTGCATTTTATCCTTTTTGTTGTTTATCCCCTTTTTCGAACATTGTCTTATTCTTTAACAGATTTCACATTATTAACAATGAAGAATAACTTTGTTGGACTAAAAAACTATCAGAAATTGTTTAGTGATGATGTATTTATTAAGGCTTTAAAAAATACTGCCTATTATGTGTTAATTGATGGTACAGGAGTTGTGGTTTTCGGTTTGCTAATGGCATTAGTATTAAATTTAAAACGTAAAGGAATTGGTATTTTTCGTACAATTTATTACTTACCAGTTGTAGTAGATTGGGTTATTGTTTCTATAGTATTTATGTTTATTTTCGAACCTAATTTTGGTGTTGCAAATTATGTGTTAAAGTTACTAGGTATGCAATCGCAACAATTTTTACAAAGTCCAACGCAGGCATTGCCATTAATTACGTTTGCATCTATTTGGAAAGGTGTTGGATATTATGCAATTTTTTATTTGGCCGCTTTACAAGATGTTCCTGAAATGCTTATGGAGGCAGCAAGTATTGGATCATTAAAAGGATTTAATCAATTTTATATTATGACCAGTGGTGGTCCTGTTCGTTCAACGACTACAATTATGCTTTATTTCTATGAACAAGCATTTGCGTACACTAATATTGGATATGGTTCAGCAATTGCAATGATTTTTACAATATTTGTTTTATTTTTTGTATTATTACAAAAACTTTTATTATCTAGATTAAAAGGTGCATCAGGAAACAATTAAGGAGATAAAATATGGATAAAAAAAAGCTAAAGAAAAAGAAATTGAGTTATTATATTGGTTATATACCTTTATCACTTTATGCATTAATTTGTCTCTTTCCATTTTTTTGGATGGTATCTTCATCCTTTAAAGAGGTTGCAGATGTTATGGCATATCCACCAACATTATTGCCAAGTGAACCAATTATAGATAACTATATTAAAGCATGGACGGCTGTCGATTTTTCAACAAATATGTTAAATAGTGCGTTGATAACATGTGTAGCTACTTTATCAGTAGTTATTACATCTGCAATGGCGGCGTATTCAATGGTTGTTTTAAAAGTAAGAGGTAGTTCATTGGTGTTGTCATTAGTCCTATTGGGATTGATTGTACCAGTTCAAACGAGTTTTGTTCCAATGTTTATGTTTTTTAGCAAAGTTAAACTAATAGACACGTATACAGGTGTTATTTTACCCTATATGTCTAGCGCATTTGGTGTGTTTATGTTGCATCAATTTTTTAAAGCTTTACCATTAGAACTAGTAGATGCTGCACGAATTGATGGATTGGGTGAATTTAACATTCTGTTACGTATCCTAATGCCAATAGCAAAGCCAGGACTTGTAACATTGGTAATTTTTACATTTATGAATGTATGGACAGATTTCTTTTGGCCATTTTTGTTGATAAACAGTGCTGATAAACGAACGGTACCAGTAGGTATTGTTGCATTTTGGAGAGCAGATGTACCTCATTATGGTATTATTTTAGCAGCGGCAGTTATTTCAATGATTCCACTAATTACAGTATTTGCGCTATTCCAAAAACAATTTGTGCAAGGAATTGCTTTTGGTGGTATTAAACAATAATCTAGGAAGAAGGACAATATATGTATATAATAGATGCGGATGCACATATATCACCATATGAAACATATGGGGCACATAATACAATTGAAATGTTAATTAATCAAATGGATTATGCAGGAATTGATAAAACACTTACATGGATACAACCGCCTTATGAAAGAAATCTTGATGAATCATTGAAATATTTGTATAATGCTAGTAAAATATATCATGATAAGATTATTGGATTTGGATGGGTTGATCCTCATTTGGGATTTACTAAGTCAAAGGATACAATACGTCGTTGTATTGAAGAGTATGGATTTTATGGGATAAAAATGAATGGAGCTCAGAATGAATATTTCATAGATGATCCAAAGTTTGCATTACCTTTAGTAGAAGAAATTGCAAAAACAGGAAAAGCTATTGCATTTCATATAGGTGGAGATGCTTATGAATTTACGCATCCATTCAGATTAGCAAAAATTGCAGAGTTATATCCAGAACTTCAAATCCTCATGGTGCATATGGGAGGAGCTTGTTTTGCTGATTTGAGTGCAGCAGCAATCGAAGTTGCTTCAAAGCACAATAATATTACTTTAATAGGTAGTGCAATAAGAGACATTTCAATTATCAAGGCTTTGAAGAGTTTAGGAAGCGAAAGAATATGTTTTGGAAGTGATTCACCATTTGCATTATCACATGGATGTGTAGCAATGTATAAAGCAATTTTGCAAGGAGCAAATTTATCATCAGATGAGCAACAAAAGGTTATGGGTGGCAATATATTACGGGTATTGGGTATAAATGAATTGATATAAAATAGAATTTATTATATATAGTCTAAAACTAGTCTGAAAATTTTTGAGTAGTTTTAGACTATACATATTTGTGATAAATAATTTTAATCTGCTGAAGTGGAGGAGTGTATGTACGACGTAGTAATCATTGGTGCTGGTGTATCAGGTGCAGCAATTGCTAGAGAATTGTCCAGATATAAAGGAAAGTTTTGCGTTATAGAAAAAGGGGAAGATGTTTGCGTAGGAACATCTAAGGCTAATAGTGGGATTGTACATGCTGGATATGATGCAAGAACTGGTAGCCTTATGGCAAAATTAAATGTAGAAGGCAATGGAATGATGAAAGGTTTATCAGAAGAATTAGATTTCCCTTTTGTACAAGGTGGTTCCTTGGTACTATGTTTGCAGGAAGAAGATATGCCAAGTTTGGAGAAATTATATAAAAAGGGAATTGCCAATGGAGTACAAGGTTTAGAAATTATTTCCGCAAGAAAAGCCAAGGAAATGGAGCCTAATCTTGCGGATTCTTTTCATGCAGCTTTGTATGCACCAACAGCAGGAATCGTGTGTCCATTTGGAATGAACATTGCATTGGCAGAAAATGCAGCAGTGAATGGTATGG